>NZ_VTDQ01000070.1 GCF_015627175.1 Acinetobacter pollinis | reverse complement strand
GGTGTAAATAGTATTCGTCCTCGCTATCATACGAAGGGATTTATTTCTTTGGCGCAATTAAATGATGTTTCAGAGAAGTTAAAGTATGCTCCTGAAAATAAGTTAAAACTTATTGTAGTGCATCAGCCATTTTATGTCGCACAAGACAAAGGGCATGGCTATAAAGATTGTCCCAAATATGCCCAAACTGCGTTGGAGCAATGGTGCAAATACGATTTATTTGGTTTGTTGCACGGACATTTACACTTAACAGGCATTTATGATTTAACAAAAATTTATCGATTGGATGCTTGTTCTATTTTTGATATTCACTCAGGCACATCCACCTCGTGGAGATTACGTCAGCAAGAACCAAATGGTTTTAATGTTATTTTTAAAAATGGCTGTATTGAAAACTATGTATTTGATGAAGAAAATAGCGAATTTATTCTAAGAAAAACATAAAGTGATTAAAAAAAATCCAAAAGATATTTTTTTTTATTTTTTGCCCTTGAAGCTTTTATTTAAACCCCCAAAAAAATGTCATCGGAACAATGTGTTAATAGTGGTATAAATCATACTGAAAAGGCTGCTATTAATTTTTGAAACAAGACTTAGTCTGATGGAGTTTTACATATGAGCAACATTCGCCCATTACATGATCGTGTCGTTATTCGCCGTGTTGAAGAAGAAACAAAAACAGCAGGCGGTATCTTACTACCTGGTTCAGCAGCAGAAAAACCATCTGAAGGAGAGGTCATTGCTGTAGGTAATGGTCAAATTACTGAAAATGGTGTGCGTGCTTTAGATGTGAAAGTTGGCGATAAAGTGCTTTTTGGTACTTATGCAGGTACAACTGTTAAAGTTGATGGTGAAGAGTTATTAATTATGAAAGAGTCTGACATTTTAGCTGTTTTAGAAAGCTAATAAGACAACACTCTCATTTGTATCAGATCAAGTAAATCAAAGATTTTGGAGTAATATCATGTCAGCTAAAGACGTAAAATTTGGTGATTCAGCGCGCTCAAAAATGATTGCAGGCGTAAATGTACTTGCAGATGCGGTAAAAGTAACTTTAGGCCCTAAAGGTCGTAATGTTGTGATTGATCGTTCTTTTGGTGCACCACACATCACTAAAGATGGTGTGACAGTTGCAAAAGAAATTACATTAAAAGATAAGTTTGAAAACATGGGTGCACAACTTGTGCGCGAAGTATCTTCAAAAACAAATGATGTAGCTGGTGATGGTACAACAACAGCGACTGTGCTTGCTCAAGCGATTGTAAATGAAGGTGTTAAGTCTGTGACTGCAGGCATGAACCCAATGGATCTAAAACGCGGTATTGATATTGCGGTTAAAGTTGCTGTTGAAAACATTCGTAAGAATTCAACGCCTGCGAATGACTTTAAAGCAATTGAACAAGTGGGCTCTATTTCTGCAAACTCTGACCATACTGTGGGTAAACTAATTGCTCAAGCAATGGAAAAAGTAGGCAAAGAGGGTGTAATTACTGTTGAAGAAGGTTCAGGCTTTGAAGATGCACTTGACGTTGTTGAAGGTATGCAGTTCGATCGTGGTTACCTTAGCCCGTACTTCTCTAATAAACAAGAAACTTTAACGGCTGAACTAGAAAATCCATTTATTCTTCTAGTTGATAAAAAAATTAGCAATATCCGTGAGTTGATTACAACTTTAGAGGCAGTAGCTAAAACAGGTAAGCCTTTATTAATTATTGCCGAAGATGTTGAAGGCGAAGCATTAGCAACACTTGTTGTAAATAATATGCGCGGTATTATTAAAGTATGTGCAGTAAAAGCACCTGGCTTTGGTGATCGTCGTAAAGCAATGCTTCAAGATATTGCAATTTTAACGGGTGCAAATGTTATTTCTGAAGAAGTGGGTATGTCTTTAGAAAAAGCTTCTTTAGAAGATTTGGGTACCGCACATAAAGTAACTGTATCTAAAGAGAATACTGTAATTGTTGATGGTGCTGGTAATGCAGCAATGATCGATGAGCGTGTTCAACAAATTCGTGCACAAATCGAAGAATCAACTTCTGAATATGACCGTGAAAAGTTACAAGAGCGTGTTGCTAAGTTAGCTGGTGGTGTTGCTGTAATTAAAATTGGTGCAGCGACAGAAGTTGAGATGAAAGAGAAAAAAGACCGTGTAGACGATGCCTTGCATGCAACACGTGCTGCAGTTGAAGAAGGTGTTGTTGCGGGTGGTGGTGTTGCACTTGTACGCGCAGTAAATTCACTAGATGGTCTAACTGGCGCAAATGAAGATCAAACAGCGGGTATTAATATCTTACGCCGTGCAATTGAAGCCCCTTTACGTCAAATCGTTGCAAATGCGGGTGATGAACCATCAGTTGTAATTAATGCAATTAAGCAAGGCGAAGGTAACTATGGTTACAACGCTGCAACTGGTGAATATGGCGATATGATCGAGATGGGTATTTTAGATCCTGCGAAAGTAACGCGTTCTGCGCTTGAGCATGCTGCATCTGTTGCAGGTTTAATGCTAACAACTGAAGCAATGATTACAGAAATTCCTGAAGAAAAACCTGCTGCTGCACCTGATATGGGTGGAATGGGCGGAATGGGTGGAATGATGTAATTCGCCCAGCGTATTTTAAAATAAAGAAAACCCTCGACTTAGAGGGTTTTCTTTTAATTTTGGTGTTAGAGCATTTCAAAGCTATTTTTTTTACAACCTATGATTTGCATTGTAATATTTTTAAGTTTTGCTTTATCTTTTTTAAAGTCCTCAATAACAATATAAAGATCTGGATCGATTTCATTTATCTGAGATGCATCGACAATAACATATTCATTCTCTTTTACTTTTGATAATGCTTTACTTAGCATGGCTCGATTTAAAAAGCTGACATGACTTAATAGCTGAATATGCGTTGTATTACCATTTGGATTTATTTCATAGCTAGTATGAATACCACTCTGAAGATTATAATATAAGATAAACGTTAAGCTGACGGCGATGCCAAATATAACACCAACCAGTAAGTCGACTGTAACAATAATAATTACTGTAGTTATAAATGGAAGAAATTGCTTCCATCCTTTTTTATAAAAATTTATGAAAAGTTCTGGCTTTGAAAGCTTATAGCCGGTAAGAAGTAAAATAGCTGCAAGAGTAGATAGTGGAACATAATTGAGTAGTGGTGTGAGGAATAAAACTGCGATTATGAGTAATAAACCATGTGTAATAGCTGAAAACTTAGTTTTTGAACCACTTGTTGCATTAATAGAGCTACGCACAATAACAGATGTAATTGGCATTCCACCAATAAAACCAGAAAAAGTATTTCCAATACCCTGTGCAAAAAGTTCTCTATTTGGGGGGGAGGTACGTTTATATGGATCCATCCTATCGGCTGCCTCAAGGTTTAATATAGTTTCTAAGGAAGCAATAATCGCCAGAGTAAAAGCACCAATATATATTTGGCTAGAATTCAAAAAAGAAAAATCTGGAAAGAAAAATAATTTTTCATGAGAATTTAATATTTGAGGTAAATTAATTAAATTTTCATCAAATATAATTAGACTAGAGTTAGATTGGATAAAAAGAAAATTAAGAAGCCCAGCTAAAATAATTACAATCAGCATTGATGGAATAGGGAGCTTTTTAAATTTTGAGCTATCCCATACGAGAATAAATATTAAACTAAATATACCAATAATTGCTGAACCAATATCGAACGGATGATCTAGCATTTGTGCATTTAGTTGATTTAACCGATCTAAACCAAATAGTAGAGGAATTTGGCCAATAATAAGCATTAAACCAATACCAGCAAGGAGTCCGATAATGACACTATTTGGAATATAATTTGCAAAAGCACCAAGTTTAAGAACACTAAATACGATTTGTATAACACCCGCCAATACGACTGAAACTAAAAATGCTTGATAGTTACCATTTAGAGCATCAAGTTGTGTAACTATAATTGCAGTTAGCCCTGCAGCAGGTCCAGAAACACTTAGATGTGATCCACTTAATGTGCCAACAACAATACCTCCAACAATACCTGCAATAATTCCAGAAAAAAGTGGTGCACCTGAGGCAAGTGCAATTCCTAAACATAAGGGGAGTGCAACTAAAAAAACAATTAAGCCAGATACTAAGTCTTCTGAATATAGTGTTTTTCCTAAAACTTTAAATTCCATATGAACCCATCACTATTTTGATTTAAATATATTCATAAGCTTGGTCAAAGTAAGCCCATATATACGTTAAATACTTATATGTGATCTATGAATATAACTATGTGTATATTCTGTCATTAAAATAACCTTAAAATAATGTATGTTTTTTGATTATTACAGTGTTTAATTATGATTTTTAGGTAAAGCTAAATTCTTTATTTATCTTATTAATTTCAATAACCTAAGCTTATATGAAAGCCATTAAATTTATTTTTAGACAAATCCAAGTCAGATGTGGAAAAATAGCTTCTTTAAAATAAGCTAATTAACAATAAATAATATTTTGTAATCTATCATTAAAGAATATTTATAGTTGATATGGGCTTTGTTGCACAAACCTATCATTGAAGGCTTATTCAGCAATATAATTTAAAAATGAATAAGCCTACCCCTAAAATCTACCGTACAACCAATTGGTCATCCTATAATCGAACCTTAATTAACCGAGGCAATATTTCCATTTGGTTTGATCCAAAGACCCAATGGTATGCACAATCACAAGGCAAGCAAGGTCGAAATC
>NZ_VTDQ01000069.1 GCF_015627175.1 Acinetobacter pollinis | reverse complement strand
AAAAACGCTTAACAGACTTACTGAACGAAAACGAGAGAGCAATCAGCTCCGCTATCCGAGAGCAGAACAAACGCCTATTGCCGATTATGTTAAAGACTTGGAGCATAGTCGCTATAGCCATCATCACGACCCTAGCGATCGCATGGGGCATTTTGGTGTATCAGAGCCACAGAATCATCAGCAACTTGGACGAGATCGCCTCACAGGAAGCGAGAATAGCGCTATTGACCGAGAAAGGGGGCAAGATCGAGCTACAGAACTGTATCGACAGGAAGAACCGCAAACGCCTATGTATTCCAATGAACAAGGACGCAGGGACATGGGGCAACGGTCTAATGGTTCCAATGGGCTATTAGAGCAAATTAAGCAGAACCTTGACCAAGCAGACCAACATTTAAGCCACCAACAGGCACAAAACATAAGAGAGAACCTAGCGAATGACCGATTTAGAAAGGGAATTAATCAAGGCATTGGAGCAGATGAGAGCGGAACACAGAGAGGAACAAACCGCCTTGCGTCAGATGTTCGAGAGTACCAAAGAAGAGAATCAGAAACTCAAACAGGGTTTAAGCAACTTTGCACAACAGCAGAGCGAAATCGAGCAGACGAGAAAAAATCACTTGAACAAATTAACCAAGCAAGTCATCAACTTGACCGAGCAATTACAACAGCTAGAAATACAACTTTTGAAGCTCAAAAAATGAATCAATGCAGTCGAAGCTATTCAATCAAAATGTAATTTTTTGTTAAAAATCTGTTAAAATGTGAACTAAATTACATTTATGGAAATTTCCATGAAAAAACTTTTAGTTGTTTTCTTATCTTTGGGGATGCTCACCGCATGTAAAATTGATTTTGGAGGTTCTGATAACTCATCACCATCTCCAAAACCTCAAACCCCTGCACAAAAACTCCCACCACAGCAGGAGTCTTCTGCGCAAAAAATTGCAAAAATGGAAGATTCAGGTGCACTTCCTCGATTAGAAAGAGAAGATACAATACGAGGTATTGATAACGATGGTAATGGTATCCGTGATGATATTGATGCCTACATCAAGCGGACTTACCCCCAAAAACAACAAAAAGCAGTAAGTCAATTTGCCAGAGTTGCGCAAGCATCTTTATTAGTTAATATCAATGATCGTGTTGCACTGCAAGCTATATCAAATGCTGAAGCAAGAGCTGTGAGCTGTATTTATCAGAAAATTCCGAATGGAGAATCTCCTAGCCACGGAAGTGTTGTAGAAGAAATTTCTAGTGCGACTACTAATACTAAAAAACGGTTATTGGCTTCACTTGCTGTTGATAAAGCATCAGATGGAATGGTGATTCGCTTGCCTAGTGAGGATGTATGTGATGAGTAAACGAATCACTTCTTGGATCCTTTCTGTTGCTTTGTTTTTTTCTAGTTCTGTCTATGCAATTAACTTTGATAGTATTGCTCCCGAGAATAATATCTGTCAAAGAAGTAATACTATTTTTGCCTTTTTTAATGGAGTTATGACATCTAAAAAATTAGCTTTAGATAATTTAGCGAAATTACAGGTTATTAATGGAAATTCTGCACCGAATGGTGACCAGATTGAGTATGAATTGATGTATAACTACTCTAATGGTCTTGAGGATTTTGCAGAAACGTTCGAACAACGTTTTAAAGAAGAAGTATTACTTAAAGACCGTTGGGAACTTTTTTTTCAAACACTGAACGATCAGGGAAGTTGGTGGAATAATATCGTTAATGGAGTTCCTGAGCTGATCATAGATGCTGATAATTGGCGTAAAATTTCAGAAACGAAAACCATCAAAAATTTACTTTCATTAATTTCTAATCCCCCTACCCAAAAAAATTACCAAGAACATCGCTCTAAGATAGATACATGGGCATCTCAAGGTAAAAAACTTCTATTTGTTGCACATTCACAAGGAAATTTATTTGCCAATGAGGCTTATAGATACGCGACCAAAAATAATAATTTATCGACTGATTCTGTGAAGGTTGTACATATTGCTCCTGCATCACCAACGACCAATGGTCCGCATATTCTTGCCGATCAAGACCTTGTAATTAATGGTTTAAGATTGAATGGTACGGTTCCCTCGGTTACTCATCTTATTCCTATTTATAAACCTTTCGGGAATAATGCTGGTCGTGATTTCATGGGTCATGGTCTAGTCGAAACCTATCTTAACCCTGCATTTAGTATGTACAGCACGATTAAAGATGATATTACTCAAGCTCTAAATAGCTTAAAAGCACCAAATGCCAAAGGTGGTATAGGATTCTTTACAGCGACACTAACTACAGCTCTTGGTTCAGACATAGATTCCATAAGTACACATGTTTTTGAACCATCAGGAAATCATGTTTTTTATTATACTCCTCAAGGGTTATCTGGGTATTTATATAAAGTTTTTACACCATATTTTACTGGTCCAGAGGTATATGTTGCCAGTTGTGATAGGACTAGGCTTGCTACAGGTATTTATCATATTTCTCTTGGAAACTATGATGGTAATGCAACAAATAAGAGTGCCACGCTGCAAATTGCTTCAAATGCGGATGGGGTACTAGCAACTCAAACTGTAACTCTGGGCGCTGCCCAATCACGTGAATCTCCAACAACTGGTAATATTTTTAATGTAAGAGTCAGTTTTAATTCGAAAACCAACAAATATTCAGCATCGATTGAGTAATTTAAAAAATATTTTAAAAAAACCCCAATAAGTCTTGCAACTTATTGGGGTTTTAATTTAAATTCGGGGGTACAGTTATTTGATGCAGACACATCATCTAACGAATGATCGGCAGAGCTGGAAACTCGTACTGATATTCACCTTACGGCTTATGTACCGCTTTCTATTTTAAAGAAGTGCTACTGTTAATCAAGCCCTCAAGAAGAAAAAATTCGTTAAATTGATCTAAATAACCATCAAATAAGCACCGAAAAGGTCGAGCTTTGTCTACTTCTGTACGCCTTTGATTAGGAAAGACACATATAACGTGTGGTAGGAATAAGTGTCACTGGCGTTATATGGCGATAGTGAGCGCCGAGAGGCAGGAGCTAAACCGCTTACAGGGGAACTTCACATAGGCGGAGCGTTGGGAGTAGTTACAAAAGGTCTGTTAAGTTGTATGTTGGGGAAACCCTCGCAGAGATACAGCCATGTAGCGACAAGGAGCGTGTGGAGCAAGGTGCAAGACTTTGAGTCCTTGTCTGCATAGTTTGCAAGACTATGTGCGGATACGACCGATATACGTGGCTCCGAAGCCAAATATATTACGATGTTGATCGGCAATACTTAAGGGAATTGATTTTTTTTTAAAAGTCTGCCCTTAGGGTGAGTATTGCCGAAACTCTCTCAACCGTTCACCAAAGCCAAAGACGAAGTCGACGCTTTGGGGAATGTGTTGAGAAGTTGAGAGCATTGCTTTTGCTTTTATATATAAAAAGAATTATTACTTTGGGGAGTTAACAACGGTTGTGGGCAAAGACTTTGCCTGTGCATCAAACCTGTGTAAGTCAGTGTGTCAAATCTTTGATTTGTCCACGATCTTATACATAGTGTTTGTGCATAGAAAAGTAAATGCGGTCGCTTGCGATTGTCCATAATCTTGTAATGACCATTATCACCAACTAATCACAGATAGCCTTTGATCAGATGGTCACAACATTCTTGTAGCCACTTAATCAACATGCTATCGTGATTATAAGCCAGCATACACAAAGGGGACTCTATCCCTTTTGTGCTACTGGGATCAGGGGCTTCACCCCCGACACCCCCGAAAACCGTCCAAAGAGAAAAATCAAAGATTTTTTCTTTATACGGTTACCACCATTGAGAAGCAAAATTTAGTCATGACTAAGAAAGAAACTTTAAAAAGACAAAAGGAAATAAAAATACGTTTAACTGATGAAGAACATCAGAAACTTTTAGACCGCTGTACGGCAGAGAGTTTAGCAAGTTGGATACGTGAAACTTGTCTAGGTAAGAAGCCAACTAAGCAAAGCAAACTTTTAGAAGTTGACCCGAAATTGTTAAGACAGCTTTCGGGTATTGGTAATAATTTAAATCAGATTGCTAGATTGATTAATCAGCAAAGTAAATCTAATTCAGTGATTGACCGTATAGCCGTTATTACTGCTTTATCAGGTATCGAAAAAGAATTAAAGAGATTGCACAGTGATCATAAAAATACATAGTCGTGGTTCAGGTGCAGGCAAAGGACCCGTTGATTATCTCTTAGGTAAAGACAGAGATAGAGAGGACGCAAGGCTAGATCGTGGTGACCCTGAACAAATGATTCAGCTCATTGATAGCACCAATTTTTCTCAAAAATATACATCGGGTGTCTTGTCCTTTGCGGAACGTGATTTAGAAGAATGCCAAAAAGAAAAGATCATGGATAGCTTCGAGCGAACACTCATGCCCGGACTAGACAAAGATCAGTATTCAGTTCTGTGGGTGCAGCATCAGGATAAAGACCGTTTAGAGCTTAATTTTGTTGTGGCAAACGTAGAGCTTCAAAGCGGTAAACGCTTACAGCCTTACTATGACAAGGCAGACCGCCCACGTTTAAACGCATGGAAAGACCTTGTAAATGACCATTACAAGCTACATGACCCCAATGACCCACTAAATAAGCGTGAATTATGCACCCCTAACAGCCTACCCAAGAATAAACAAAAAGCATCACAGGTGATTACAGACAGCCTATTAAGCGTTGCTGAAAGTGGACGTATTCAAAATCGTGATGATGTGCTTAAAACCCTTGAGAACGCAGGTTTTGAAGTCGCTAGGACTACACCGAAAACAGTCAGTATAAAAGACCCTGATGGGGGCAAAAATATTCGCTTAAAAGGAATGATCTATGAGCAAGATTTTAGATTTGGCAAAGAGCTTCGAGCAGACATCGAAGGAGCAAGCGAAAGATACAGAGCAAGCCGTAGCGAGAGAGTTCAAGAATCACGAAAAACGCTTAACAGACTTACTGAACGAAAACGAGAGAGCAATCAGCTCCGCTATCCGAGAGCAGAACAAACGCCTATTGCCGATTATGTTAAAGACTTGGAGCATAGTCGCTATAGCCATCATCACGACCCTAGCGATCGCATGGGGCATTTTGGTGTATCAGAGCCACAGAATCATCAGCAACTTGGACGAGATCGC
>NZ_VTDQ01000068.1 GCF_015627175.1 Acinetobacter pollinis | reverse complement strand
CAAGCCGTAGCGAGAGAGTTCAAGAATCACGAAAAACGCTTAACAGACTTACTGAACGAAAACGAGAGAGCAATCAGCTCCGCTATCCGAGAGCAGAACAAACGCCTATTGCCGATTATGTTAAAGACTTGGAGCATAGTCGCTATAGTCATCATCACGACCTTAGCGATCGCATGGGGCATTTTGCTGTATCAGAGCCATGTGATCATCAGCAACTTGGACGAGATCGCCTCACAGGAAGCGAGAATAGCGCTATTGACCGAGAAAGGGGGCAAGATCGAGCTACAGAACTGCATCGACAGGAAGAATCGCAAACGCCTATGTATTCCAATGAACAAGGACGCAGGGACATGGGGCAACGGTCTAATGGTTCCAATGGGCTATTAGCGCAAATTAAGCAGAACCTTGACCAAGCAGACCAATATTTAAGCCAAATCCCAACCATTGACCACCAACAAGTACAAAACATAAGAGAGAACCTAGTGAATGACCGATTTAGAAAGGGAATTAATCAAGGCATTGGAGCAGATGAGAGTGGAACACAAAGAGGAACAAACCGCTTTGCGTCAGATGTTCGAGAGTACCAAAGAACAGAATCAGAAACTCAAACAGGGTTTAAGCAAATTTGCACAACAGCAGAGCGAAATCGAGCAGACGAGAAAAAATCACTTGAACAAATTGAGCGAACAAGTCATCAACTTGACCGAGCAATTACAACAGCTAGAAACACAACTCTTGAAGCTCAAAAAATGAATCAACGCAGTCGAAGCTATTTAATTAGAATGTAAAGTTTTGTTAAAATATGTTAAAATGTGAACTAACTTACATTTATGGAAATTTCCATGAAAAAAATTTTAGTTGTTTTCTTATCTTTGGGGATGCTCACCGCATGTAAAATTGATTTTGGAAGTTCTGATAACTCATCTCCATCTTCAAAACCTAATACCCCTGTACAAAAACTCCCACCACAGCAGGAGTCTTCCGCGCAAAAAATTGCAAAAATGGAGGATTCGGGTGAGCTTCCTCGATTGGAAAGAGAAAATACAATACAAGGCATTGATAACGATGGTAATGGTATTCGTGATGATATTGATGCCTATATCAAACGAACTTACCCTCAAAAGCAACAAAAAGCAGTGAGCCAGTATGCTCGAGCTTTGCAGGCTTCATTGTTGGTTAATTTGAATGATCGCAATGCATTGCAAAGAACATCTGATGTTGAATCGAGAGCAGTAAGTTGCATTTTTGAGAAAATTCCGAATGGAGAATCTCCAAGTCATGGGCGCGTTGTTATGGAGATTTTGGGTGTTACTACCAATACTAAAAAACGCTTAATGGCATATCTCGCTTTAAGTAAAGCCTTAGATGGTACAGTCATGACTTTACCTAATGATGGGGTATGTGATGAGTAAGCAAATTACGTCTTGGATCATCTCTGCCACTTTGCTTTTTTCTAGTTGTGTTTATGCAGATACAGTTCCTGCGAATAGTATTTGTCGAGCTGGTAATACAGTTGTTGCATTTTTTAATGGCGTGAATACTACACCTGCAGAAGCTCGCGATAATTTAAAGGAATTACAAGTTATTAGTGGCAAGGTTACGCCTAATGGTGATCCCATTGAATATTCTGTGATGTATAACTATACGAATGGTCTTGAGGATTTTGCAGAGACATTTGAGCAACGCTTTAAAGAAGAAGTATTACTTAAAGACCGTTGGGAACTCTTTTTTCAAATGTTGGATGATAAGGGAAATTGGTGGGACAATATTGTTCAAAAGGTACCTGAATTAATTAAAGATGGTAACGCTTGGCGCAAGTTACTTGTCTCTAATTTTGCAAAGAATTTATCTAAATTACTTTCTAGTCCACCTACTGAACAAAATTATCAAGAACACCGAGCTAAAATTGATAACTGGGTCGGTGGAGGTAAAAAATTATTGTTTGTTGCTCATTCGCAAGGGAATTTATTTGTCAATGAGGCCTACAGATATGCGACCATAAATCAAAAAATATCAAGTGATTCAGTGAAAGTGATCCATATTGCACCTGCATCACCAACGACCAATGGTCCACATATTCTTGCTGATCAAGACCTTGTAATTAATGCTTTAAGGGTGCTAGGTACGGTTCCCTCTATTACTCACCTTATTCCTATTTATAAACCTTTTGGGAATAATGCCGGTCGTGATCGTATTGGTCATAGCTTAATAAAAACCTATCTTAATCCTGCATTTGGGATGTATAGCACAATTAAAGATGATATTACCCAAGCATTGAATAGTTTGGAAGCAGCAAAGCATAAAGGTAAGTCAGAATTTCTTACCGTGACAATGAGTGCGATTTCTTATTCACAAAAAAAAGTGTACTTATATGTAAGGGAACCGACACCGACGGGTTATCTGGTTTTTTCAGATTCTACTAACACTAGCAGAAAGGGTTATTTTGGCGAACTGGAAGGTGGGGCTAATTCTCAGAGGTATGTGATAGGTTGTGATAAAACGAATGTTGCTTTAGGAGACTATAAGGTTGTAATACTTGGCTGGAATGATAATAATGATGTTGACGAATCTGAACCCAACGTGACTTTGCAGATTTCTTCTGATGCTGATGGGGTGTTACTAAAAAAATCTTTTTTGCTAAAAAACTATGGCGCTAGAAATAAATTTAATATATTTATGAATTCTAATGGTAGAAAATATTCAATGAATGTTGATGAACTTTAAAAATATTAAAAAAAAACCCCAATAAGTCTTGCAATTTATTGGGGTTTTAATTTAAATTCGAGGGTACAGTTATTTGATGTTCAAACCATCATCTAACGAATGATCGGCAGAGTTCGCAGCTCGTACTGATATTCACCTTACGGCTTATGTACCGCTTTCTATTTTAAAGAAGTGCTACTGTTAATCAAGCCCTCAAGAAGAAAAAATTCGTTAAATGATCAAAATAACCATCAAATAAGCACCTAATGGTCGAGCTTTGTCTACTTCTGTACGCCTATGATTAGGAAAGACACATATAACGTGTGGTAGGAATAAGTGTCACTGGCGTTATATGGCGATAGTGAGAGCCGAGAGGCAGGAGCTAAACCGCTTACAGGGGGATTCCACATAGGCGGAGCGTTGGGAGTAGTTATATCGGTCTGTTAAGTTGTACGTTGGGTTTTTACCCTCGCAGAGATACAGCCATATAGCGACAAGGAGCGTGTGGAGCAAGGTGCAAGACTTTGAGTCCTTGTCTGCATAGTTTGCAAGACTATGTGCGGATACGACCGATATACGTGGCTCCGAAGCCAAATATATTAAGCAGTTGATCGGCAATACTTAGGGGATAAGATTTTTTTTTAAAAGTCTGCCCTTAGGGTGAGTATTGCCGAAACTCTCTCAACCGTTCACCAAAGCCAAAGACGAAGTCGACGCTTTGGTGAACGGTTGAGAGAGTTGAGAGCATTTTTTTATATAGAGAATTAATTATTTTTATCCTTTGATTGCCAATGATTTTCACTAGCTAGAACAATCATGATTACGCCTATACTGATACAAAGAGGCGTTGAAATCCATTCTTCTTGACTTGCTAGCATAGCTACTGCCATTTTTATGACAAAGCAAAAAGGTATTTGAATCACAAATAAAATGCCTATTCCTTTAGATAAACATTTTCCAAGTTTAGTTCCTTTTGATACTTCGTTTGATGCTTTAAAGTGTATTAAAGCAAATATGAGGATAATTCCTATTACTATATTTAGTATCGTGTCATATTTTTGATATGATGCTTTGTCTTCTGTTATACAGGCTATGACATAAAAAAATGCAAATGTATTTAAAATAGCTATACAACGGTGTAAGTAAAATAAACTTTTGTTTAATCTCATATTGTAAATTCTGTTATGTCTTTTAAGTAAAATATTATATCTTCTCTCAATTAATTATGAATATAATATTCTCCGCACCTATTTAAAAATAAGCCAGCACACACAAAGGGGACTTCATCCCTTTTGTACTACTGGGATCAGGGGCTTCACCCCCGACACCCCCGAAAACCGTACAAAGAGAAAAATCAAAGATTTTTTCTTTATACGGTTACCACCATTGAGAAGCAAAAATTAGTCATGACGAAGAAAGAAAGTTTAAAAAGACAAAAGGAAATAAAAATACGATTAACTGATGAAGAACATCAGAAACTTTTAGATCGTTGTACGACAGGAAGTTTAGCCAGTTGGATGCGTGAAACTTGTCTAGGTCAAAAGCGAACTAAGCAAAGTAAACTTTTACAAGTTGACCCGAAACTGTTAAGACAGCTTTCTGGTATTGGCAATAACTTAAATCAGATTGCTCGGTTGATGAATGAGCAAAGCAAATCTAATTCAGTGATCGACCGTATAGCAGTTATTACTGCTTTATCAGGCATCGAAAAAGAATTAAAGAGATTGCACAGTGATCATAAAAATACATAGTCGTGGTATAGGTGCAGGCAAAGGACCCGTTGATTATCTCTTAGGTAAAGACAGAGATAGAGAGGACGCAAGGCTAGATCGTGGCGACCCTGAACAAATGGTTCAGCTCATTGATAGCACCAACTTTTCTCAAAAATATACATCGGGTGTCTTGTCCTTTGCGGAACGTGATTTAGAAGAACGCCAAAAAGAACAAATCATGGATAGCTTTGAGCGAACACTCATGCCTGGGCTAGATAAAGACCAGTATTCAGTTTTGTGGGTGCAGCATCAGGATAAAGACCGTTTAGAGCTCAATTTCGTTGTGGCAAACGTAGAGCTTCAAAGCGGTAAACGCCTACAGCCTTACTATGACAAGGCAGACCGCCCACGTTTAAACGCATGGAAAGATCTTATCAATGACCATTACAAGCTACATGACCCCAATGACCCACTTCATCGGCGTGAATTATGCACCCCTAATAGCCTACCCAAGCATAAACAAAAAGCATCACAGGTGATTACAGACAGCCTGTTAAGCGTTGCTGAAAGTGGACTTATTCAGAATCGTGATGATGTGCTTAAAACCCTTGAGAACGCAGGTTTTGAAGTCGCTAGGACTACACCGAAAACAGTCAGTATAAAAGACCCTGATGGGGGCAAAAATATTCGCTTAAAAGGAATGATCTATGAGCAAGATTTTAGATTTGGCAAAGCGCTTCGAGCAGACATCGAACGAGCAAGCGAAAGATACAGAACAAGCCGTAGCGAGAGAGTTCAAGAATCACGAAAAACGCTTAACAGACTTACTGAACGAAAACGAGAGAGCAATCAGCTCCGCTATCCGAGAGCAGAACAAACGCCTATTGCCGATTATGTTAAAGACTTGGAGCATAGTCGCTATAGTCATCATCACGACCTTAGCGATCGCATGGGGCATTTTGCTGTATCAGAGCC
>NZ_VTDQ01000067.1 GCF_015627175.1 Acinetobacter pollinis | reverse complement strand
GGTATAATTATCATGAATAAAATCTATAAAATTGTTTGGAATGCGTCTCTAGGCACTTGGATTGCAGTTTCTGAGCTAGCGAAATCAAAAACTAAAACAAAGACGATTGGCTCGGCAACTTTAATTGCTGCCATGGTCGTTTTCTCCCCAAATGCATTTGCTTCATATTCTGCCTATGGCTCTGGAGATAATGCCGCATCCGCCGGAGGTAACTATGCAACTGCGATTGGTAACAGTGCAACAGCAAGTGCACAAAGTACATCTGCCTATGGTTCAGGAGCTAAAGCAACTGGATATGGTTCAACCGCACTTGGTAATGATGCAAAAGCAAGTGGTGATAACTCTTTTGCTGCAGGTGGAGGAGCTAATTCAGGTACTGGTGCAACAGCAAGTGGTAATGCTGCAATTGCGATTGGTTATTTAGCCAATGCTGGAAGTGATACATCTATTGCAATTGGTAAGTCTGCCAACACCACAGGTACGAGTCGTTCTGTTGCAATTGGGGACAATGCATCTACTGCAAGTAGTGGTAATGGGCAATCTGTAGCTGTAGGTAGTGTAGCTGTAGCAAGTGGAGACCAATCTGTTGCTATGGGTAATAATGTCAATGCTACAGGTAATTCGAGTATTGCCATTGGTGGCGACGATATTAATAAAGTTAGATCTGCTTATAATTCATCTTATAAAACAATTACAGGTGTAGACTTACCAACTGGATATCCTGAAACTACAGCAGCTGGTGGTGGGGCAGTCGTTGTTGGTGTTACTGCAAAAGCGACTGGAAATTTTTCTAGTGCATTTGGTATGGCTGCCAATGCTATAGGGGATGCTTCTGTTGCATTAGGTACAACAGCAAATGCTGGAGGTCAGGGTGCGCTGGCTATTGGTGCTGTTTCAAACGCATCAAATACAGGTTCTGTTGCAATTGGTATTAATGCAAAATCTTCAGGTGTGAATTCCACAGCGATTGGTTCTGGTAGTTCATCTTCTACAGGCTCTCAGGCGACTGGAGATAATGCAACAGCAATTGGTGGTGGAAGTTCTGCTGCTGCCAATGGTACAGCTTTAGGTAAAGGTGCAAATGCATCTAGTAGTGCAACAGCAATTGGTTTGGGAGCAAGTGCAACACAATCGGGTGGTGTAGCTATCGGTTCAAACTCTGTTGCCTCTATTGGGTCTGGAGTTGCTGGTTATGATCCAATTACTGGTCAGGGTAGTACAGATACTACAAATGTTTGGAAATCTACAAATGCTGCGGTTGCTGTAGGTAGTGGTTCGACGGTAAGTCGTCAGATTACGGGGGTTGCTGCTGGTACGAATGATGTTGATGCAGTAAACGTCGCACAGTTAAAAGCGACAAAAAACTATACAGATAATGTTGCCAAGAGTACAGCCACTGCTTTGGGTGGTTCATCTGCTTTAGACAGTACAACAGGACAGGTGACAACACCAACTTATACAATTACTAAGACAGATGGAACCACAACAAAAGTCAGTGGTGTAGAAAATGCACTGACTACTTTAAATACGGAAGTGGTTAAGCCAATTACTTTTACAAGTAATAATGGTTCAGTGACTAAAAAATTGGGTGAAACCTTAACCATCAAGGGGACAGGAACCAAGGCCGATGATCAATACAATACAGCCAATATTAAAACCACTACGGATAGCAGTGGTAACGTTGTAGTGGGTATTGATCAGAACTCGAATTTCCAAACGGTTACGGCAACGGATACGAATGGTAACAACAGCGTATTGTCTGGTACAGGTACGGCTGTAAAATCTACCGATGGCAAAACGACAGCAAATTACGGTCTGAATCAGGCGAAATTGACGGATTCTAGCGGCAATACCAACACGACGACAGCAACCAATAACATCGTTGCTTCAAGTGATGGGAAAACTAAAACTACGACGACTGCAGGTAACACGGCTTACACCGATGGTACCAATAATGTTAGCGTCGGCAATAGTGGCTTATCTGTAAATGATGGTACCAATACAAGCAAAGTAACAGCCACTGGACTTACCGTAAATAATGGCCCAAGTGTTACTACCACAGGTATTAATGCTGCAAAAATGAAAGTAACCAATGTTGCAGATGGTGATGTAAATTCAACATCAAAAGATGCGATTAATGGTAGTCAGCTATATGCCACACAACAAAGTGGTCTTAACTTTAAAGACAATAATGGCACAGTCACACATAAAAACTTGGGTGAAACCTTAACCATTAAGGGGACAGGAACCAAGGTCGATGATCAATACAATACAGCCAATATTAAAACCACTACGGATAGCAGTGGTAACGTTGTGGTGGGTATTGATCAGAACTCGAATTTCCAAACGGTTATGGCAACGGATACGAGTGGCAACAACAGCGTATTGTCTGGTACAGGCACAGCTGTAAAATCTAGCGATGGCAAAACGACAGCAAATTATGATTTAACTGAATCTAAGTTGACGGACTCTAGTGGCAATACCAACACGACGACAGCAACCAATAACATCGTTGCTTCAAGTGATGGGAAAACTAAAACTACGACGACTGCAGGTAACACGGCTTACACCGATGGTACCAATAACGTTAGCGTAGGCAATAGTGGCTTATCTGTAAATGATGGTACCAATACAAGCAAAGTAACAGCTACTGGACTTATTGTAAATAATGGTCCAAGTGTTACTACGACAGGCATTAATGCTGCAAGTATGAAAGTGACCAATGTTGCAGATGGAACAATTAGCTCAACATCAAAAGATGCAATTAATGGTAGTCAGTTATATGCTACGCAACAAAGTGGTCTTAACTTTAAAGACAATAACGGCACAGTCACACATAAAAACTTGGGTGAAACCTTAACCATCAAGGGGACAGGAACCAAGGCCGATGATCAATACAATACAGCCAATATTAAAACCACTACAGATAGCAGTGGTAACGTTGTGGTGGGTATTGATCAGAACTCGAATTTCCAAACGGTTACGGCAACGGATACGAATAGCAACAACAGCGTATTGTCTGGTACAGGTACGGCTGTAAAATCTAGCGATGGCAAAACGACAGCAAATTATGATTTAACTGAATCTAAGTTGACCGACTCTAGTGGCAATACCAACACGACGACAGCAACCAATAACATCGTTGCTTCAAGTGATGGGAAAACTAAAACTACGACGACTGCAGGTAACACGGCTTACACCGATGGCACCAATAACGTTAGCGTAGGTAATAGTGGATTATCTGCGAGCAATGGCTCGAATAGTAGTACTGTTACTGCAACCAATGGTTTAAATGTTACTGATGGCACCAATACAAGCAAAGTAACAGCCACTGGGCTTACTGTAAATAATGGTCCAAGTGTTACTACCACAGGTATTGATGCTGCAAAAATGAAAGTAACCAATGTTGCAGATGGTGATGTAAATTCAACATCAAAAGATGCGATTAATGGTAGTCAGCTATATGCCACGCAACAAAGTGGTCTTAACTTTAAAGACAATAACGGCACAGTCACACATAAAAACTTGGGTGAAACCTTAACCATCAAGGGGACAGGAACCAAGGCCGATGATCAATACAATACAGCCAATATTAAAACCACTACGGATAGCAGTGGTAACGTTGTGGTGGGTATTGATCAGAACTCGAATTTCCAGACCGTTACGGCAACGGATACGAGTGGCAACAACAGTGTATTGTCGGGTACAGGCACAGCTGTAAAATCTAGCGATGGCAAAACGACAGCAAATTATGATTTAACTGAATCTAAGTTGACGGACTCTAGTGGCAATACCAACACGAGTACAGCAACCAATAACATCATTGCCTCAAGTGATGGAAATACAAAAACCACGACGACTGCAGGTAACACGGCTTACACCGATGGTACCAATAACGTTAGCGTAGGTAATAGTGGCTTGTCTGCGAGCAATGGCTCGAATAGCAGTACTGTTACTGCAACCAACGGTTTAAATGTTACTGATGGCACCAATACAAGCAAAGTAACAGCCACTGGACTTACTGTAAATAATGGTCCAAGTGTTACTACCACAGGTATTAATGCTGCAAGCATGAAAGTCACGAATGTGGCAGATGGAACAATTAGTTCTGACTCAAAAGATGCGATTAATGGTAGTCAGCTATATGCTACACAACAAAGTGGCCTTAACTTCTCTGATAACAATGGTACAGTTACACATAGAAATTTAGGTGAAACGCAGACTATTAAAGGGACAGGTACTAAAGCTGATGCGCAGTACAATACCAAAAATATTAAAACAACCACAGATAGTAACGGTGACATCGTTGTTGGTATTGACCAAAACTCAAATTTCCAGACTGTAACAGCAACGGATACAGATGGAAACAGTGCGGTAGTATCTGGAACAGGGACATCAATTATTTCTAATGATGGCAATAGATCTGCTTCTTATACTTTAAATGGTTCTGTACTAAAAGATGGTAATGGGAATACAAGTAGCAGTGATGCAACTGGTTTAAAACTTACTTCTAAAAATGGTACAAGTTTATCAAGTGCTAACTATACAACAAGCAGTGCTTCTTTAACTGATGCATCAAACAACAATACGACTGTTAATGCAACAGGTTCTAATATTCAAGATGCAAGTGGAAATACCAATGTTGCGAACGCGAGCAGTAACACATTAACATCTAGTGATGGGGTAACAAGTGCAACAAGCACTGCAAAACAAACTACCTATACAGATGGTGTAAATGATGTTGTTGTAGGAACCAGTGGCTTATCTACTGCCAATGGAAAAGCAAAAAGTACATTAACTGCGACTGATGGGTTATCTGCAACAGATGGTACAAATACAAGTAAAGTAACAGCAACGGGTCTTACAATAAATAATGGTCCAAGTGTTACTACGACTGGTATTAATGCTGCAGATATGAAAATTACAAATGTTGCAGCAGGTACTGCAGATACAGATGCAGTAAATGTCTCTCAATTAAAATCTACTCAAACTGAGCTAACCAACAAAGGTCTAAACTTTGCAGGTGATAGCGGTACAGATGTTGCACGTAAGTTGGGCGATACATTAAGTATCAAAGGTGGTGCAGATAGTACCAAACTGACAGATAACAACATCGGTGTGGTTGCAAACGGCACAGATGGTCTTGAGGTTAAACTGGCTAAAGATGTTAATTTGGGTAGTGACGGTAGTGTTACTGCAGGTAATACATCTTTAAATAATAGTGGATTAACGACTACAGATTCTTCAGGTAATACAGCCACTCTGACGGGTTCAGGGACAAGTATTCAAGGAAAAGATGGTTCATCTGCAAACTACGGTTTAGCAGGAACAACTTTAAAAGATACTTCTGGCAACACCAACAGTACAACACCGACGGGCTCTACGGTTACAGACAAAACAGGCAATAGTAGTGAAACTACAGCTGCAGGTACAACGGTGACAGCCAAAGATGC
>NZ_VTDQ01000066.1 GCF_015627175.1 Acinetobacter pollinis | reverse complement strand
AAAAAAAGCCTCCTTACGGAGGCTTTTTAGGAATTAGATGCTGGCGATGACTTACTCTCACATGGGTAACCCCACACTACCATCAGCGCTAAGAGGTTTCACTTCTGAGTTCGGGAAGGGATCAGGTGGTTCACTCTCGCTATTGTCGCCAGCATAACTTTTATGGAGAACATTGAGGTCTTAATTATTGCCTCTGTTCCACCAAATTTGGCATAACAGTTTATTCAATTGGTCTGTATTGTAACTAGGTTTATCACTAAATCAAGTTATTTGAAGAGATATACAACTGTTTGGGTGTTGTATAGTCAAGCCTCACGAGCAATTAGTATTGGTCAGCTTCATGTATCGCTACACTTCCACATCCAACCTATCAACGTCCTAGTCTTGAACGGCTCTTTAGGTGACATAAAGTCACAGGGAAATCTAATCTTGAGGTAGGCTTCCCGCTTAGATGCTTTCAGCGGTTATCCCTTCCGAACATAGCTACCCGGCGATGCGACTGGCGTCACAACCGGTACACCAGAGGTTCGTCCACTCTGGTCCTCTCGTACTAGGAGCAGATCCTCTCAAATTTCCAACGCCCATGGTAGATAGGGACCGAACTGTCTCACGACGTTCTAAACCCAGCTCGCGTACCTCTTTAAATGGCGAACAGCCATACCCTTGGGACCTGCTTCAGCCCCAGGATGAGATGAGCCGACATCGAGGTGCCAAACACCGCCGTCGATATGAACTCTTGGGCGGTATCAGCCTGTTATCCCCAGAGTACCTTTTATCCGTTGAGCGATGGCCCTTCCATACAGAACCACCGGATCACTAAGACCTACTTTCGTACCTGCTCGACTTGTTGGTCTCGCAGTTAAGCGCGCTTTTGCCTTTATACTCTACGCGTGATTTCCGACCACGCTGAGCGCACCTTCGTACTCCTCCGTTACTCTTTAGGAGGAGACCGCCCCAGTCAAACTACCCACCAGACATGGTCCTCGACCCAGATTATGGGTCAGAGTTAGAACCTCAACATTACCAGGGTGGTATTTCAAGGATGGCTCCATAGTAACTGGCGTTACTACTTCAAAGCCTCCCACCTATCCTACACAAGTAAGGTCAAAGTTCAATGTCAAGCTGCAGTAAAGGTTCACGGGGTCTTTCCGTCTAGCCACGGGTACACGGCATCTTCACCGCGATTTCGATTTCACTGAGCCTCTGCTGGAGACAGCGCCGCCATCATTATGCCATTCGTGCAGGTCGGAACTTACCCGACAAGGAATTTCGCTACCTTAGGACCGTTATAGTTACGGCCGCCGTTTACTGGGGCTTCGATCAAGAGCTTCGCTTACGCTAACCCCATCAATTAACCTTCCAGCACCGGGCAGGCATCACACCCTATACGTCCACTTTCGTGTTTGCAGAGTGCTATGTTTTTAATAAACAGTTGCAGCGGCCTGGTTTCTGCGGCTGCCGACAGCTCAGGAAGCAAGTTCCATCACCATCAGCAGCGTACCTTCTCCCGAAGTTACGGTACCATTTTGCCTAGTTCCTTCAGCAGAGTTCTCTCAAGCGCCTTGGTCTACTCGACCTGACCACCTGTGTCGGTTTCGGGTACGATTCCTGTGTAACTGAAGCTTAGAGACTTTTCTTGGAAGCATGGTATCAGCCACTTCGTAGGTAAACCTACTTGCTATCGACTCTCAGCATAGAGCACCCCGGATTTGCCTAAGATGCATGCCTACTGTCTTCCACCTGGACAACCAACGCCAGGCTGACTTAACCTTCTCCGTCCTCTCATCGCATTACACAGAAGTAATGGAATATTAACCATTTTCCCATCGACTACGCCTTTCGGCCTCGCCTTAGGGGTCGACTCACCCAGCCCCGATTAACGTTGGACTGGAACCCTTGGTCTTTCGGCGAACGGGTTTTTCACCCGTTTTATCGTTACTCACGTCAGCATTCGCACTTCTGATACCTCCAGCATGCTTCTCAACACACCTTCATCGGCTTACAGAACGCTCCCCTACCACTTACGCTAATGCGTAAATCCGCAGCTTCGGCACATAGTTTTAGCCCCGTTACATCTTCCGCGCAGGCCGACTCGACTAGTGAGCTATTACGCTTTCTTTAAAGGATGGCTGCTTCTAAGCCAACCTCCTAGCTGTCTATGCCTTCCCACATCGTTTCCCACTTAACTATGATTTTGGGGCCTTAGCTGGCGGTCTGGATTGTTTTCCTCTTGACTACGGACGTTAGCACCCGCAGTCTGTCTCCCGGATAGTACTCATAGGTATTCGGAGTTTGCATCGGTTTGGTAAGTCGGGATGACCCCCTAGCCGAAACAGTGCTCTACCCCCTATGGTATTCGTCCGAGGCGCTACCTAAATAGCTTTCGGGGAGAACCAGCTATCACCAGGCTTGATTAGCCTTTCACCCCTATCCACAAGTCATCCCCTGGCTTTTCAACGACAGTGGGTTCGGTCCTCCAGTTAGTGTTACCCAACCTTCAACCTGCTCATGGATAGATCGCCTGGTTTCGGGTCTATACCCAGCAACTAAACGCCCTATTAAGACTCGATTTCTCTACGGCTCCCCTATACGGTTAACCTCGCTACTGAATATAAGTCGCTGACCCATTATACAAAAGGTACGCAGTCACATAACAAAGTATGCTCCCACTGCTTGTATGCATGCGGTTTCAGGATCTATTTCACTCCCCTCACAGGGGTTCTTTTCGCCTTTCCCTCACGGTACTGGTTCACTATCGGTCAGTCAGGAGTATTTAGCCTTGGAGGATGGTCCCCCCATATTCAGACAAGGTTTCACGTGCCTCGCCCTACTCGATATCATTATCTAAGCCCTTTCGTGTACGGGACTATCACCCTTTATAGTCACACTTCCCAGAGTGTTCCACTAAAACTTAGATAACTTAATGGGCTGATCCGCGTTCGCTCGCCGCTACTGACGGAATCTCAATTGATTTCTTTTCCTAAGGGTACTGAGATGTTTCACTTCCCCTCGTTCGCCTCAACAACCTATGTATTCAGTTATTGATACCTACCTTATGGTAAGTGGGTTCCCCCATTCAGAAATCTCCGGATCATAGGATATTTGCCGCCTCCCCGAAGCTTATCGCAGGCTATTACGTCTTTCATCGCCTCTGACTGCCAAGGCATCCACCACATGCACTTAATTACTTGACTATACAACCCCAAACAGTCGCTTACGCGAACTTTAAGGTGTACAGCTTCAATCTCATACCAAAACGCTTGATTCAGTTAATTTGCTAGTTCTCATCTCATTTCAATTTGCCTCAATCTAAATTAATTAAAATTTCAATTAAAACGCTTCAAAATGTATGAGTGAACAATTTATTTCAGACTCAAATTGAATAATCTGTTAATGATTTTACATGCCTTCGTCAGGTCATGTACCGTGATTACTCACAGAGGTTAATATCAAGGTCGCATATCTTACACAATCTTTCTACTAAGCTCTATAAGCAAATAAGCTGTTTGCTTATTTATTAGCTTAATCTTAATTAAATTGAAACATCAATCTACTTAAAATCATGGTGGAGACTAGGAGAGTCGAACTCCTGACCTCCTGCGTGCAAAGCAGGCGCTCTACCAACTAAGCTAAGTCCCCAGCTTAAAATCATTTGTGAATTGTACATTATCTTTCGTCTTTGGTGGGTCTGACAAGACTTGAACTTGTGACCCCACGCTTATCAAGCGTGTGCTCTAACCAACTGAGCTACAGACCCTCAGATAATATACCGAAGAACAACTTGTTGTGGATTCTTACCAAGTCTCACCTTTTCGTTAAGGAGGTGATCCAGCCGCAGGTTCCCCTACGGCTACCTTGTTACGACTTCACCCCAGTCATTGGCCACACCGTGGTAAACGTCCTCCCGAGGGTTAGACTATCTACTTCTGGTGCAACAAACTCCCATGGTGTGACGGGCGGTGTGTACAAGGCCCGGGAACGTATTCACCGCGGCATTCTGATCCGCGATTACTAGCGATTCCGACTTCATGGAGTCGAGTTGCAGACTCCAATCCGGACTACGATCGGCTTTTTGAGATTAGCATCACATCGCTGTGTAGCAACCCTCTGTACCGACCATTGTAGCACGTGTGTAGCCCTGGCCGTAAGGGCCATGATGACTTGACGTCGTCCCCGCCTTCCTCCAGTTTGTCACTGGCAGTATCCTTAAAGTTCCCATCCGAAATGCTGGCAAGTAAGGAAAAGGGTTGCGCTCGTTGCGGGACTTAACCCAACATCTCACGACACGAGCTGACGACAGCCATGCAGCACCTGTATCTAAGTTCCCGAAGGCACCAATCTATCTCTAGAAAGTTCTTAGTATGTCAAGGCCAGGTAAGGTTCTTCGCGTTGCATCGAATTAAACCACATGCTCCACCGCTTGTGCGGGCCCCCGTCAATTCATTTGAGTTTTAGTCTTGCGACCGTACTCCCCAGGCGGTCTACTTATCGCGTTAGCTGCGCCACTAAGTCCTCAAAGGACCCAACGGCTAGTAGACATCGTTTACGGCATGGACTACCAGGGTATCTAATCCTGTTTGCTCCCCATGCTTTCGCACCTCAGTGTCAGTATTAGGCCAGAAGGCTGCCTTCGCCATCGGTATTCCTCCAGATCTCTACGCATTTCACCGCTACACCTGGAATTCTACCTTCCTCTCCTATACTCTAGCCATCCAGTATCGAATGCAATTCCCAAGTTAAGCTCGGGGATTTCACATTTGACTTAAATGGCCACCTACGCGCGCTTTACGCCCAGTAATTCCGATTAACGCTTGCACCCTCTGTATTACCGCGGCTGCTGGCACAGAGTTAGCCGGTGCTTATTCTGCGAGTAACGTCCACTTAGCCTAGATATTAGCTAGGTAAGCCTCCTCCTCGCTTAAAGTGCTTTACAACCATAAGGCCTTCTTCACACACGCGGCATGGCTGGATCAGGCTTGCGCCCATTGTCCAATATTCCCCACTGCTGCCTCCCGTAGGAGTCTGGGCCGTGTCTCAGTCCCAGTGTGGCGGATCATCCTCTCAAACCCGCTACAGATCGTCGCCTTGGTAGGCCTTTACCCCACCAACTAGCTAATCCGACTTAGGCTCATCTATTAGCGCAAGGTCCGAAGATCCCCTGCTTTCCCCCGTAGGGCGTATGCGGTATTAGCGCTCCTTTCGGAACGTTGTCCCCCACTAATAGGCAGATTCCTAAGTATTACTCACCCGTCCGCCGCTAGGTCCAGTAGCAAGCTACTTTCCCCCGCTCGACTTGCATGTGTTAAGCCTGCCGCCAGCGTTCAATCTGAGCCATGATCAAACTCTTCAGTTAAAATCATTAATTCCTTAAGGGAATCAATCTGGCTCATTAATCACTAGCAAAAATATTCGCTCTCAAATAAATCTTCGAGTAAATTTCTACTTTTAATCAATGAATCTTAAATATATTCAGTGATCACTCAGTAAAAATCCACACAAGTTGTTCTTCAATTCTATTAATGATTCGCATCACTGATTCGTCATCAGCAAGCTAGGTCGGCTATATTACTCTCTTCTTAAAGAAAGTCAACTGTAATCTGAAAGTTTTTTATCTTCTTCATCAAACCCCAACCTCAATCAATCTAAGAACTAAATCCTAAACCAATCAACTAAGTTATTGTTTATCAAGAAGTTTCTTTCAACATCACCGCCGATGGATACGCATTATAGACCAATCAATTC
>NZ_VTDQ01000065.1 GCF_015627175.1 Acinetobacter pollinis | reverse complement strand
TTTTGGTTTGTTGTAGCGAGATTAGTATTTGTTTGTTTGATATCAGCAGTATTTTGAGCAATACCTTGATCTGCTTTATCAGCACGAGTTCCTAATGTCTGCACATTTTGGTTTGTTGTATCAAGATTAGTATTTGTTTGTTTGATATCAGCAGTATTTTGAGCAATACCTTGATCTGCTTTATCAGCACGAGTTCCTAGTGTCTGTACATTTTGGTTTGTTGTATCAAGATTAGTATTTGTTTGTTTGATATCAGCAGTATTTTGAGCAATACCTTGATCTGCTTTATCAGCACGAGTTCCTAGTGTCTGCACATTTTGGTTTGTTGTAGCGAGATCAGTATTTGTTTGTTTGATATCAGCAGTATTTTGAGCAATACCTTGATCTGCTTTATCAGCACGAGTTCCTAATGTCTGTACATTTTGGTTTGTTGTAGCGAGATTAGTATTTGTTTGTTTGATATCAGCAGTATTTTGAGCAATACCTTGATCTGCTTTATCAGCACGAGTTCCTAATGTCTGCACATTTTGGTTTGTTGTAGCGAGATCAGTATTTGTTTGTTTGATATCAGCAGTATTTTTATTTACTTGCTCTTGTACATTATTTAATTGACTTACATTGACTGCATCAGTATCTGCAGTACCATTAGCTAAATTAATTAACTGTCTCTTACTATTATCATTACCTATAGAAACAGTATTGTCTCTTGTTGTACTTGATTGAAAACCAAGTGCTACAGAATTATTAGTGTCTTTACCAATATTTGAAAAACTGCCCAATGCTACTGATTGATTGCCTTCGGCAGTTGATTTAGCACCTGTAGCAATTGACGCATAACCACTAGCAGTTGATCCAACACCACTAGCAGTTGACGCAATACCACTAGCATTTGATGCAGAACCTGTGGCCGTTGATGCTGTACCACTAGCTGTTGAATTAGAGCCTGTAGCTGTTGCATTATTACCACTAGCATTTGATGCAGAACCTGTGGCCGTTGATGCTGTACCACTAGCAGTTGAATTAGAGCCTGTAGTAGTTGAATTAGAACCAGTAGCTGCTGCATAGCTACCTGTGGCAATTGAATTAGTACCACTAGCATTTGAATTAATACCTGTGGCCGTTGACGCATCACCACTAGCATTTGAATTAGTACCTGTGGCCGTTGACGCATCACCACTAGCAGCTGAACTATAACCTGTGGCAATTGAACCAGTACTACTAGCAGTTGAATTAGCACCTATAGCAGTTGAAGTATTACCTATAGCAGTTGAATTAGCACCTATAGCAGTTGAATTACCACCCGTAGCAGTTGATCCATCACCAAGTGCTACATTATTTTCTAGACCCTGGTCTGTACTATTTGTTGCATTCGAATTTTGTCCAATTTGGACATTTGCATATGAAGCATAACTCATTGATGCTAAAGCTATAGCTACTAATGATTTATTAAAAAATTTCATTTTATTTTATTCCTTTATGAGTTTTATTGAAGTAGTAACAGTGGTTTTTTATATTTGAGTTACTTTTCTGCTTTAAACCTTTAAGAGTTACAAATTATCATAATTCCCCCCATTTTTTAGATTAAAAGGTGCTTTAAGAGGACTTCTCTCAATTCAATTTATACACTCCTAAAAACTTATTTTTTGCCATAAAACCACTATCTATAAATTGACCTGATATGACACTTCAAATAAACCATTTGACAAACTAGATGCTGAGTAAATAATACCGCGTTCTATTTCTTTTTTTGCTGAACCAGTCGGGCTAGCAACGGCATCCTCCATAATCTGCTCAATCGAGGACTCTCTGTCTTTTTCACTCAGTACTGATGGTAAAATTTTTGCAGTATTTTTAATTAAGCTCATGGCAATCACTAAGCTTTTTTCATCCATTAAATGACTTCGATAACGAATTAAAGTTAATTTTCCATCTGAATTCACTTTACCTTCAAGCATAATCTGTTGGTCAGCAATATGATCTACTGTAAAAAAATGATTATTAAGTATAAAGGGGGAAAATGTAACGAGTGATGCTAAGTTATCAACTCTAAGTTTTTGATTCATCGCAACACGAAATTGTTCAGGTGTCATAGCAAAACTTTTACTCGGCTCCGAAGCTTTTGTAACTATATCTTTTTGACCAATAACCTGAGGTATCTGACAACCTTGCACTAATACTGTAGTTGCCAATACAGTGCATATTCCAAATTTTTTCATAATATAACCCGAATCCTGTTTAAAGTTTTGGTTGAAAAAGACAAGGATTAGAGCTATGAGTTAGGTTACTACACAACACGGATCACTCCAATCCTCATGACTGATATTACTGCTTTATTCTATCCTATTGATGATTATGTTAAAAAAATTAAACCAATACTTTAAGCAATAAAACTATCAAAACTCAGTTTGTCTGAAATGGTATGAAACCAATCATATTACTAATATTCTAATTGCTTCTGAAAAACATAAAGATAGTATAATTATTACTACAGATAGAAATCTTTATTCTGAAGAAGATGGGAAGTTTGGAGTTTGCCCTCATTCAAATAATTTAAATTTTGTTGATACAAATTGCTATTTTTTCTTACGCTCTGCATTTACGATTTTAAGAATGTGGTTATTTAAAGAAAAATCAGAGTCTTTATATGGTGATAGAATTCTATGGAGTACTATTAAAGATATTAATATATGTAGGGTACATATTCCTTTACCTACTGTGAACTATACAACTGATTATGCAAGCCACTATCAAATTTTTAATAAAAAAATATCTGATCATGCAAGATTTTTCAGTGAAAAAGAAATGAATTTTATTACTTATGCTGAATATTGTGAATCTTTAGATAACCCAAATTTGGTCTAGGGTCAACTATCAGATTGAACATAATATTGATTATACGAACTTAATAGAATGAGAGATTTTTCTCTCATTCTGCCTTTCTATATAAGACTAGGATGAGAGTCTAATATCCTAATTAAAGTCGCTGCTGGTCCTGTTGGATATCTTCTTCCTTGCTCCCAGTTTTGCAGTGTGCGAGGGCTAATATGAAGGCGTGCTGCGAATTCATTTTGACTCAAGCCAGTTTTTTCACGTACTCGCTTAATATCAGGTAATTCTAGCTTTATTACATGACTTGCTTTTATTTCCTGACGTTTAATTGCTCCAGCCTCTTTGATAGAAGCAACCAAATCATCAAATAAGTTATTTTCCATGAAATTGTTCCTTAACCAACAGTCGTAGAATATTAGTTTCTTTATCTGTTAAATTATCTTTTACAGATTTAGGATAAGCTACTAAAAAAATATTTGATCATCTTCAGTAACCCAATAATAAATTACTCTTATGCCACCACTTTTCCCTTTATTACTTTGAGAACATCGTACTTTTCTAATGCCTCCACCATTCTTGATCAAAGCCCCTTTATCAGGCTGTAATAAAAGCTCTTCCTGAAATTCACGATATTCTTCATCAGAAATAAGACTTTTTATTTGTTTCGTAAAAATACTAGTCTCAATAAATAGCATGAATATATATACTTCATTGGCGTATAATAATACTAACATTTAGAGCTTTTAAACGATAGTCAATTATAAAAATAAACTTTTAATACAGAGTACTGAACCTTAGCTAATAAGTAATAAATCTATTATTTTTTAGAAAAAAAACTACTAAAAAAGCTTCTTTTTTTTTTCTTTAAATTACTTAATTCTTCTTCCTGAATAGATTCTTTGAAATTAGATTCTACAGCTATATCTTGATTATTTTTTTGCTCAGTAAACGATGTTACCTTATCTTTTGGAGCCTCTAATAAACGTTGCATTGTTTCAATCTGATTTTGATAGAAAGACTCTCTTCCTTTAGCATCATCAAGCTGATTTTTAAGCATGTCAACTTGCTGTCTAAGCAGTAAAACTTCTGCCGATTCTATTTTGTCTATTTTTACATCTTCTTTTACATTTCCTTTTTTAATTGGCTCACCAAATACCCTGATAGCTTCTGATAAATCAATTTTATTATCAGAATTTTTACTTAAAATTCCTCTATTTATATTATTGTAAATAGTCTGTCTATTTATATTGTAAAGCTTAGATAGCTCAATAACTGAAAGGCTTTTCATATAAAAATTTATGCCTAAACTTGTCAAACTTAGATGCCTATTAGACAGCCTAATAAAAAAATGATCAAGTTGAAATCTTATACAATTTTAAATCCAACTTTTTTAAGATAAGGCAATAATTCTTGAATCTTTTTTGAATCTTTTAACATTTCATCAATACGATTAGCAAAATCTTGATAACTCTCCGCACCAACAGAGTAACTTCCCATTTCTGATAATTCCGAAAGTTTTTTTGCAAATAACTGACGTTGTTTATCAGTCATTTTAGGAGGAAAATTTGGAATTTTTGATTCTTTTTTTATCGATTCAGAATTTAACTTTTTCTGTTTAAAGTTAAAAGAAAAACCGGTAATAGTACGTCCTTTTTTATGTTGCTCATATTTGGCTTTAATGTCAGTTAACTCATTAATCTGATTTAATGCAAAATCGAGAACATATGTTTTGAAATTACTCATTGTCTTATATTGGTGAGATTCAACACCTAACTGCTGTCGAAATATAGACAAATCAAAAATGGGAGTCTCTCCTGAAGATCTCCATTGAATTAATAACTCATATAAGCGAATAGCATACGAACTAGTTAACTTAGAAACTTGTTGTAACTCATATTTTGTAAAATTTTCTTCAAGTCTAGTTATCAAAGGAACTATATCTTGTGTAAAACGTAAAAAAACTATAGCTGATTCTTTTTCATAACCAATTTTATCTACCCAACGACAATGAAAGCTGCGGTCCTTACCTGTTTTAGGATTAGTATCATGGTAAGTAACATAACGGTCGAATAAGCTTTTAGAAGCTTCACGAAGTACAGTATAAGCAGTATGTTTTTCAACATTAAATGTATTTATATAGCTACTGGCATGAACCTCTAATAAACTATTTTCTGTAATCCCTTGTCCTGTTTCTCGTGCTTCAGCAATAGCTAAAAGAACTAAACGTTGCTCTACAGTATCTAAAGTATAACTTGCTTGAATTAAAGCATTATCTTTTACGACTAATTCACTCATTTCTAATAATAAATTTATAACAAAGCTAAGGCGTACTTTACCCCATTTAAACTAGGTTGTAAATCAACCTAGTTTATAGGTCGATAAACCTAGTTTTATAGGTCGATAAACCTAGTTTTATAGGTCGATAAACCTAGTTTTATAGGTCGATAAACCTAGTTTTATAGGTCTTGAAAGCATTGCTATCAAAGGATTACAGCCTGTCTAAAAGCTTTTAAAAGCATTTAAAAACAATAAAAGCCTTTTTTTCTTTTTTTAAAGCTATTTTTTTATAAAAAAATCTGTATTCAAGAATATGAATATTTTCATGAAATCAGATACTGTTTTTTTAACTCAATTTGATATTTGGTACGGATTGATACTACAAGATAGGTCTAATTTTCATTCTAAGGCTCACTAAGGTGCTTATTTCTATTTTTATATGTCCTACTATGTCTTTTTATTTTTCATTGCTTAGAACGCAAATAAGCGCTTTTTAACACATATTAATTCATTGATTGAGTTTTATCTGTTATTAACAGCTTTAATCACTTCATTTTTCAGTAGACTGATCTGTCTATTTTCCATAAAAAAATGCCCAACCAAAAGACTGGTTGAGCATACAAAAACTAAAAATCGCTAGAGGGTGAGCCAAATCACTTGACTGAGTTAAGTATCGTTGATGAGATTCATATTTAAAAAGACTTTATAAATATAACTAAAAACGCTTAATAAAATTATATAAAAACATATTTTGTGTGATTAAAATCATGTTTTTAGGCGATTTTAGATTAATATTTATTCAACTTATCAGCGTTTTTAGCTCTAAATTCATACAGATCGTTCTGATTAATTAATAACCATATAATCATTTTTTATCGTTAAAATAACTTATTTTTAAGTCATTCATCGGACTTTTGACTTGTTTTTTTGCCTTATTTTAGTCAATTTCTAGTCCTTGATCATGAGATATTTTCGGTTGAGGACGTTTTTCAAGTGTTGGTACAACCTCTTGCACATGGGCTTCATTTCTCATTTGTCTTTCGTTGCGTTCGACATCTTGAGCAAAGCTCTTTTCTCTGAGCATCTCTTCAGTTTGAATAACGCAGGTGCGTAAGGTCTCTATCTTTTTATTTAATTCTGTACGCTCAGGCGGTAATTCAAACTGCCTTTGATATAAATACTGTTCTGCAAGACGACACATCTGGATATTTTCAGCAACGTGATTACGGACTCGTGCAAATACCTGTTCAGGTTTAAAGGTTTGTAGTGCCTCGGTTTGTTCATCTAAGAAAGCTTCATGACAATTGTTGACAACCAATTGTTTAAGCAGCACGTAAAAAGGAGTACTTTTATACGTTTCAGAGATTTCTTTAAAC
>NZ_VTDQ01000064.1 GCF_015627175.1 Acinetobacter pollinis | reverse complement strand
AACAAACCAAAATGTACAGACATTAGGAACTCGTGCTGATAAAGCAGATCAAGGTATTGCTCAAAATACTGCTGATATCAAACAAACAAATACTAATCTTGATACAACAAACCAAAATGTGCAGACATTAGGAACTCGTGCTGATAAAGCAGATCAAGGTATTGCTCAAAATACTGCTGATATCAAACAAACAAATACTGATCTCGCTACAACAAACCAAAATGTGCAGACACTAGGAACTCGTGCTGATAAAGCAGATCAAGGTATTGCTCAAAATACTGCTGATATCAAACAAACAAATACTAATCTCGCTACAACAAACCAAAATGTACAGACATTAGGAACTCGTGCTGATAAAGCAGATCAAGGTATTGCTCAAAATACTGCTGATATCAAAAGGACTGTTAAATATACTGATGATTTACATAATACTGTAAATTTAAATGCTAAATTAACAGGTATCACAAATGGTTATATATCTACTACATCTCAAGATGCAGTAAATGGATCACAACTTTATCAATCTAATTTAAATGCTAAAAACTATACTGATTCACAAGTTCAAAACTTATCTAATAGCTTTAGTCAAAGATTCAACCAACTGGATAAGAAGGTTAATTCAGGTGTTGCCTCTGCTTTAGCGGTAGCATCTCTTGGACAACCTATTAGAGAGGGTTCTACAGCAATTGGTATTGCAACTGGATCATGGAATAACAGTACAAATATAGCTATTGGTGCAAGTGGTATTACTTCTGAATCAACGCTTTTTGGTCGTCCTGTTAATTATATTTGGAAAGCTGGAGCCACAAGTGACTTTAAAGGAAATTCTGGTGGTGGGGCATCTGTAATGGTTGATTTTTAATATCAATATATTATATGCAATTTTGGTAATTATTACCTATAATTTCTGCTTTTTTAAACAAAAAAGAGTAAACCTCAATCAGTTTACTCTTATAAAAATTGGTATTACTAATAGTAGAAGATAGGTTTAATCTAAATTGAACGGCAGAAAATTCTAATGCCCCCTCAAAGTGGTTAAATTTTTTATAGAGTTATTAACATGGTAATAATTTTTTTAGTTCTTTTTTAGCACTTTCTAAGTTTGATGCCTGATTAAACCACTTAATAGCTTCAGTATTACTTTGACTTACACCCAATCCAAGCTTATATAGCATTCCTAAACTATATTTAGCTTGCTCCAACCCTTGTTTTGCAGCAAGTTCTAGCCATTTATTTGCTTTTAGATAATCTCTTTGAGTATTTGAATCAAGCAGATATAACATTCCTAAACTATATTGAGAAATATCTAAGCCTTGTTTTGCTGATAACTTATACCATTTAAACGCTTTATTTATATTCCTAGATACACCAAGACCATTCTCATAAAAAGAAGCGACATTATATTGAGCTAAAGCTAGCCCTTGATCTGCTGCCAAGCAAAACCACTTAAATGCTTCTACATAATTTTGTTGAATGCCATTCCCATCTCTGAGACATACAGCTAAATTATATTGGCTAACTCTATCTGAATATATTTCTAACATAGATTTATTCCTTTCAACCTATTTCTAAATTAGAAAAATCAAATTAGCACAGTGTATTAACTAGATACAATCAGTTTGGTTTTCCAAGAGTACTTCTTCCAAGCCCATAATTTTCCAATATTTTTTTCAGTTTTAAACTTGATATCTTGATGCGCATTTTTACATTCTGAAGGTGATGGCATTTCATCAGAAAATATAAATAAAAACTCGCCTCCTATAGCTTGAATATAACTCTCGGTTTCAGTAATCAACGTTGGATATGATGTGAGATTAAATACTTTTGTATCATTCATGATCGTAGCCCCTTATTTATTTTAGAATCACATATTGGATATTTATAGTGCAGATCTTTCTTGTTCGCTATTCAATTTTCTCTGAATTTTATTTTGTCTTTTAAATTTTAATTCAGACTTTTTTTCCTCTATTTCTTTTAAAGCTTGTTTCCTAAAATATTCTATTTGTTCCTTAATGGAAAACCTTTTTAACTCTTCTTCTGTTAATTTTTTCATAAAAACCCTCTATCTATTTTGCTAGGAGATAAAATTTTTATTTGGTAAATTTGAATAATTTTTACTCTATCGTAAATCAGCTAAAGATTACAGATTTTTTAGCTTGTTACACTACAAATATTTGCGCGTTTAACATAATGGCCGTTATACGATATTGCAACTACTATTAGTTGCAATATCGTCAAAAAGTAACTATTATTAGTTGCTATAGTAGCAGGACTAGAAACTAGAATATGGGTAAAACGGAAAAGTTACTTGAAAAACTCACAAATTCAAAAAATACATTTTCGTATAAGGATTTAGTTGTTTTACTGAATCAGCTAGGCTATGAAAAGTTTGAAATGGCAGGCTCTCGTGTTCGTTTTTTTAATGATAAAACTAAACATATGATTTTACTGCACCGTCCACATCCTGAAAATGAAATCAAAGGTGGGGCATTGAAAGCTGTAAAACAAGCACTCAAGCAGGAGGGATTTTTATGAGTTATTTAAAATATAAGGGCTATCTCGGTACAATTGAACCTGATCTTGAAACAGGTGAACTATCTGGGAAACTTGCCTTTATGCGTGATCTTATTACCTATGAAGCAGAAACATTAAAAGCCCTTGAGCAAGCTTTTCAGGAGTCTGTAGACTGCTATTTAGAGTCATGTACTGAATTAGGCAAAGCCCCTGACCAACCTTTTAAAGGTACATTTAACGTTCGTATCAGCCCTGAAATGCATCGTAAGGCAGTTTTAGCATCAAGTAACTCTCTTAATGCTTTCGTAAGTGAAGCGATTCAAGAAAAACTAATACGTTTAGGTGTATAATTTCTTAAAAAATTAGCAAAAGTGGGAGCATTAGCTCCCATTTTTGACTTCGGATAATGTGTATTATGTTAATTTTAGGGAAACTTTAAAGTATTTAAATAAAATATATGAACTTGATTTCAGCAGTATTATTAAATGAACATCCCATCAGAGGATGTATTCAGGATGGAAATGGAAACATTAAACCATTTCCTATTTTTGCTATTGATGGGCTTCCATTAAATATATGGATAAGTAAAAACACTAGTTTTAAGGACGCAAAGTCTTCCGTTCCAGCACAGGGGTGGCTATATGATTTTGACAATAGTTTTCCTTTGAGGAATGCCTGGAAACTATTAAAACCTGAAACTTCTGAATATGGTGCAGTATCCACTGTCATACCAATTTTAATTTGTCCTGATGATTTAGATCTTGTCTGCAACGTAATTATGATTGAACAGATGGTGACTGAATCAGAAGTTCAATGGATTCGATTCGGAGTCGCATGGAATAATATGAATGACCTTGTAACATCAGTAGTTTGGGAACAACAGTTTTCATCTCCTGTTTTAACATTCAAATTAAGTGATTTTGAAGAAGCATACAATAATTTGAAAATTTTAGATAAAGCTTGGAATGAGGAAATTTAACATAATGGACATTACCCGAACTCTTTCTTAATTAATTTTTGTATTTCAGTACCTTAAACATTTTACATAATGCCAAAAACATCAAAAAAGCCGACTCGGAAACATGTCGGCTTTTTTTTAGGCGGTTTTGGTAGTTATTGCTAGTAAAGTAGGTTAAAAAGAACACAGAAATATTCTTATATATAAAAATATTTTATATTATTGAAATATCTATATGTTTATATAAATTATAGTGTATTAAAATTAATTTTTATGGACATATATGTTTAATAACCAATATCTTGTAGGTGGACTTTTATTATTCACTTCTATTTTTGCAAATGCAGACATGAATGAAGACTTTTTTAAAAGGAACACCTCAAAACTAGGTGTTTCTACTCTATCATCAGGAATTCAATATGAAATTCTTGAATCAGGTCTAGGTGGTATACCTAATAATCAACATAAAATTCATTTCTCATATACAGTTAGAAATCTTGATTATTCCACTCGAATAGAGATGGCTGAAAAAGAAGTTAATCTATCTGATTTAAATGAACCAATGATTGAAGCAATTAAAACTATGAAAAAAACGGGGAAAAGTCGATTCTTTATTCCTGCATCAAAAGCATCTAATTTTGATAAGTTAGATAAAAACATTCCTTCAAATATTCCTTTAATTATAGACATTCACTTGCATAACTTTTTATAAATAGTCATGAAAAATGGCTCCTTTATCTGAGATAAAGGAGCCATTTTTGCCCACCCTCTTGTGTGTATTTTTATATTTATATGTCTTTATTTTGTATTGGGCAGATACATCATATGACAACCTGAATCCTGCTTAATCCACAGAGGTCATAATTTGAATGCTTGGCTTGTTTTTATGGCTAAGCTGATAAGCACATAGAGATGCATATATGCCTGCAAGATAGCCAGCAATACTACGTGCCTTACTCGTTACCAAATGGTATTGCCCTTTAAGCAGGCTAAATAGCGTTTCAATCTTATTACGTTGCTTCAAGTGATATTCATCTGTTTGAGACAATTCAATGGATTGCATGTTTTTGCGATGATAGGTAATCAGATCAATATGTTGCTCTTTCAGTCTACTTTTAAGGTCTTGACTGAGATAACCTCGATCTGCATAGAGTTTAGTATGTAATCCTATCACAAGCTGTTCAACCATTTTAATATCAGCAACGTGTCCATTGGATAAAATAGTATTGACCATCTCACCTTCTGCATTCATCACTACATGTAGTTTGCAACCAAAGAACCAGCCCATTGAACTTTTCCCTCTTGTTGCAATATCACTTAGGGATTTATGACGTTGTATACGCTGATTCTTACACACAGGCAGAGTGGTTGAATCAATCCAGAGGCATGAATTCTGTCTGTCTTTCATCAAAGTAAAATGTAAGGCATGTATTGCAAGCTGATGCATATTGATTAGGTTAATCATGCGCTGATAGCAAGGTAAGTATCTAAATAGATTAGAGTAATTGTAACTTATAGAAGTATAAAATGCTTTAAAATTATTGAAGTGTGAGGTCTTGTACCATATGGCAATTAGAATAATTTCAGACAGGCTCAAGTTTGTGGATCTAAGTCTTATACGAGCTTTTACCTGTTTGAGGTACTTCCAATAAACCGATTCAAATTTTAAAAAGAAATCATCAATTGTGCAGAACAAAGCTGTAATATCATTCATCAGGACTAGGGCTATTTGTTAGTGTGGTAACTCAACTCATGGCTCTAGTTCTATCTTTTTTCAATCTTATTCCTTAAGCAGGATTCGGGTTATGACAATCTTTTTTTGATGAAAAGCATATATTTTTGATTTTATATGAGAAAAAACTATTAAGATTTAATCACTACTTGATAAATTCAATAAAAAAAGCCCATCAATTTTTTGATGAGCTTTTTTCTAAGATTTTAGAAAATTAGATGGGACTTATATTTTCTGCTTGTAAACCCTTTTGACCTTGAGCAACTGTAAACTCTACATACTGGCCTTCGGATAAGCTTTTGAACCCATCAGATTTAATATTTTTAAAATGAGCAAATACATCTTGTCCATCTTGCATCTGAATAAATCCAAATCCTTTGCTGTCGTCAAACCATTTAACAACGCCATTTTGTACATTTGACATAAATATGTCCTCTTTCTAGTAAAATTCTAGAAAATTGAAATTTCAAATTAGAGACGTAGAGATTTTATAATAAATACTGCGTAATTATGATGAAGAAACAAAATTCTAGTGAGTGGATATAGTATTAAGACTATATAATTAGATTAGTCGATACATTTGGTTAAATGAGGTAAAAAAACTTTTCCCATCTAAATTTAAACCAACTTCTTGCCCAGATTCTAAGAGGATTTTTTTTCCAACCTCTACATTCATGAACCCTGTTGAAGTATTTTGTCGCTTTTCATTAGGAATAATTTTTACATTGATTTTATCGCCATTGATGGCAATAGCTATACGATTGATTATTTTTTGCAATTTATACCAGTTCATGCACACTTCAATAAGTGTGCTATTTTTCATAAAAGTAAATACTATCTAAAATTTGTTAATTTCTAAAAAATATATGATAAATGAAGTGCTCTAGCACATTCAATATTCAACCACCTTATATGATTAATCGTTAAAATGCAAATTAAATATTTTCTTTAATTTCCAATATTTTTTTATCTATGATATCTTAAAAATAATTTCTTATTTTTAAATCATGTATAAACCATATCTTAACTTCTATATTTAAATCATATTTTATTTAATTTTATGCTTCATCCTATATTGAAAATATTTAATTAAATTTAAGTTAAATAGGTTGATTTTATATGTATGAAAATAAAATAATTACTTTGCAAGAGCCCAACTCTCTATATAAATTTAAAATTATAAATATCATAGAGATATATATAATTTCAGGGAGACGGCACTCTTATTCTTTATGGATAAATGACCGTACAAATGAAATCATTAATTGTATCGTTTATTATAATCTTGATAAGGCAAATATAAATGATGTTGTTAAGCTAAATAATATAGATTATAAAGTTATTGATGTATTTAATAATAAAAATGAAGAAAATAAAGATATACTTATTTAAAGTCTAAATATCTTTTAATTTTGTAAAATCTGTTGATAAATGATCAATTTTATTTTTTATTATCCTAATTAAAAGATCACTCAAAAAATAAATAAGCAGATCAAGCACTGAAATAAGATGCACTAATGTAGAAATAACATTTAGAAATGCTGCAACAGTATCTAAAAATGAAGAAACAAAATGGCTTTATGTTGAAACAATCAAATTTTATGCTGCAACAATTCAGCAAATATTGAGAAACAGCATCAAAAAATGTTGTAACAAAACCGAGTTTATGCTGCAACAGCATGATTTATATTGAAACAATGCAAGGAATCACTAAAAACGCAATAAAAAAATTTTGTAACAGTTTTTATTTTCATATTTTTCTAGGGATTGTTTGATCCGTCTAAGTCACTTTTTATTTCTATATATCTATTTGATTATATTTACTTTTAATTGTATTTAACACTCTGTTTCGTGCGCTTTTCGGGGTCGAGGGGAAGCTCCCCTCGCTCATGGAATAATTTAAATAAAATTTATTTTTTAAAATTGTGTAGTGAGTACTCTTTTGGGGCTCCCAAAGATCGAGCGGCCTGTTATGGTGGTCTCTTC
>NZ_VTDQ01000063.1 GCF_015627175.1 Acinetobacter pollinis | reverse complement strand
GATTATACGAACTCACATACGCAAAAAAATCTATTAATAATAATCTTCACGACAAGGACACGTAAAATTATAGTGATGTTCAAATTCTTCATTTAGAACAAGACGATAGCAACTATAGCAACGTGTATATTTCGTCTCTATTTTAGCAACTATCTCTCTATAATTATGATCAAAAGCAACATCATAAATTTCATTTAATTCATCAAGCGTAAATTCTATAGTCATCAGTATTCACCTAAATAATTTCATCGTCAGATACTTTTTTGGACGCTCAGCACTCCGCTGAGCTTTGTTTCTACCTTGCTACATCAAATGGACTTGAGGTAATCAGAGGGGAAAAAATAGCTACGCTAATTTTTCCATCAATTATCAAATACCTTGTTGATTCTCATACATCACCTTTTCTTTTTGAAGATCAGGAGCTACTGTACCAGTAGCGGTACTGTCTTTAGAACCTAACGCAGAATTAAAAGCAGTATTTGTATTTTGAGCTTTTCTATCTCCAAAATAGTCAAACGGACGTTCACCATTTTCTATGACCTTGCGACAATCTTCTTGAGATACACCTTTTAAAATCGTACCTTGCTGACTGTATGCAACATACTTGCCGTGCAACTTCATACAACCCGAAAAAACAGGTTTATTGGTGACTTGATACGTGACATTTTTCATTACTTGTTCATCATCAAACGGCTTGTTTGGGTCATATTTAACAGGGGTATTATCAGAGCTAGCCTGTTGTTTAGATGAATAATTTTCAAACCATCTTTTACACTCAGGACGTTCTAAATTCTCGGCTTTGCGACAATCTCTATCTAGATCAGTAATCGGTTGCGGTACACCATTCACAGACGGTACAAAAGAGCTTGAATCCGTTGTTTTATGATCTTTAGGTTGTTGTGGTGCAAGTGTTTTCTCGTTCGTCATATCAGCAACAGAACCAACATTTGTATGCATCATTGTTTTAATCGCAGTTGCAAAAAATGAGAGCACCGGAGAAGCAAAAATACCGTACAAAACCACCGATAAGACCAAAAGAACCCCTAATATTTTAATGTAAAACATTAAAGGAATCTTTCTCTTTATCGAATCATGACTCGATGCAGACTTATAGAGTGAATAAATATAATTGTTATATTTAACCACTTCCCAAGATACATACTTGTGCGGTTTACGTTGAGATTCAGCCGCAGCCTTTGGATTTTTTAAAAAGCAGTCAAAGGTATAAACAGAACAAGCCTGAATATTCTGTGGTGGGCGTTTGACAAAGTACATTTTATCAATGAGCTTTCTCAATGAAAAATTGAGGTTCTCAGCATCTTGAGTGATAAGATACAAATCTTTATCAACATGCCCTATCCTCGATATATCGATGATCATTTGATCTTTAGATAAACGATTGCCATCAAATTTAAACGCAGACCTGAATATCTGAAATTCATCATAAAAAATGATTGAACCTTTAGGCGTAGTTCTCCAGTCGTCAGGAGATTTTAATAAATTGGGAATTTTACCCAATTCTATTGTGCCCTCAATATCTGAATAAATTTGCCTTACAGGCTTTAATAAATCAAGTTTCGTACCATTTTCTTCGTTATATTTCTTTAAAAATTCATCAAAAGGTACTTTGAGTTGTTCATGGTACTCAGGAAATTGATCACAATCTAACAGTTGCATAAACTGCTGAACTTGATCAGCCATTCCCCTATCTTCAAAATATTTCAAATGTGACGCAAAAATTTCACGATTGGCAAGGAGATTTTTATTATTTTCTTTTGTAAGTTCATCAATCTTTTTTACAGCACAGTACGACTTACCTTGTCGCATCTTGCCGACATACATAAACAACGGCATTAAGATAAGCTCCTAAACGAAATCTTTTTAGAAACAATGTACATACGAATAGAAATAGCACTGGTGATCTTAGATACAAAAACGTCTATACCAGCCAAATTAAAGGCATAGAAGAAAGAACCTAATGCACCAAAAGAAGAATGTAGATAAGCCAATGCGGTGTTATACAAGACAAGCATAGCGGTATAAGTAACTAACCCTACTCCCATCGATTTAAGCGCATTTTTAAATAGCGGTTTAGAACCTATTTCTATCGACTTAGCAATCAAAGTACCCAAACTACTCACTGTTAGAACTCCTTTGACCGCTAATAATTGAAATAGCAACAATCCAACCAAGAACATCAGTCCACGGATTTAAGCGTTGAAGCCAAGTACAAAAATTTGTAAAAGAAAGTGTGAGCGGATTAGAACCACCCATAGGGTCGGGAATTTGCGTCACAATATCAGCAGGACACATACCATTAAATTTAAAGGTATCTGTAGCAATGGTTTTAGGTATAGATGAATCATCATCAACTTTATCTTTATTGTCTTTGTCTTCAATGTCATCTTTGGCAAAATCTTTTACGGCATCGACGGTATCGGTATATTGTTTTTTAGTCCAGTCGAACCAAGTACAAGCAGTTTGAAAAAACTGACAATCAGTAGGTACAGATGGCGTACCAGGTGTCGGTGTAGCCGTAGGATTAGAAGCAGATTCATCGGGTTTAGACTGATCTTGTGTCTGACTTTGAGAACCTGTATTCGTGTTTGTATTCGTTGTAGGCGGTGATTTCGTATCGTCTTGTGATGCAGGAATAGAAGCATCTAATGCTTGTGTAAGCTGAGTATATGGGACTAATTGATCATCTGTATTTGAAGCAGTAGCAGATTGAGCAACTGCACTGGTGATTGATTTTGCATCTTCATCATTATTATCTGCTTCACCAATGATTGAGGATGCTAACTGTGTAAGCGGAATACTTTGCTTAGAATCATCTTTAGCTTTTGGGTCATAATTCGGATTAGAACCATAAAATATAGCATTTAAATTAATGAGCTTTTGATATCTATCATAAAGATAACAAGTAGCAGAGGATAAAGAAGAAGAATCATAGTCACTGCTTTTTTGCTTATAGTATGCAAAAATCGCACTACATGAAGCTTCAGCAGTTGGAAAATAACCTAATTGAGGATTATTAGAACTATAATATGCTTGAGGAAATGTTTTAGCCTTTCCATCTGGCTTTTTAGTATAACGAAGCTCGTTATTCGCAGGATCTAAAACAAAATCTACACCATCTTCTATAAGTTTTTGAGCGACTGATATAGCAAGACCCGCAAATAATCCCTTACCTAACCCCTTTGCGATCTGTGCAGGAGTCGGCGTAATTTTAGCAACACTCGTTACAAGTTTACCGCCAATCTCTTTCGTAGCTGTATAGACAGTTGTTGCACCTTGAGCAACCGCAGAACCTACATTCCAACTCGGTGTAGAAGTTGAAGCATAAGCAATATGCACAGTAAACAAGAGATAACATGCACAAAATAAAGAAGTAAGGATTTTTCTCATTATTAGACCTACTTTCGATACATGACTATGCCAGTGATGACAAAACACAAGAGAACAAAATATGGAAAGATATATGACATGACGAGCCTCCTAGCAGATGTTAAAAAGCTCGCAACGAAAAAAATTGCGTTGCGAGCCCTCCCGCATTTTTTTCTTGCTCGCTTATTTAGAACGCTGCACGAATTGACTTAATGCCTTTTGCAGTCATTGGGATAAGCAAGTTAGCCGTAGCAACCGTTGCAACAGCAGTCACAAGGAGACCACAGAAACCAACCATATTTGAAACGCTAATGGTCGGTAATGTTACTTGTGTAGACTCTTCGGCATGAGCGCCGACTGACATTAAAGCAACTGAAGAAACAGCACCTAACTTGACATAATTGCTTGAAACAAAGTCTTTCGCTTTAGCAAGTTTAGATTTACGTTGAACAAGTGCAATTTGATTATTTTGCATTTTAAATTTCCTGATTTAATCCTTATCGCTTAAGTAAGCATTTTTGATCGAGGTGATTCCCCAAGCGACAAGGAGTACAGTCCAAAACATAATCCCCAAGAAGGTTGCTTCTTGGAGGGTTAAAGGAGGTAGAATATATTGGGGTGCATACTCTACCCATGATTTACAGACCCCTGTATCGGTGAAAGAAGTACAGAGATATGCAGTCATTAGTTTTGATCGTCCTGTTGTTCTTTTTTAAGCTCTTTACGAACACCAAAAAATAGCGTTCCAAAGAAACAAGCGACGATCACTATTCCGATTAAAATAGCCATAATTTATATCTTCGATGGAGTATCTTTAACCAAAACCAAATCTTTAATGATAGTGACCATAGACTTACCATTACTCACCTGCTCAAGCGTTGCTTCAAATCGAGCTGGGTAAGAATGATGTTTAATTTTTTCAAAATTTGCTGATGTTCCCCATTTCAAGAACTCACCAACTTGACCACAAAAATTGTCACCTTCTTGGAGATCGGCTTGGAAAAATACCGTTGTAGAATCATAAGGGTTACCGTTATATTCACCTTTTGAACTTTTAGCACCAAGCACAACCAATTGAGTTTTAAATTGCATAGCAGTTATTTCCTTTTGTTAAATTGTCTAACCCTAAGAACAAAGGCAATTCATCAAGACCTTGTTTCTTAGGTATAGGTTTATTAATACGCACAGCTTGCATAACAGCAGAATGCGAAAATTGAAGACGTTTAGGCATTTCATCTTTATTAGATGAAACCAAATCAAGTAGAGTTGAATCAGAAATAAACTTTCTGAATTGACGAATATATTTGCCAAACTGATTTTTAAGGACAGAAATCGCCTTATCAACATTGATTTCAGATTGTTTTTTTACGATTTGAGTTTTTGTAGGTGCTTGAAAAGCATGTAAATTATTACAAAGCATCTCAAGTGCAGGATACGCACCCTTAAAATACTTAGTAGGACTAAGAAGAATATCCAAAGGAATATATCTATCTGTAGACTTGAACTCGACTTCAGCACGCACCCACTCAGATAAAGGACAACCCTCTTTTTTACCACGCTCATAAAACCGAGCAAATTTACCCGTCTTGCGACTACCAATAGTTATTGTTCTACCCTTGCCGTTAATACGCTTCCAGTCACCAGGCTTATTAATTTCTGGGTGAGAACCAGAAGTCCAAAACAAGTCTTGATCGTCCCAAAGATCAACTAAATCAAGAGTTATATGCTCAGAAGTGAAGTCATCAAATGCTAAATCGACACGATTTAATTTAGGCGCTTTTAGTCCAGTTAAAAAATCATATAAGCGTTTTTGCCAACCCTTTCGAGCAAGCGCACAACCAGTGCCATTTATTTGTATTGAAATACGTTTAGTTTTATGACCATAAAGAACTAATCCAAGATTATCTTGTAAATCAAAACCATACTTGTAAAAGTGCATACCCTTTTGACGTTTTTGGGCAATACCAAAACCAAATATTTCATGCAAATTCTGATCTAACTGAATACGAATACCATAAGCAACCCCCTCATCGACCATATGCGACGGCAACAAAGCATATTCTTCGCCCAATTCTTCAACATCAAAAGAGAATGTCACCCAGTCATGTCCAACAACTTCATTTTGCTGAGGAACAGTATGCAGAACAGGAACAACACCTTGAGCCGTAGAAATAAGTTGGTAATTATCCAAATGCCGTGGAAAAGCGTATTCGTCAGATTGAGGCTGAGTATCGGATACCGTAACCCCCATATTATAAAAGGGGGATACTGACCCCTGCGTATTCTGCGTAGATTTGATCACTTTATGAACAAACATTTCCTTAATGTCAGAATCCGCCTGAATGTACTTTGTTTCTTCCAGTGACTTCTGTATTGCCGTCAATTTATTAGCAACAATACCCGACAACATATTTTGTAATTCTTGAGATACTGAAAACTTGATGTCTTCAAATTTAAGAGCTGTTTCAATATCAATTGTAATTTTTTTAGACTGCTCAAAAATCTCTACTGGAGTGTGAGCGTTAGTATCAAAATCTTGAATAAGAGCAACTAAATTCTTCATTTCATATCACCAAAGTAATCATTGATTTCTTGGTTAGCTTCTTTAAAGGTTTGTTCTAAAGCATCGATAAGCGTAGGGTCATAAGACCAAGCAAGAGCAACAACAGACAAATGAGATAAGCAAAATTGAGTATCTAAAGCAGGTACAGAACATTCGAGTAACTCTGCCCCATGATCACCCACGATCTTAGAAACATGCTCGAAAGCAGACTGGAGAAATTCAGCACGATCTTTAAATACAATTTCAGACATTACTCAGTATCTCCATCATGAAAAGAACGATAATGAGAAGACATTGATTTTTTTGTAATGAGCTTTCCACAAATAGAACAATTAATCCAACGTGTAGAACGTCTAGCCAATTCATGAATAAAAGACAAATCTTGTTCAAGCGTATTTTGCTTGTTCAAATTAGCTTTAATTTCACAAAAAGGCTTATGCTTTAATGGATTATTCTTCATCATTCTGCTCTTTAAATATTCAGAGTTATTAAATCTTGTACTTACAAACAAAAGAACTATTTCTTGTTGTGTGATAAATCAAAAAACACAAAAAAGTTAAAAGTAACTTTGTTTAAACTATTAAATAATATTTAAGTTAAACTTGTCAACTTTTAAAACAAGTTATTATTTAATAGTGAAATTTAAAGTTAAGGAACAAAGATGAGCAAAGTTTATAAAATTCGAACTGATGAAGTAGAAGATATAAAAGATAGCTTGATGAAATTTGTATTAGAGAAAAAAACCATGATGAAAGAAACTGATGTATTACATGCATTAATAAAATTTCATTTAAAAAATTTAAAATCAGAAGAAGTACTAGAATGGCGTAAAAAATATTTAGGTAAAGATGAATAATGGCGTTAATAGTTGGAATATTTTTAGGATTTATACTTGGATATATCTATAAAAGCTTAAAATCTAGTGATGAAAAAAAGACACCTAGAAAAGAAAGGCAAAGAAATTTTAACTACATGGAACGTCAGCAAGTAAAGACAAGATATGAAAGCGATACTGAAAGAATAAGACAACTAAATTTACTAAATACAAATGAAAGTAAATTCATGCGTCTATTACAGCATGAATTCAGCTCATACAATATAGTCGCCAAAAATAAACGGTTCTATGTAGCAGATAAGGAAATGTATCCAATTGCTATATTTGAATATAGAGATAGTAAACAAGTATATATTAGTGAAGACAAGGAAGACGGACTACCAATATTCCTATACAAAGGAATTATCAGCCAAAATGAAATACAAAAAGCATATGAAAAAATCAACAAAAATTTAATCTAGCAACCACTCTCCAGTAGCAGATCGGTGAAACTTTCTCTCATGTAAAATCATATCTTGAAACAAAAGAATGCGCCCACAGTAGGCGCATTTAATATATGTATTAACCCGACATTCTAAGTAAGCAAGGTTAATTTCTTGTCTTGGTATGTAATAAGTTCGCATAATAGATATTCATGTTAAATGCACTGGTGTTACTTGCAAGTTTAACATCATTGACAATAACCCTGACTAACGCATGAACATTGTCAACGACGAAGCAAGTAACATAATATTGGATTATACGAACT
>NZ_VTDQ01000062.1 GCF_015627175.1 Acinetobacter pollinis | reverse complement strand
AGAGCTTTTTCTTTTCACGAGAAAGAACAGCTTGTTTTTGAGCCTTTAACTGCTTTAATCGTTCTTCTTGCTTTGCTATTTTCTGTTCTATTGTTTCAATGCCCATGATAAATCCAATGCTTTAAAAACTACAGTTAGCATAAACATACCTGAATTGAAATTCAAGATACTATCTGCTATCGTGGTTTCCTCGAAGAGCGCACTTTCCCAAACTAATTTCATTAAGTTTAGAAGTACGAAAAGGGGACACCCCCTTTACCCCCAAAAAGCATTATCAAATTTGGAAATCAAATGTATAAAAAAATTTTAGTTACAGTTATTAGTTCTATTTTAGTTTTAAGTTTTGCAGGGTGTGGTAAATCACAAGCAGAAAAAGAGAAAGAAAGTAAAGAAAAGTTATTAGGGAAAAAATTAAATAATTAAGAGATATTTTTATGGCTATCTATCATTTTTCAGTAAAGAACATAAGTAGAAGTGACGGACGTTCAGCCGTTGCTTGTTCTGCTTATCGTTCAGGTGAAAAATTGATAGATGAGCGTCAAGGAAAAGAGCAAGACTATACAAAAAAAACAGGCGTTGAATACAAGGTCTTATGGTGTCCAAAAGGTACAGCAGAAAACTTAATAACTCGTGAGAAGTTATGGAACACAGTTGAAGCGACTGAAAAACGGAAAAACTCACAACTTGCAAGAGAGTTTGAGATTGCTTTCCCACATGAATTGAACAAAGAACAACGTCAAGAAATGCTTAACGAATTATGCAAGGACATTGTTAGACGGCACAATGTTGTTGTTGATGCTGTAATTCATGCACCACATACAAAAAGTGGCAGTGATGAACGTAATTATCATGCCCATATCATGTTCACCACACGCAGTATTAACGAACATGGTGAGCTTGGTAAAAAAACAAGAGAATTTAACGATCAAGGCAAACAACAAGTCGAGTTTTGGCGAGAAAAATTTGCTGAAATTACAAATGCGAGTTTAGCGAAAGCAGGTTATTCGCATGAAGTTGATCATCGAAGCTATGCGGAACAGGGCAATGGACTACAAGCGACCATTCACGAGGGGAGCAAAGTTACACAGCTACGCAGACAGGGCATAGACACAGAAATCAGCCTCAAAAACGATTTAATCAAACAGCAGAATGCGGAAAAACAGCGTATTCCTGAATTTTTAGACAACTTAACGCTCGAAATACGCCTTGCTGAATACAAAATCAGTAAATACCAAGAAGAAATACGCCTAGAAACGCCAAAACAGCCCCTTAGAGCCACAGAAACACCCAATGATGTAGGTGGATACCAAAAAATACAAGAACAGCCCTTAGAACGCAAAATAGAGCCATCTAGCAGTAAGTTAAGACAGCTCACAAACGATTTAAACCGCATACAAACGGAAATTAGCCAATTTAAGCGAGATATTTCTATGGCTTTGCAAACCCATGACGAACTTGTGAAGACCAAACCAAATCAAACCGTCATGGGATTTATTCCTAATCCTAAATATTCAGCATGGCGAGAAAAATATTTAGAAAACAAGAATAATCATGATCGAAAAAGAGATGCGTTAGAACGTGCTGAAACCCTTTTAAAATCTTGTTATTCAGATATTCGTAAGGAAAAATCATTCCTAGCCAATCCACCTCAATTCCCGACAAAAGAAAAACAACCCGAACAGAATTTCGAGCATGTTTATCAAAAATTTAGCCGAGAGCAAAAACAAGCCTATCACCTGATGGAAGCGTACCTAAGCAAGAAATTTAATGGCTCAGAACTCGATAAAAAACTCAATTACGCTCAAGAAAAATTTATTGAGAAATTTAAAGAGAATCCAAATTTTGAAGTGCCTAAGATCGAATTGCAGAAACAACCAGAGCGAACACAAAGCGTATCAAAATCCAAAGGTATGGAACGATAACCCAGTTCAGCAAAAGCAGTAATCAGAGATGAAATTACTCTAAATCTATTTTTGTTTTTTTAATTATTTAAACCTCATCGAGATTAACCGAGCGAGTGTCTACGAGCGACCAAGCAGGCATTAAAATTTTGCCCTGTTCTTTCCCTGATTACAAAACTCCCCTTTGCATTTCATTGAGATTAACCGAGCGAAGCGGTCAAAGGGTATTTGATTTTAGATCGAGCGAAGCGAGTAAAAAAGCTCTATGAGCGAAGCGAATTCATAGTTGTTTTTGTTGTTGCTTTTGCTCTTAAAACGACACGAGCGAAGCGAGTGCCATAGCCTTTGATTTTGCCTTTGATTCCCTTTTAAATCTTTTTAAAAGCTTTTAAAAGCTTTTCAGCCCTCTGAAAGTATTGCTACATAATGGTTTCAGACATTAAAAACCTACAAACGCCATGCTTAAACCTACAAACGCCATGCTTAAACCTACAAACGCCATGCTTTAAACCTACAAACGCCATGTATAATACTACTTTACTATGTATGTAGTTTATTGTATAAATACTACTTATTCATTGTGGTAGGTTAAAATGAAATTAGATATAAAAAACACTACCCAAAAGATTGGGTGGTTTTACAAAATCGAGTAGTGGAATGTTATAGAAGCATGTCGCTTGATGAAAAGCGATTATTCACTATTGCCACCCCTTTAGCGAGAACCACAAACATATCTAGTGGTGAACCTATTTTTATTTCAACAGAGGAATTTGCATCTGCTTGTGGACTTGAAATCACAGGTGCATATACAGCTTTAGGTATAGCAACTAAGAAACTTTTTGACCGTTATTTTGGCTATGTCAGGGCAGATAAAAAGAAAGTTAGTATTCGGTGGATGTATAAAACTGTCTATGGTGATGGTGGTGCAGAGCTATATTTCACTGATGAAGTGCTGTTATTGCTTAGAGAGTTTGATGCTCTAAACCCTTATACCAAATATAAAAAAGAGGTGGTTTTACGGCTTAAAAAGGACTATTCCCTAGACTTCTACCATTTAGCTAAAAAACATCAAACAATGGGCGGTTTTCAAATAAGCCTCAATGAGCTGTTTGAGCAACTAGGACTACCTGAATCATATAAACGGATTGATAACTTAAAAAATCGTGTAATTGAGCCCTCATTGGAGGAAGTCACAGCTAATACAGACATTGATTTAACCTATGAAAACATAAAGCGTGGGCGTTCTGTCGTTGGATTTCGTTTTACAGTTAAAGAGAAGCCACAACCAAAACTTAAAAATATAGAAATGGCACGAGATCAAAACACCATAGATATGTTTTGCAATTTAACAGACAATCAAATTAGAACTTACAGTTCTATATTGTCTAAAATTCATAGCATATCTGATTTAGCTGGTAATAAAGACTATCAAGCATTTACAATATGGATTTCTAATATTTTACGTAATCCAAAATCAGTCCGAGAGGAAACAGCAAAACGAATATTTAAGGCTCTACAGACAGAAACAGATTTTAAAATTAAATGACTTATTAATTACTTTCAAGAACCCTGATTATATTAATTTTAGAGAAAATTTATGCCCCAATCACAACCTATTAAGTTAGAAAATGAAGCGGATAAAGTTCATTTAAAAATCGCTTATCTAACTTTTTTACAAAATATTATCAATCGACTCTCTACTATCGGCATAACTATAAAAACAGCATCTGTTACCACACTTATAGCATTGCTTGCTTACTCGGCATCAAGTTCAGTTAATGCGAGCTTCAAACTATTATGGCTGTTTTTTATTCCATGGTTATTTTTTTATGCATATGATGCATACTTTTTAAGATTAGAAAGAACTTTCCGTAATATATATAATAACAATGCAAATGAAGAATATATATCTTTCGAAAAGTTTAAAATTAATGGTGAGTTATTAAAAAAATTTCGTATAGAGTGGTCAGATGTTATATTTTCGAGTCCAATACTTCCCTTTCACTTAACTGTTATTGTTGTGATAATAATTGCATTTCTAAATATTAAAGGAATCCCATGTACTTAAGTATTGAGGTTACTAATTTCGAAGACTTTGATCCTCGTATCAACATCAGTAATGAAGAGATAGAAAAATATAAATCGAAGAAAAAAGAAGCACTAAGTAATTTAAAAGATTATCTGTTAGATGATGGAAATACTCTAGATGGAGATAAAATACAAGAGCATTTATTTCCTGAAACAAATGTTGATATTTTTTTATCACATTCCCATGGAGACGAAACAGAAGTTATTAAATTAGCAATATTATTGGAAAGAAAGGGTTTTTCAGTATTTATCGATTCTTGTATTTGGGGAAATGCATTCGATCTACTAGAAGTTATTGATAAAAAATACTGTTATAACACTTGCGGTACTACATACAACTATCAAAAAAGAAACTATTCAACATCACATGTATACATGATGTTGAACACTGCTTTACATAAAATGATAGATAAATGTGAAGTATTTTTATTTTTAGGAACACCAAACTCTACTTCACTAAAAAGTAGTATTCATTCACAAGCACAAGAATCATTAAAATCGCCATGGATTTTATCAGAATTTACTTTTGCTAAATTTGTAAGAAGAAACAGTTATTTTAATTATGATGAACAAAAAATTGTAGCTAAGAGCTTAGAAAGTATGGTTATTATGGACTCATTACAAGTTGAATATGATAAACCTAAGCTTGATTATGAAATTACAGGAACGGCTTTAAGTAATTTATTAAGTAGAATTCAACCATCTCATCGAAAAATAGTTCTATTTAAATCACTATATAGTGATTTAAAGAAAACTTATTAATCTTATAAGCATAGAGTTAGGAGAAACTCGGACTCTACGCAATATACAATTTTAGTGATAGAAAATATTTTCTATCACTATCTTCAGTTAAATAATCATTTAACTCAGCAAGTATTTTCTCTTTGTTTTGTTCACTTTCCATTTTCTTGAGTAGATAAGAACCTAGTAAAATTTTACGTCTTAAAATTTAGGTCTAGTTTTATACCTTTTAAAAGCCAGAAAACAGCTATTTTCCAAAAAAGCTAGAACTGCAAAAAATATAATAAACCATGATTTATTATTCCATCCATATTCTTTTAGACAGACAATAACCAAAGAAAATAAAGTTACTACAACAATTCTAAAAGTACCTATTAGAGTCTCGAATAAATCTGCTCCTACTTCGCTTATTTTATCCTTAGCATCTTTTTGAAAGATAATTTGATCCTTTAAAAAAAGAAGGATAAAACCAATACCAACTGGGAAAAAGAATGACCAAAAACTTAATGAGTTATCTACGTATTCTAATGTTTTTATCAAAACTTCATTACTTGTAGAGACTACGACAAGTAATGTTAAGAAAGCCACCAAACAAAATTCATAAATTAATGCTGAAGGAATATAGTTAAGATAATCTTTATTACGTTTATTCATCCATATCCTACTAATTAAATATTTTTAAATTCCAATATTTAGGAAAAATTCTACCTATATTAAACATTAAAGTTTGAATAATTTTCTATCACGATCTTCAGTTAAATACTCGTTTAAATCAGCAAGTATTTTCTCTTTGTTTTGTTCATTTTCCATTTTCTTGAGTAGATAAGAACCCAGTAGAATTTTACGTCTTGTATCGTCCTTTCGTTGCTGTTCAG
>NZ_VTDQ01000061.1 GCF_015627175.1 Acinetobacter pollinis | reverse complement strand
GGAAAAGCCCTCAATATTGCTCCTCCCGGACATGAAAAATATTTTGACCCTCTAAGGGATTATTTTAACTATTCGAAAGGTTGGTCTCGCCCTGATGACCCAAGTTTACAACGTGATATACAAGCCCCTGACTACCTTCATTATCAAGATAAATCTGCACTAAAAGCAGGTTTAAAGGGGAAATCTGCTAATGATGTTCGTGAAGCTATTGGAAGCTATATAGAGCAACGTATAGAACATGGTTTTGTTAGGAATAGAACCGATGTTTTAAACGCTATTTCAGAGCTTGGGGAGGTTACTAGGCAGGGTAATAATTTTATTTCCCTAAAATTAGATGGTGCAGATAAATCAGTACGCCTAAAAGGTGCATTTTATGAGTCAAAATTTAGTGTCGAATCTTACATTAAGAATCGAACAAGAAAAGCAAATGATGCAAACGCATCAAGAGAACATAGAGCAATTTCAAGAGAACACAGCGCACTTGCTGAACAGTGCAAAGCAAAGCTTACAACACTTTCAAACAGACGCTCAACATACAACAGAGAACGCTACCAACCTCTTGGTGCAAGCCCAAAAGAACCTCGTTTTATTCCAATCAGAGAGCAAGAATTTAGTCCAAGTCCTACAGCAACAGACCCAAGAAACAGCCACACTATTGAGCGAACAAGCAGAGCAACTCAACCACTTAAAAACCCAATCAGCTCAACTCAACAACATGAGCCAAGAGATCGCGGAAACATCAAGACTCAGGAAAAACCTTTTTACATCGAACATCATTTTAATTTCATTAGCTCTTATTTTTACTATCTTGAGCATCAGTCTAATTTACATAAGCAAAAGCAAATACACCGACATCAACGCGATGCAGAACAGAGTAAGCTATCTGAAATCACTAGGTGGGAGCATGATCACAAGGAAGTGCGATGGCAAGCTATGCGTTCAAGTAGACCCAGAATACATGAACATCCGTTACGAGACGACAGACACGAAACAGCCATTAGTGATCGTCAAGGAGGTCAATTAAATGAATCTCGAAGCACAATTATTGAAGATCATCGAAGAACAGCAGAATCAGTTAAAAGAACAGCAGAACGAGCAAGAGAAAGCATTAGAGCTTATTCAAGTGCAATCAGCGACTATCAAAGAGCTACAAGACTACACGAGCACTTTGAAAGAGAGACACAGCGAAGCAGTGCAGATCGTAGAGAGATATCGGCAGATTGTGCGGAATCTATCAGAACAAACTATCTCAGAGAATTTTTCACAGAAAATACAAGAGGACTTACAGCAACAATTACAGCTACGTTTAACCAATTTAGTCGAGAACTTGCAGATCGAGAACAAAGTCAAAGCATCAATAGAACATCTCGTTCCGAATATTTTGCCAATGACAGTGGAGAGCGAAATAGAATTTCAGCTAGAGCCAATCACAAAAGAAATGACCGAGAAAATAGCCTCACTAGAGCGTTATCAACAAAAGTTAGTGGGTTTAATCCAAAAAATATCTTTACGGCTTTAGATAAACTAAATAAAAACAAATATTTACAGCGAGATCAGGAACGTAAAAATAATCGAGGATATGATTCACTCCCATAGCCGTTTTAATACAAGCTAATATTAGTTAATAGAAATTTGGGAGTCTTTATGTGTTGACGTTAATCTTTTTTTTAGTTCCTTAAATAGTTCAATCATTCGACTAATATCTAGATTATTAATTGCTCGTGTACATGCTACATATAAAAGGCGCGCTTCGGATGGTGTCATAATTAGTTCGTCTTGATCTCGAGACCAAAAGAAATCATCTCCTAATTCTACAGTCTCAAACTCTAGTCCTTTCGCTCTATGCGCGGTACTTACCATGCAGTCATACGATTTTGTCGCTGCTATTTTATTAATTATATTAATCAAATATTGGGTACTATTTCCCTCAATTAAAGCGACTATAGGAACTAAATCGGACTTAGGGTACGCTTCAACATAATCTAATACCTCATTCCAGTTTGAAAATCCAAAAAACTCACTATTCTTATCAACTGAGAGATTATTCTGTAGTTTTTCAGAATCTTTTACTTGTTTTAATAAACTTTGCATATTTAGATTTAGTTTAGGTCTATGACCTTCTGTTAAAAGCTTTAAACCTGTTGCTAATGCTCCAGCATTAGTCCTTGCTAAATATGCTTGGCTTTTATCTGTCATATTTAATGTAGAACGTATACTATCATTACCTCTTAATGGTTTTGATTCATTTAATAAATGCTTCAAAATAACATTTGCAATATCTGAAATGCGTCCTCCAAACCTAAAGGACTGTGTTAGATATACTTCGGGTAAATCTAAGGATTGCATTGCATTAATTGCGCCACGAAATCCATATATCTGTTGGTGTCGATCTCCTACATAAATTTTTTGAGTATTTTGTTTACTTAGAATATCGAGCATTACAGGGTCAGCATCTTGTGCCTCATCAAATAGAATAAAAGAAGAATTAATCTCTGGATCTTGCAATGCCCAGTGTTTTAAATAAACGTCATGAGATATTTTATATTTATAATTTTTACTAATTTGTAGTTCCCACAGCTGATGGACTTTATAAACAAGGTCATATGCTAAATCATGACAATATCCTTTGTCAGCCCAATCAGGCATAGCACGAAAAGAATGTTCATAAGTTGGTTCACTATCTGTACTTCTACAAAAATTATCTAAGGCTCTTACAAGAATCATTGCTTGATCATAAGAGGTACAAACTGCAAATTGATTATTATTTTTTTCTAGAGGTAAGTTACAAGGGCTAAAATTAAAAAAATTAATAATATGATTAGGCATTAATCTTGGATGTGATAACTTTTCTTTTAAAAATTTAGGTGTTTCTTTATAGGCCATCGCATGAAATGTTTGTGATTGAACATTCTCAGGGAATTTTTGCCTAGCATCTTCAGCAATTTCTTTATTAAAGGCTAAATAAGTACCAGATCTATTTAAAGATTGTCCAATTAATTTTAGCGTTGTTGTCTTTCCCGCACCTGCATAAGCTGAAATCTTAAAGCTTTGATTTCCATTAGAAAAATCAATTGCTTGTTCTTGCTCTTTAGTTGGTTTCACTGATATTCCTAAACCATTCAATTCAAAGTCAGTTCGATAGCTATATTAGATCATAAGAAGTTATTAAATACTTGAATAAATATAATCTTCCTATTCATCCCTCTATATAATAGGTGTATGAATAGTCTAATTTTAGATTTTTAATCTCTCTTTATAATCTCACTGACCAAGTGCCATTTTGTTGGCTTTAACAGCCTCGCCCCGAGTATGAGGTATCAGCAGATCGCACGAAGCTATCCGAGCAAACTCTCTCAGAGACTTTTTCACAGAAAATATAAGAGGACTTACAGCAACAACTACAGCTACGTTTAACAAATTTAGTCGATTAATAGAACATCTCGTTCCGAATATTCTGCTGATGACATTGGAGAGCGAAATAGAATTTCAGCTAAAGCCAATCACAGAAGAAATGACCGAGAAAATGGCCTCACTAGAACGCTATCAACAAAAATTAGTAGGTTTAATCCAACAAATATCTTTACGGCTTTAGATGAGCTTGATAGGCGAAAAGAACAATAAAAAATATATACAAATACGAGTGACTATCAGCCACCTAGTCCGTAGAGTTGATCATTTTTTCTATTAATTTGAAACTTATTTACATATACTTTTAGTTTGCTATAGTATATATAAAGTAAACTAAAAGTGAATATAAATGGCTAGTAATGAAGAAACTACAAACTACAACTTACGCATAGATACTGAGCTAAAAGAAAGAGCTTTTTTAGTCTTTGAAAAGTATGGTTTAACAGCTTCACAAGCAATGAAACTGTTTCTAACACAAGTGGCGAATACTAACGCTATTCCTCTGTCTTTTGACTATAAAAAAAATGATGTGGAATTATTTGAACTCAAAGAAAGGAGTAATCATGCCACTGATTGAATTATATGGGTTATGGTTTGAATGGCATGACAAAAAAATGGACATCGTTTACAAAGGGCGTAACATTACTTTTGAGGAGGTATGCAGTATTTTTATAGATATTTACTCAATTACTGCTGATGATGTTGGTCATTATGATGAACCTAGAATGATTACAGTAGGACTGAGTAGCCATGCTAGATTGCTTACAGTTGTGTGGGTTGAGCGAGAAAATACCGTTAGAATTATTACAGCTTTTGAAGCACCGATGAACCATAAGCGGAGATATGAAAATGCAAGAAGAACTTGAACACTACAAAGATTTTGATTTTAGCCAAGCTAGATTGGTTAAACCTGAAATTATTAAAAAATTACAGGAACGCCATGCAGAAGCTCAAGCAAAGGTACTCGATGCTGATGTTGTGATGTGGTTAAGTGGTCAAGATCAAGACACTAAACAGCATATTAACGAAATGATCCGCCATATCATGGCGTTAAAACATGCTTAAATTACAGCTATTGATGAAACAAAGACTAGGCAGTAAGCATGTTAAATAAAGAGAGTTTAAAACGCACATCATTTAGTCAAGAAGAGCTTGTATATTTAAAACCAAAAAATTGGCTTAATACCTCAGTTCCTGTACCTGAAAATATAGACCAGTTACTGATTTGGACATCAGAATTAGCACAATATTATTATAATTTTTCTATTGAACATTATCGTGAAGTAGAAGCGACTGAAAACAGTAATAAAGACCAATCAGAAGAGCGAGATTTAGACTATTATCGAAAAAGAAGTTTTGTAGCAAATCAAACAAAAGATTTTTACTTGAACAAGCTATTAGATCAGGGTAAAGCAATAGTTAAAGGTTACATAAAACACCCAATTAAAGAAGAGGTGAAATATGCTGTAATTCATTATAATAATTATGATTTTATTTCATTTGCAACTGATAAAATAACGGATAAATTTCCTATACATATTATTGACTTTGAGCGCAAACAACCACCCAGAACACTAGAAGAAATATCAGAAAATAAGGAAGATTTTTTATTGGCAGTAAATGAATTTATAGGAATATTTAGAGTTCAGTATAAAAAAACTGCTAGATACAATAAATCAATTAAAGAACATAATGCGGTAGTTAATGAAATATATGTAAAAATTAAGAATGGTGATGCCGAGATAATCAAGATTATTGAAGAAAAAACAAAAATAGAGGAAATAACCCCAATTCAAACAAAAGAATTAGCCCCACCAAAAGAAGAAAAACCGAAGCCTATTATCAGTAATAAAAATGGCATTACAGTTATCAAAAAACGGAAGTTTAATCTAGTGAAGGACTAAGAACTTAACCAAATCACTCTTTAAATTTTTAGATGTGATATGTTTTGAAAAATCGCCAATATTTGCAGTTTTTTTGAATATTCTGTAAATTTAAGAGACACTAATTTTATTACTAATCACTGATTTGCGTATACAAAAAAGCCCCTGAATAAGTTTGGCGACTCGATGGGGCTTAGTGTACATGCTAATCACTTTTAGGAACGCTAGCATGCAAGGTTATTATAACAGTAATGTCTTTCATCGCAAGCCTCTGGGCTTGTGATATGACCAATAAGAATAACTTTAAAGAAGATTTTTACGCAAAATTACCTCATAAACCGTATTGCTCAGAAAATCTCGGTCATGGTGTTGTTATTCGTCCGAAAAAAACAGCAATTCAAAAGCCATACATTCAATATAATCCACCTTGTTTAATTACATCTTTAGTATTCGACATAGATCGTGCAGATGCTTATTTTGCATGGTCTGATGCAAACCTACCTTGTCCAACATGGATAGCCAAAAACCGCAAAAATGGACATGCACACATTGGTTATATGTTAGCTGCACCTGTTTGTACTACGCATAAAGCAAAGCAAAACATCATTGAGTATCTCGCGAAGATTGAACAAGCTTACAGTCTTGCTCTAGGTGCAGATCGTTGCTATTCGAGCCTAATTACTAAAAATCCGTGTCACGAAACGTGGGAAAACCATGTTTTTAGCGTAGAGCTATATGAGCTGAATTATTTAGCTGATTTTGTCGAGTTACAAGAGTTAAAAACAGACTTAAAAGAGGTTTCGGGGCTAGGACGCAACTGTATGATGTTTGATAACGTCAGATTTTGGGCTTATGAGGCGATTAGAGAGCAATTAGAGGGTGGTTATGATAGTTGGTATGCTCAAGTGCTTAAAGTTGCTCAGAACGCAAATGGTGCGTTTTTAGAAGCATTGCCATATTCAGAAGTAAAAGCTACTGCTAAGTCGGTTTCTCGTTGGGTATGGCAGAATCATGGTAAAGCACATGCTAAGTTTATTGAGCGTCAAAGAGCTAAAGGTCGAAAAGGTGATTCAAGTCATGGCGGTAAAGCTCGATCAGCTCAATATAGCGATATTCGTCAAGAAGCACTGAAATTACATATTCAGGGTGTTAAGCAAAAAGAAATTGCAAGGATTCTTAAAGTATCAGATCGCTCTATTAGAACATGGGTAAAAGACTATGGTTTAAGGTCATAGAAAAAAAGCGGAAAGTGCAACCTAAATCAGATATCAGCCGTTTTTCGGTTTCTGCTTTGTCTAGGGTGGGGCAGTGCCGTCCTAAATCAGATCTCAGCCGTTTAAAAAACAAATCTTTCAAATTATTTAAATCATTATTACTGCATGGCGTTAGCAATGGTTGTGGGCAAAGACAAAACCTGTGTGTCAAACCTGTGTGCAACTCAACGTATAACTCAACAGAGTTATGCGGAGTTGTGCATAGTGTTTGTGCACAGATTAGTTTTGGCGTTCGCTTGCGATTGTCCATAATCTTGCAACGTCTTTCTGCATGTAATTTACAGCTAGCCTTTGTTCTGTGTAATCCAACATTTCTCAAAATATTGAATATACATAAACAAGATGCTATTTTTAAATTAAGCAAGCCTACCCCGTAGCCACAAAATATCAAAATTGCGAAGCAATTTTATATTTTATGTCACGGGGGCTTGTTAGGGGATTCCCCCTAAGACCCCAATCATTGAGAACCTAATTTAGTAAAATGCTATGGCAAAGAAAGAATTAAAAACAGAAGTTAAACGTCTACGTTTAACTAAATTAGAAGCGGAACAACTAGAAAAATATTTGAATGATCATGATCTCAATTTTAGTGAGATGGTAAATACCTTAATCAGTCAAAAAATAAAGTCTGAATTTCCGACTGTATCAATCGAGCCAATAGAAATAGTTAGTGAACAAAAGAAAAAACCTCAACCAATTAAACAGCCACCGAAAGCAGACCCAGCACTACTTTTCCAAATTGGTCGAATTGGTAATAACTTAAACCAACTTGCGAAATCACTAAATATTCTTAGACAAGATACGAATAGCGTTCCTAACTTTTCATTTCTTGAATGCTTCCATGTACTCAGTCAAATGCAAAAAGATTTACATCATTGGCTTGGTGAGCTTCCCAAAATTGAACGTAGTCCTGAAGCTGTGAATCGTGCAAGAGAAAGAGCTTTAAAGAAAAGGGAAACATAATATGTATATTAAGTTTTTGAAGCATGGAAAGGGCGACCCCGCAAAGGCTGCGAGCTATTTAGTTGATGAAGTCGATCATCTCAACCGTCCTAGAGCTTACGTTCAGGTATTAAGTGGAGATCCACAGGCATTTACTGCCTTAGCTGAATCTATAGAGAATGAGTGGAAATATACAAGTGGTGTTATTGCTTGGTCTAAAGATGATGCACCAACCAATCAAGAAATTAACGAAGTATTAGACCACTTTGAAAAGCATGCCTTTTCAGGGTTACAGCCTGATCAATACCACTTCACAGCAGTTTTACATCAAGAAGATGATGGCTCAAAGCATGTGCATTTCTTAGTCCCTCGAATTGAACTAGATACA
>NZ_VTDQ01000007.1 GCF_015627175.1 Acinetobacter pollinis | reverse complement strand
ATACCAAGTTGTTTTAGAAACGGGTCGTATTGCGCGTCAAGCAAATTCTGTTTTTGTGACAATGGGTGGTGTATCTGTATTGGTTGCTGTCGTTGCTCAACCGACTGCAAAAGCAGGTACAGACTTTTTTCCTCTCACTGTAAATTATCAAGAAAAGCAATATGCAGCGGGACGTATTCCAGGTGGTTATGGTAAACGTGAAGGCCGTGCTTCAGAAGCAGAAACACTAACATCTCGTTTAATTGACCGTCCAATTCGTCCATTATTCCCAGAAGGTTACTACAACGAAGTACAAGTAACTGCAACGGTTGTATCTTCTGACAAGACAATGGAAGCTGATATTGCAGCTATGATTGGTACATCTGCAGCGCTTGCAATTGCAGATACACCATTCCGTGGCCCAATTGCTGGTGCACGTGTTGGTTTAGTAAACGGCGAATACATTCTAAACCCTAACTTTGAGCAAATGGCTCAGTCGGATTTAGACCTTGTTGTTGCTGGTACTGAATCTGCGGTATTAATGGTTGAATCTGAAGCGAAAGAGCTTTCAGAAGACCAAATGCTTGGTGCGGTACTTTACGGCCACGATGAAATGCAAATTGCGATCCAAGCGATTAATGAATTTGCTGCGGCTGTAGGTACAACAAAGTCTGAATGGACTGCGCCAACTAACGATGAAGAACTACGTACAAAACTGAAAGAAGCGTTTGAAGCGAAAATTTCAGAAGCATATACGATTGCCATAAAACAAGATCGTTATGCAGCACTTGGTGCATTGTATGAAGAAGCAGTTGCTCAGTTCGTACCAGAGGAAGATGAAGGCGGCAAAATTGCTGATGAAGTTAACTTCTTATTCGAAGATTTAAAATACCGTACAGTACGTGACAATATCTTGTCAGGTAAGCCACGTATTGATGGTCGTGATACGAAAACTGTACGTGCATTAGATGTACAAGCAGGTGTTCTTGATCGTGCACATGGTTCTGCGCTATTTACACGTGGTGAAACTCAAGCAATTGTGACAACTACGCTTGGTAATACACGTGATGCACTTATGGTAGATACATTATCTGGTACAAAAACAGATAACTTCATGTTGCACTATAACTTCCCTGCATACTCTGTAGGTGAAACTGGTCGTGAAACTGGCCCGAAACGTCGTGAAATTGGTCATGGCCGTTTAGCACGTCGTGGTGTACAAGCTGTACTTCCACCAATCGATCGTTTCCCATACGTGATTCGTATCGTATCTGATATCACTGAATCAAATGGTTCGTCATCAATGGCTTCTGTATGTGGTGCTTCATTATCACTTATGGATGCAGGTGTACCATTAAAAGCACCAGTTGCAGGTATTGCAATGGGTCTAGTAAAAGAAGGTGAGCGTTTTGCTGTACTTTCTGACATCTTAGGTGATGAAGATCATCTTGGTGATATGGACTTTAAAGTAGCAGGTTCTGAAAACGGTATTACTGCACTTCAGATGGATATCAAAATTGAAGGTATCACTGAAGAAATTATGGAAGTCGCTTTAAATCAAGCGTATGCAGGTCGTATGCATATCTTGAATGAAATGAATAAAGTAATTTCTCGTGCTCGTCCTGAAATTTCGGCTCACGCACCAACATTTGAAGTCATTAGCATTAATCCAGACAAGATTCGTGACGTAATTGGTAAAGGTGGTGCAACTATCCGCCAAATTACTGAAGAAACGAAAGCTGCGATTGATATTGAAGACAATGGTACAGTTCGCGTATTTGGTGAAACAAAAGCGGCAGCGAAAGCTGCGATTGCAAAAATCCAAGCATTAACAGCTGAAATTGAGCCAGGTAAGATTTACCAAGGTAAAGTTATCCGTATTGTTGAGTTTGGTGCATTTGTAAACATCATGCCAGGTACTGATGGTTTATTACATATTTCTCAAATTTCTAACGAACGTATTGCGAATGTAACGGACGTATTAACTGAAGGCCAAGAGCTGAAAGTACAAGTACAAGATGTTGATAACCGTGGTCGTATTAAACTTACGATGAAAGATATCGAACAAGCTTAAATATGTTTATGAAAAGCCCGCTTGATGCGGGCTTTTTTTATGGCATCATGTATAGCACGATGAAAAATTTATAATTATTTATGCAAATTTACTATTTTTACCATCATCCAGATGATAATACGATTTTTGTTTCTCAACAGAAGCATGAAAATTGTGTTCTAAATTTCATGTGGATTGACAGTTTAAGAACTGAAGTTGTGGGGCGAATTGAGCATTGGCAAAAAGACGTTTTTGAACACACCCATATTACCATTAATGAACTGCATACTTCAGATATTTTAAATATCGAGCATCCATGTGGTTTTGATGTAATGGAAGAGTATGACTTTCTCATTTTTCGTAAACTGGTTACACCACACGACCATATCGGTTCAAATGATATGGGATCAGAACAGCATCAGAGTGAGTTTGGTCTAATTACAACACCTGTAAACTTTATTATTGCACCTAAAGCATTAGTGACAGTAAGAGAGGATGGGAATAAAGCAATTCAAAATTACATTGAGCGACTGGTTGGATTAATTGGTAAAAAACCAAATGAACAGAATAAACAAAGAAAGTTACCTGTAACCTCTATTAATTTAACCTTAAGAATACTCAATAGTATGATTGATGATTATTTAGGATTAAGAGCACCTTTGACACGTCGTGTCGAATATTGGCAAAAAGAGTTATTGCAAGGAAAGCATTATTTTCATCAATGGCAGCAACTACTTGAAGAAAATATGGCTTTTCAACAGGTCGAAAATTTATGTGAAGAGCAGATAGAAACTTTGCAAGAGCTTAGAGATGAAACTGTAGAAAATTATCACCATCTCTCGCAAGATAGTCATTTTGAGTCTTTAGATTTGGTTCTTGTACGTATTAATGACTTAGCCAGTCATATTGAGCGTATTCAAAAACATACTGCGCGTTTAAGAAGTTCGATTCAGGCTGCAATAGATTTACATTTTTCCGCGATATCGAACCAGACCAATGAAAATATGCGTATTCTTGCAATTATTACCGCTGTTTTTGCACCTTTAACATTGCTTACTGGGATTTATGGAATGAATTTTGAATTTATTCCAGGATTAAAATCACCTCAAGGATTTTGGATGATGCTTGTGGCAATGCTTTTATGTACAATATTACTTATTTATTATTTTTATCGCCGTCATTTGGTTGGACGCAGTGAAAAAAGTGTTCTGGACTTATTATCACAATCTCATGAACAAAAAGGTACGAATTTTCTTTCATTGTTAGATATGGACCCAATTAAACAGAAGATTAAAGAAGTAGAGCAGTTTGCCAAGAGAAAGTAAGTCTCATTTTTCAGGTGTAGACAATGAACTACACCTGAAATTTTTAAACTATTAGTATTTCCAATCTACACGAAAGAGTAAGCTTCTTGGATCACCTATAAAATTGTTTCCGCCGTTCATACGTACTCTATTATTTTCGTAATAACGCTTATTCGTAAGATTCTCACCAATTAAATTAAACGATAGATTTTCAGAATAGCTATAACGTACATTTGCATTCCACAATGTATAACCGCCCTGACGAATATCATATAGACTACTGGTTTCTGTTTGTGTACTTACGCCTAGACCTGCTGACCATTGATCAAATACGCCTGGAAGTTGGTATTGAGTATATAGACGAAACATATGCTCAGGAGTATGTTTACTAAAATTACTTCCTGCGATATATCGTGAACTCTCAGTTTGTAGATATTTACTTTTATTAAATGTATAACCTGCAAAAATTGCTAAATCATCATTCACTTTTCCAGATATTTCAATGTCTACACCGCGACTACGTACTTTACCTTCAGGAATTGAAAAATTAGTGTTTCTAGAATCGGTGAGGGGGCGATTTTGTTGTTCAATATTAAATAATGCAAGTGATGCATTTAAACGGTGGTCAAATAGTTCAGACTTAATACCCACTTCTTGGTTTATGCCCACGACAGGTTCTAAAATTTCACCTGTGATTTGACGGACAGATTGTGGCTTAAATATTTCGGTATGACTGAGGTATACACTTGTATCAGGTGTAATATCGTAAGTTAAACCAAAATAGGGATTAAATTTCTTCTTTTTAACTTCGCGGTTCTTGGCATACTCACCATCTGGTTTACTGTTATAGATTTCGTAATAGGTTGAACCATTGCTAATAGCTTGTGTATAACGACCACCAAGAATAAAGTGAAAGTTTTCAGGAAAATTAAAACGTGTACCTAATGATGCGGCTTGTTGGACAACATAGTTTTTATAAAAAATATGGTAGCTTAGGTTTTTATTCCAATCAGGTTCTTGAATTTGAGAGGGAGAGAATGTCCAGACATTATATGCTGTATTATTAACAATGGATTTCCAATTAGATAATTCATATAAGCTACTATAGTCAAGCGTTGCAAATACGTCATGTGTCGCATTGAATAAAGAGTATTTACCATTTAAAGCAATTTTGGCAGTTACTTCGTCACTGGAGTTTTTATAGTTCTGATAATTATTGGTTTTTAAATTTGGATTATTTGTATTTATACCACTATAACTCGTTGTGAGTTGAGCTAAACCGCCAATCTTTTGTAAGGACTGATTCCAGTTGCTATTTAATTTAGCTGATATTTTCCAGTCGTCATTAAACTGATGTTCCAAATCTGCAAAAACATTGTATTTCTCTGAGTTTAAGGTACTCCAACTTGAGCTCAGATACGTATGGTTTGGCAAACCTGAATCTATTCCTCCTGTAGCCATAGGTATACCAAAGTAATCTGGCATATCATGTGTTTTTTGGTACATTGCACCAAGGCGTAGCAGGGTCGTAGGTGTAAGATCAAAATCTAATACACCATATAAAGTTCGTGTATCACTGTGAGCACTATTTTTAAATGAGTCTTGAGTTCCCCCAATTGCAACAAGACGTCCTCGAATAGTTTTATTACTATTCAAAGCACCAGATGTATCTATCATAGAGTGAACATTATTCCATTGCCCAGCCTGTACATAACCATGCATTTGAAAATTTTGTGTGGGATGTTTTCTAACTGCATTAATTGTTCCACCTGGTTCACTATTGGCTTGGGTTAACCCTGTTGCACCTCTAATGACTTCAATATGTTCATAAATATCTAAATCTGCTGAACTCGATGCTGTTCGGTTGGCATTGCTTGCTGAACCAGGAACGGTACTACTTAGACCATCTTCTTCAATTTGATCGATATAAAATCCACGAGATTGAAAGCGATATCTTCCAGAATCACGAATTACATTTATACCTGTTGTTTGCTTTAATGCTTTGCTTAAACTCGAAATCCCCTGATCTTTTATCTGTTCTTGCGTAATTACACTAATAGATTGAGGTGTTTCTTTAGGTTTCAGCTTTAGGCCTGTCGCTGTTTCTAAGGCAGATGAAGTTTCAGATTTAACGTTAATCGTTTCAAGTTGAGTTGTTGTTGCATCTTCTGCGTATGAAAAAGATGGTGAAAGGGCAAGTACCATGAGAATACTTAAACTCAATGGATGGCGTAAAAATTTTTGCTGACGGAAAGTAGACATAAAAATATAAATAATTACAAAAATATAGTGTTATTTTATATAAATGATAATAATTATCAATATTGTTATTAATTAATAACTGTGATGCGGATATTAGAAATATAAAAATATTAGAATTTTGTAATATTTAAGGTGAGATTATTCATAAGCACGTCATCTCTTGCTAAGATAATTTGAAAGTAAATTGAAATTAAAAAGAAATGATGTGAATAGTTTGTCTTAGCCTACGAGGTGCAAATGTCAATTAAATTAATCGCTGTAGATATGGATGGTACATTTCTAAATGGAGAAAAAAAGTACAATAAACAGCGTTTTCTTGCACAATTTCTTCAGTTACAAGCACGTAACATCCACTTTGTTGCAGCAAGTGGAAATCAACTTTGGACACTCAAAAACTACTTTTCAGATATTCAAGATGAGATAGCATACGTTGCTGAAAACGGTGCGTATGTGGTCGATGGTGTCGAAGAGGTAAGTTTTTCTCATTTTAGCCAAGATGCTGTAGATACCATGATTCATGATCTCTCTCAGCATTACGCCGATGGAATTATTCTGTGTGGGAAACAAGGGGCTTATATTGGGCCAGCAGTAAAATCTGAGGCCATGCCCAAGCTTAATAAATACTTTAAGCGATTAAAACAAGTTGAAGATTTAGAGAAGGTCGACGATCTCATTTGTAAGGTAACAATTAATACAACCTATTATGACTTTGATGAGTTGACCAATGATCTAAATGGAAAGTCATACATTCAATCTGGCGATGTAAAACTGGTTTCTAGTGGTTTTGGTTTTATCGATTTGATTGTGCCTAAAAAACACAAAGCCTATGGATTAGATTTTTTACAACAGAAATGGAATATTTCAGACCACGAAATCTTAGCCATTGGTGACAATAACAATGATATTGAAATGGTTTCTAAAGCAGGCTATGGATTTGCTGTAGAAAATGCGATTCCTGAGTTAAAAAAAGTTGCAAAATATATGGCAAAGCATAATGAGCAAGAAGCCGTTTTAGATGTTATTGATATTGTTTTAAAAGCAAAAGATGAAGAAGAGCTGACTCGTCTATGCGAAGCAGAAAGCGCATAGACGAACAAGTTTAAACATGCTTTGTCTTCTGACGGAGTATGTTTACTTCATCAATTAAATCTAACATGACTGAAACTGCAGGGAGCGAGGCTTCAAAGTCTCGTTGCAACCGATATGCTTTTCTGGCTCTTTGAATATCTTCTTGCAAAAAAGTGGGCGAAGCATGCTTTTTTGCCCTTTCAGGTAAAATGTCATATTCGATGAGCTGAATAATCCAATTAGGGTGTTGCCCACAAATTTCTGCAAATCTTTCTAAAGAAAACTCCTGATGTAGAACTTCTACATCATGATGAGTATGACTGGTCACTTCATAGTAATGTATACGACTTTTCATAGTTTCATCTCTTAATTTTTTCGTGGTTTAAACTGAGGAAAAACAGCCGCAAGTTTCTTGTAGGCTTCTTGCTGTTCGTGGGTTATTACCTCAGGTGCTTTAACTGTAAGTATCAGATACAAATGGCCTGGGGGTGAACTTGGAATCCCTTTGTCTTTAATACGTAGCTTTTGCCCATTCTGCGTGTTTTTAGGAATATTGACTTCAATCGTACTGCCAGAAGGTAATTGGACTTGAATTTTTTCGCCGAGTGCAGCTTCCCATGGAGTGATGGGTGTTTCTAAATATACATCTGTACCTTCCACATAAAGGTTTGTAGATTTTTGGTAGGTAATTTCTATATAAAGATCTCCATTTTCACCTCCATTTATGCCAGCTTGGCCTTGTTTTGAGAGACGAATTTGTTGACCAGATTTCATACCTTGAGGGATTCTGATTTCTAAAGTTTTTCTCTGAACTTCTGGTCTACCTTGTGGACTATAAGTAGGAACTTGTAAAGTAATTTGCTGTGTTGTACCGTGGTAAGCAACATCTATAGGAACTTCAATGGATGCATGTTGGTCTTCACCCTTAAATCCTCGATCTTGAAAGCCTCCACCAAAACCAGAACCAAAACGACCAAAAAGATCTTCGAACCCGTGAAAATCATGACTTTGCTGAAATCCTTGCTGATTAGAAAAACCATGCCCCCCTTGGAAAGCACCTTCTGGATGATCTAATGCGTAGTCATATTCTGCTTTACGCTCTTCTTGGCTTAAAATGTCGTATGCGGTATTTATTTCTTGCATACGCGCTTCAGCATCTGTTTCTTTACTAATATCTGGATGATACTTCTTTGCAAGTTTACGAAATGATTTTTTTATTTCATCAGGAGTTGCATCTCTATCAACGCCTAAAATTTCATAATAGTTTTTAGCCATAGTCATTCAACATGAATTGTTATTAAATTTTTATCCTGAATTTTATTATGTTGTGTATAAAAATAAATCAATAGTGTACGAATGTTTTATTATTGTTTCGAATAAAAGTACGCAGTTTATCTTTAAATATTTCTTTAAATTGATAGCTTGAAACGATTAAAAAACAGCAGTTTAATAATTTTAAGTAATTGATATATTTATGTATTTTCATTTTTTTTGAATTTAGGTTACATTATTTTTTTAACATATAAGCGATGTTTAATCAAAAAATGGTTATACTAGGCGGTTTCTGTTACTCAAATGTAAACAGAGAATTTTAAGAAATATGCTGAGAGAAAACCTATGCTTCTCATGAATGTTGAACAGTACCAAGAAAATAGCTGGAAAATTCTTTGTGATTTTGATGGTACGATTAGTTTGCAAGATACAACGGATGTCTTGTTGGAAAATTTTGCAGATCAAGGATGGGAAGAGATTGAACAGTTGTGGGAGCAGGGTGAAATTGGCTCTAAAGAGTGTATGCAACGTCAAATAGCATTGTTGAATGTCACCAAAGAAAAGTTAGAAGCGCTTGTACATCAGATAGAAATTGACGAAAGCTTTATTGATTTTGTTAAAGCTGCAAAAAAATTGGGTATTCCACTGACGATTGTGAGCGATGGCTTAGATATAGTTATTCGTCATATTCTCGCAAAATATAACTTACGCCATGTTCCTGTTATTGCCAACCAGTTAGAGCAAGTTAGTGAGCATCGTTGGCAGTTACATTTCCCGAATGCAACGAAAACATGTAAATCGCAGTCTGGTACATGTAAATGTAAGGTATCTCAAACACAGCATAAGCAATACAAAACGATTCTCATAGGTGATGGTCGTTCAGATTTTTGTTTATCTGAAGAAGCAGATTATGTATATGCGAAAAAATCCTTATTAAAGCATTGCCAAGATAATAATATTAAACATGTACCATTTTCTACATTTACAGAACTTACCAAAACACTAGATCAGTTTGTTGGCTTACCGCAATTAGATGCTAAGGTTCATGTATGATCAAAGATCACTCATTTTTATTAGAAGGCAATCGTACTGGTATTTTACTTATTCATGGACTGACGGGTACGCCTAATGAAATGCGTGGATTGGCACGTAAATTCAATCAACAAGGGTATACCGTTTATTCAGTTCAACTGGCAGGGCATTGCGGTACAGTTGAAGACCTTGTAGAAACCAACTGGAAAGATTGGTATGCAAGTGTATGTGCAGGTGCAGAGAAACTTAAACAATATACTGATGAAATATTTATTGGTGGGTTGTCTATGGGTTCTTTGTTGGCACTTAACTATGCCATTGAGCACCCAGAAGTTAAAGGTGTGCTGTGTTATAGCCCAACATTTAAATATGATGGTTGGAGTGTACCTTTATGGGGTAGACTTTCAGCACCATGGATATTGCCTCTAGTTTTTCATTTAAATATTCTACGTTCGAATATTCTTCATGAAGCAGAACCATACGGTATCTATAATGAAGCATTAAGAAAACGTATCGTTAATTCTATGAATCATGGTGACAGTAGTGAAGCAGGATTACCTGGTAACCCTTGGCATTCGCTATACCATATGCAACGGTTATCGGTACATGTTCGAAAGAATCTGCATAAAATTAAATCAGCGACTTTATGTCTACATGCTTATGAAGATGATATTGCACACCGTAAAAACAGTCAGCTTATTTATGATCGTGTGCAAGGCCCTAAAAAACTTGTATGGTTAAAGAAAAGTTATCATATGATTACTATTGATAATGATCGTCAGCAAGTGATTGATGAATCATTAAATTTCATTCATACATATAGTGTGTTGTCTCAAGCGTCTTCTGCTTCTTAAGGTATCTTTATGGAACCCATTGTTTTTATCGTATGGCTAGTTACCATTGCCGTAGATACTGTTGGGCAACTGGCTTTTAAAGCCATTGCTTTGAGAGGTGCAAACTATGAAGGGATGGAGCGTTGGGTTGCACTTGCTAAAATGCCAATGATGTGGTTAGGCATAGGTTGTTATGTTGTTGAGTTTATTGTTTGGTTGGCATTTCTATCTTTAGTACCACTCTCTGATGGGGTCATGCTCGGGTGTATTAATATTGTGGTCATTATGATTGCAGGTCGCTTATTCTTTAAAGAGAAAATAACAAAATATCGCTTAATGGGCGTATTGCTTATTACAGCAGGCGTTGCAGTGATTGGGATGAGTATATGAAACTATTTTACTTGGTTGGATTCTCGGTATTAATGCTGTTTGATACACTTGCTCAGGTAAGTTTTAAAATGGCCTCGAACCATGCAATGCCTCTGACATTTGATTTGCCTTGGCTATTTCGTATTTTTAGTAATATCTGGATTTACGGTGCATTATTGGGCTATATCGCTTCATTTTTTACATGGATGACTCTACTGGAGCGTGCCCCGATTGGCCCTGCTGTCGCCGCTTCTCATATCGAGCTGATTAGTGTAACGCTATTGTCTGTGTGGCTGTTTAATGAGCCATTAACACTGGTTAAAGTATGTGGAATGGCCTTAATTTTCTTAGGTGTTTTATGCTTAGCCAAAGGCGAAGCAGAAGAATTTAAAGCAGAGCAAATGACAAAGGAAACGCCTTAAATCAGGCTATTTCCATTTGTCTTGCATACGCTCGATGAGCCTCACATTGAGTGCTTGTTGTTCTTCTTGCCATGTCGTTAACTGATGTTCACTTGGTACTTCTTGATCATCTAACGAGCTGAGTAATCGCTTAAACCATTGCTTGTATTGGTAAAGTGAAATATCTCCAGTGATATCAGCACCCATAAGTTTTTGGTCGCATGCATCAATCAATGAGTTTAAGTGTTCTTCTGCAAAATAACCTTGATCCCAATTGGTTTGTACGACATCTTTAGAAAGTACATCTTTGTCTATAGATAAGTAGACAGGTAGGTCTACTTTTTCCATTTCAACTAAAAATGTTTTCATGAGTGAATCTGGTTCATCGAATGCATGCCAAGCAGATTTTGCACCAACCTTATGTAACCAACTCGCATTTTGTTGAATACTCCAATAATGCAGTTTGCCTTGACGTAGTGGTGACCAGTGGTTTTCCCAAGCATGTGCCAAGCCAATATCACTTGAGCCAATACCTAATACATCTATACGTGCCACATTTGGCAATTGGCTGGCCCAGTAGACCCATGAGCCACAATGAATACCAAAAGGGTAGCGCATATTATCTGGATGGTTATCACAAATAATTAGGTGTATTGGTTGTTCTTTATTAAGCCGAGACAATAACAAATAACTGAGGTGATGGTAATCGCCACTACCTAACAGGACACAACCCATTGCTTCTGTTGATGGAAGCTCATTTGAAAGTTTTTGTCCTAATGCTTCAAACGCTTGCCATTTACAACCAAAGCGAATAGTTTCTTGCTCACTTTGGAGAGGAATATTTGTCCATATTTGGTTTGATGCCATTGCTGAATCATCAAAGTTTAAAACGACTGGATGGCGTGGAGAGGTACTCATTTAGCAGTTTTCTCTTCTTGTTGTTGATGCCAATGAGCATCTGCTTCAAATAGATGTCTAAATCTTTTTAAAATAAAACGAAGTAATGGCGATTTGACCCATACAAGGTGCTGAGTAAATGTAAATTTTGCACCAAGTTGTGCTTTAACTTCTGGATCTGTCCATCCTGCCACATAATATTTTAAATGTTGGTTTTTCGCATAATCAAGATTAACAAACCAACTAATAAAATAGAGATTGTAATCAAGTGCAAGTGGGTAGTTCAGACCAATATATTTGTCTACAAGTTTGTCTTCATAAACATAGCAGATATTATAGCCAATGAGTGTTTCGCCTTTCCAATACATGAAAACTCGACCGCCGCTTTGGCTATCTTGTAAAATTTCTTGAAAAAATGCTTTGCTAAGCAAGTCAAAATGAATTTCACTTTGCTCGTATACTGCAAGATAAAGTCTATACAGTTGTTCTAAGCGCTCAGTATGATTAAAGTAATGGTCACCTGTTTGGTGAATTTCAACATTTAATTCATCTAAGCTACGGAGTTTACGTTTTAAATTTTTACGTCTGCTTTTTGACAATCTAGAGAGATAATCTTCTCGATCATTAAAGTCTATTTCGACATATGCTAAAGCTTGTCCTTCAACAGCCAAAAATCCTGCTTCTTTAGCCGATCCTATAAGTGCCGCACTTGCTTGGTTTTCTTCTTGTGTAAGCAGTGGTGAAGATAGTGGAAGATCTTTAATAATCGTAAGACTATGTTCGTGACTGTTCTTCTTTATGGTGTCTATTAGTGTCTCTGATGACGTGTCTTGAGGTATTGGTGTATATTCTGTGACTGTTGTGCCAATAAAGCGTGTTGGAAAATGAACAATTTTTTTCCAATAATGATAGCCAACCAAAGACTCAATTTTTTGACGCACAGGTGCATCAAGTGTTGTGAGTAAATTGAAGTTGGTAACAAAGTAATAAAGAGAGTTATCTAAAGTAGAGGCCTGAAAATCTTGAGGTGGATGCTTTAAAAAAGCATCCACAAGACGATTTGGTTCTACATGATTTAAACCATTGTCCATAAGAAATGTTTAGATTTCCTTTTTCGCACGGTTAAGCAATTGCTCAAGTAGTACAAGTGCTTGATCAATTTCAGCGCGTGAAATTTCGAGTGATGGTGCAAAAGTAATTACGTTTTTGTAATAACCGCCCACATCAAGAACAAGACCACATTTTTGACCGTTGTACTCTAGAGTACCTGATAGGCCAATATCTACCATCTTATCAAGCAATGCTTTGTTTGGTGTAAAGCCATCAGCTTCACAAATTTCTGCACGTAATGCTAAACCAAGACCATCGACATCACCAATTTCTACATGACGAGTTTGAAGATCTTTTAAGCATTCTAGGAAGTATGCACCACTTTCCATAATTTGCTTTTCATAGTCTTTTTCAGCAAGCATGGTCATCAATTCTAAACCAACAGCAGTACCGAGTGGGTTAGATGCAAATGTTGAGTGTGTAGAACCGACTGGGAATACTTCAGGGTTAATTAGAGCTTCTTTTGCCCAGATACCTGCCAATGGGTTTAGACCATTGGTAAGTGCTTTACCAAATACAGTAATGTCTGGTGTAATACCGAAATGTTCCCACGACCACAGTTTACCGGTACGGTAGAAGCCCATTTGAACTTCATCAACTACCAATAAAATACCATGGTCATCAAGTACTTTTTTCAAGCCTGTGAAGAAGTTTTTCGGTGGGATAACGTAACCACCTGTACCTTGAATGGTTTCCATATAAAAAGCAGCAAATTCACTTTCGCCTACTTTTGGATCCCAAACACCGTGGTATTCAGTTTCGAATAAACGTGCAAATTCTGCAATGAGTTTGTCGCCATACTCTTCAGCAGTCATACCTTTTGGACGACGGAATGGGTATGGAAATGGAATGAAGTGTGCACGATCGCCAAAGTGACCATAGCGACGACGGTAGCGGTAGCTTGAAGTGATTGACGACGCACCTAAAGTACGACCATGGTAACCGCCTTCAAAGGCAAGCATACGACTTTTACCACCAGTAAAGTTACGTACAACCTTAAGAGAATCTTCAATGGCTTGTGAACCACCAACATTATAGTGAATACGACCTGCTTCACCTGTTTTTTTGAAGATGTCTTCTGCGATGACTTTACTTAACTGAATTTTTGTTGGGTGTAAGTATTGGCTCGCAACTTGTGGAAGTGTATGAATTTGATCAATCAGCGCTTTATCTAAACGAGGATTCTTATAGCCAAAGTTAACTGCTGAATACCACATTTGAAGATCTAGGTAAGGTGTATCTTGATCATCGTAGAGGTAACTGCCTTCACAGTTTGTAAAGATTTTTGGTGGTTCTACATAGTGTACAGTGTCACCATGTGAACAGTATTTTGCTTCATCAAGCAACAGTTGCTTTTCGTTAATTGCCATAAGTCAGTCCTTATTGTGCTGATTTAGTCTAGAAGGTTTTGCAGTTAAATAACATATTATTTTTAACAAAACATTAAAGAATGTGAGAAATCACTCAATTTATAATTAAAACCGGTATAAAAATCCGAGTGACGTTGAAATATCCATGTGTTTTTCCACCATTGGACTATGGTACTGCTGATTTGATAATCCTGTGAATTGTAGGCCACCGTACAGTGTCCAACGTGAATTGAGTTGATATCCTGTGTCTAAGCTGAGGTACGGTTGTAAGCTTTGTTTAGGATGGTATTCTTTTAGACCACTGGTTTGTGCTTCTGTTGCACTTACACCATAGTAATAGTTGTTATACTTTTTACTGTTCCATTGAATGCCAAGTTCAGGTGCAAATGTCCACTGTCCATAATTAACTTCAGCTAAGTAGGCAAAAGTTGCAAAAGCGCCATGGCTCCTTGAAAGAATGTCCTGTTCGGCTTGAACTTGGAAACCACCATATTGAGTAATATATGTATAGCTACCGCCAGCCATCACAGATGGTTTTCTTTTATTGAGTGTTTTCAACTCATCAGAGGGTTTAAATTCACTAGAATCGTAATATAAATTAAATTTAAGTTTATGATGGTCTTGATTGAGACCATAAAAACCAAGCTCATCGCCATCTATATAAAAATAGCGAGAATCATAGAAGATCGCAGGAAGTACAGTATTTGGGTTGTTTTGATTTTTATAAGCTTGGAAATCGTAGGTATCTGTGAGTCCAATTTGTAGCTTGGAAGTGTCTGCAGCATGCAAAAAACATAAACTATTTGCCATGAGTAAAGTGGTTATTGTTAATTTCATGGCAGTTCGATTCATCTTCATGCATATTATCCAAAATTCAGAGCGTACATTCTAAGCGAATATGCCTGAAAAACAGAAGGCATCTCAAGCCTAATTATTGTTGTGATGTTAAAATTTAACAATAAAAATAAATATATTCATATTTTTTTAAATTATTTGCATGATAAGTAGTAAAATTGGGTAAATTTGAGCTTTCGATGAGAGAGTAATAAAAAGATGTGTAGTGAGTTATATAAAATATAATTAAAAATGAATCAGTTTTTATGAATAAAAGAAGATAGACTAGTATTGAATTAAGGATTTTTTTCTTTAATGAAAAGATTTATTCAGTCGTTGGATAAGTCGAATTACTGATTAGGTTTTATCGAAATATACTATAATTTTAGCTTAATTTTAATTATAAGAGGATTTTAAATTTATGAATAAAAAGTACTTTAGTGTTTTATTAATTGGCATTCAATCTATATCCTTACACGTTTTTGCTGAATTAAATTCATCAGAAAAATCCCTTATATTTATTCATAAAGAAAATGATCTTATACAAGCAAAAAAATCAAATATAGATTTTTTTGCTGATAGGAAAAATCAAGAAGCTTTATTTAAGAGACAAAAATATGAAGATTTTATTAAAAATCAAGAAAAATTTTCAAATACCGCTAATATGGGTAAAGATGAGAAAATTAAATATTATTTAAAGAATAATGATATTCATGCTATTCAGTATATAACTAATGAAGTAAATAATTCATCTGATATTAGGAGATAGCTTGTAGGTTTTATAAAGCAACGATATTGGCTAATTTAATCCAAATTTTGCATTAAGCAAAGCTAAAAATTAAGTATTAAATATTATTAAAGGTTTGTTATATCAAGATATAAAGCCTTTAAAGAGAAGTTCTCTCGAGGAAAATATTCTATGTAAGAGTTTTATGAACTTCAATTACAGTATATGAATAAACCGTGCTTGTGATATTGTATTTGATTTAGTGAATACTAAAAAATGGTAAGCATCCAACCAATACATCCATTATTAAATATGAATAAATTTCAGAGTAAGTTGTTTTAGATCAAGAGTATATTAATTGTATTTATGCGATTTTTATTCTTTAACGATGTACTAAGATTAAATCTGGAGTTTAGAGATTTTAACTGATTTATTATCCATAATTTGAATATGTTTAAGATATAATATTACATTTATACAATCTAGTACTGAAATTTTTAAAGTAAGGACTTCGATCTATTAAAGAGATTTAAGGCTGAATAATATCAATTGATTAAAATAATGAATATTCAATTTACAGGTCTGTTATGCATATAAAGAAACATTTATTTCTGTTGTTATTTAGCGTGGTTTATCCTATTTCAGCATATAGTTTAACCCCTTCAGGTTCATGGACTCTGGTCGATGAAACACCTGATGTAAAAGATTATTTCTTTCGTATTAATGTTGATCCTGGGGAAGCATATAATAATATTTCTTCAGAAAAAACATCTCCATCTTCTGTTTATTTCTCACAATACGTGACCTTTCAAAATGCAAATGGTGGTTATTTAGGTCTCCAACGAAGTGGTGGCCAAAAGCGTGCTTTGGTTTCTATTTGGACAGGAGATAAACCCGAAGAGGCAAAATACTTTAATGCAGTAAGTGGTGCAATTCCTAAATTGGCCAACTGTAATGAGTTTGGTGGTTGTTCATCTATTCAAGGGCCATATGCTTGGAAGGTCGGGCATCAGTATCGTTTTAGGTTTGAAAAAAGTCCCACTTTAAAAGCTACAGGTGGTCAGTGGTGGCAAATTACATTAACTGATCTGACAGTGAATCGTACAGATGTATTGGGTCAGTTAGAAACACCGTCGAGTTTTGGTAATCTTAAAAAATCTAACTCTCTATTCCTAGAGTATTTTTGGGGACCTTATCGTTGTGATACGCTTCGACATGCCAATACAACATATTATCCAATACAAGGTAATTGGGGAAAATCGACTAAATTAGCCTCTGCAAATGCATCTGCATATGGGGATGCGCATGAGTGTGCAGATAATCTACTTCTACCTCATTCATCGAAAGAAACAATGGGTTCTAATGCTTATTTAGAAAGTGATTCTTCTGTGAAAGGATTAGGGAATCAATATCGAGGCGTACAAGCATGGAATGCAAATGAGCATTATGCAAGACAAGGTATTTTTTACTCTAAAAATCTCGATGCAAAATATCCAATATTATGGCAAGCAAAACGAACTGGAAGTTTAGGTGATATTCCATCGACCAATCAGTCAAATGCTGATTGGCGTTTTATTGGATTAGGTTATCCAATTATTAATGATTTATATTTAACGAATCGACCATTATTTAATTGGGAACAGAGAAATAGTAGTGAGGTGAATATAGGAGATTATTTTGTTTATAGTAATCCATATACCTCAGATGTTGAATATTTTAAAATTAAAAGAAAACCTGCAAGTTACTTTCCAATAAATAAAATGAGTAATGAAGATTGGGAATATGTAGGTAGGCATTTTATAAAAGGAGAGTCTTTAAAAACACAGATATATTCGACTTGGGGAGCAAATAACCGATATGGTCAAGTTGGTGAGGTTTTTAGATCAGGCAATCTTTTATTTCGTTTAAAAACGACTTCGCAATACTGGTATTTTCCGGTAAATGGTGCAACCAGTAATACATGGTGGGATCTTATTGGCACTGTGCATTAATTTTGAATGTTGGGAGGAAGTAACTTTCCTCCCAATCGAATGATTTAACTTAAGTGTTTACCAAATAATGAGAGGGCTTCTTCTGCATTAAAGGTATAACGTGCATTACAAAATTGACAATTCATTTCAATCGGGTTTTGTACTTCTAAAGTCTCTTTTACTGCATTTTCACCAATTTGAATCAGTGCATTGACGCATTTTTTTTGAGAACATGTACATGCAAATCGTAGAGATTCTTGTTCTGGAAGTCTTACATCTTCTTCATGATATAAGCGGAATAAGATCTCTTGTGGGTCGAGTGATGTAATTTCTTCTGATTTTAGCGTGTCTGTAAGCATAATAAGACGAGGCCATAAATCTTCATCTATGGTTTCATATTCATCTTCACGGCGGGGCAGTAACTGAATAAGCAAACCACCTGACGTTTCTTTTGTGCTCGCAAGTACAATATGTGTTGGGATCTGTGCAGAAAGATCGTAATATTGCATAAGACATTGTGCTAGTGTCGGTTTATCTAAAGGAACAATACCTTGATAGCGTTCACCGACTTCAGGTTCGATATTAATAAACAATACAGGTTGTTCTAAAGTCGAAAGAACTGTACTGCTGTCATGTGCCTCTGCAAAGCGAGGGTCTTCTGCAAAATCAGCTAGAGCACGAACCTCGCCTAGGTGGTTACATTCAGCCATAGCCCACTTGAGTGTGCCTTTTGCTTGAATCTGTAAGCTAATTTGACCCTTAATTTTTAATGTGCTTGCAAGTAATGCCGTTGCACTGAGCATCTCTCCAATAAGAATTTTTATTGCTTCTGGATACGAACGCTGAGACAAAATAGTTTGCAGTGCTTCATCTAGATGAACAACTTCACCACGAACAGGGCAGTTTTCAATATAAAAACGTTGACGTAAGTTAGACATATATTTCTCCAATCCCTTTATTTAATGGTGGCATCATCATAAAACACAAGTTATTCATCCTCATTTCGAGAGACATTGATGCGTTGTTGTTCAAGCCCACGGCGTAAGTTCACTTCGCTTTCTTTGGGCTCTACTTTGGTGTCGCTTTCAAAGAGATGTTCTAGCTCTGCTAAGGCATTACGATGTGTTTCAAACACTTTTTGTTCATCGTTATAAATACTTTGTTGTTCTACAAGTAACTTTTCATCATAGTCACGAAAAAGCTCTATTTTTGCATAGGCTTCTTGGTCTTCTATACCTAACTCTCTGAGGGCACGATAGGCAAGACCTAAAGAGGATAAGTAAGTCTCCCGCCAAATATGACTCACGCCAATATCACGCAATAGATGTACATGATGACGGTCACGTGCACGGACAAGCAGTTTAACATGGGGATAATTCAGTGTAATGTGTCGTGCAGTATTGAGTGAATCTTCAACATCATCAATGGCCAACACAAAAACTTTAATATGTTCAATACCTGCCGACCTCAGAAGATCAGGCTGAGTGACGTCACCATAGTAAATTTTTCCACCATAACGCCGTACGAAATCAATCTGTTTTAAGCTAGAATCTATCGCAATAAAGGGAATGTGTTGTAAGCGCGCAATGCGGGCAATAATTTGACCAAAACGGCCAAAACCTGCAATCATCATTGGGCTTTCATGATTTGGAATATCATCGAAAACCTGCTCATCATTTTGTTCTAGTCTTGGAATGACAAAGCGTGTCATGAACCAGTACAAAATAGGTGTTAATACCATAGAGAGTGTGACAATTAAAGTTACAGGCTCAAGTAAACTTTGCGCTAATAGCTGTTCACTGTGTGCAACATTAAATACTACAAATGCAAATTCTCCGCCTTGTGCAAGACACGTACCGAGCATCAGGCTATTTTTCCACGTATTTTTATAATATTTACCAATGAGTGTAATAGAAATAAGCTTAATGAGTAAGAGCGCCAGTGCACCACCTACAATAAGCAATGGATGCTCAAATAGCGTAGAAAGTTGAGTGGTCATTCCAACAGTCATAAAGAATAAACCAAGCAGAAGCCCCTTAAATGGCGCAATACTTGCTTCTAACTCATGGCGAAACTCAGAATCTGCAAGTAAAACACCCGTTAAAAATGCGCCTAAAGTTGTACTTATGCCGAGTGTTTCCATAAGTAGAACGACCCCAAGCACAATAAAGAGTGCAACTGCCGTAATAAGTTCACTGGCACCACTTTTCGCGACAAATCTAAAAAATGGGCGCATGACAAAACGACTAAATAAGAATAAACCACTAAATGCTGCAATAATTGCTGCAAAGTATGCAATGCCATGGTGTGCAGAAGACGTACCTGCAAGTAAAGGAATGACTGCAAGTAAGGGAATTGCAGCAATATCTTGAAAAAGAAGAATTGAGAAAGATTTTTGACCATAGGTCGTGTTAAGTTCTTGTTTTTCATTTAAGAGCTGAAGTACAAATGCAGTAGATGACAATGCAAGCGCAAAACCAATCGCAAAACTTGTAGGAATACTTTGTTTAAAAATAAACCATAAGATTGCCATGAAAATGAGTCCCGTTACAGTGACTTGTAAACTACCCATTGCGAAAATAGCTTGCCTCATTTGCCATAATCTTTGTGGTCTAAGTTCTAAGCCAATAAGGAACATCAGCAAAATAACACCAAATTCTGCTAAATTCATAATGGCATGAGGATCATTTGCGACATTAAGTACGCTAGGTCCTAAAATAATGCCTGTAAATAAATAGCCAAGAACGGTGGCAATACCTAAACGTTTGCCCAAAGGTACAATAATGAGACATGCACCAAGAAAAATAGTCATCTGTAGCAAAAGTGACATGCAATTGTCCTACGTCATAGACGTTTAATCGTCATTTTGAGTTCATTAAAAGTAATTATGCCATGTGAAGATCATAGTCATTTAAAAGCATATCAAATTATTACTCAGTTCAATTCTTGCGGATCAATATCAATTGAAAGGCGAATATATGCTGGGCATTGAGAGGTAATAAATAACCACCAGTGTCTAATATAATAATGTAGATGCGCTCGATCTTTGCCTAAAATAACCAAATGTGCTTGATACTTTCCTGCTTTACGTTGCATTGGGGCAGGAATAGGCCCCCAGATGTCTAAGTGTTGTGTTGATATTTCCTGTAAATTTTGGGAAATCTCTGTCAAAAACTGCAGGTTTTTCTGTTCATCTTTAGATTCACTCCGTACTAAAACCGTATATCGATAGGGTGGTAGGAGGGCAATTTGGCGCTCTTTTAGTGTATGTTGTGCAAATGTTCGATAGTCTTTGGAAATAAGTGTATTTAATGTGGGATGGTCAGGTCGTAATGTCTGTAAGAAGACGTCTCCTTTTTTCTCGCCACGACCTGCACGTCCAGATACTTGGACAATCATTTGTGCTGTTCGCTCAGGCGCGCGAAAGTCAACGCTTAATAATCCTGCATCGATATCTAAAATAGCCACTAAAGTTACATAGGGGAAATGATGCCCTTTGGCGAGCATTTGTGTGCCTAATAAAATAAGTGGTTTATTTTGATGTATTTTGTCGTAGATTTTTTCGAGACTACCAACACGACTCGTACTATCGCGATCTACTCGAATAATTTCTGTTTCGGGAAATAGTTCTTTAAGACCTTCTTCGACTTTTACTGTGCCTAAGCCAATGGGTTTAAGCGTTTCTTGTTTACATTCTGGACAGCTTGGAGGTAAAACTTGAATAAGCCCACAGTGATGGCAATGTAAGTGCTGATATGGCTGCGTATGCAGTGTAAAGTGAGCATCGCAATTCGGACAGTTGGCTTGCCAACCACAGTGTTCACACATAAGTACAGGAGCATAACCACGCCTATTTAAAAAAATAAGTACTTGTTCTTGTTCTTGTAAACGCTGTTTAATGTGACCAATTAAGTATTGGCTTAGTCCATGCACTTTTGGACTCACTTTCAAATCGATAAGATGCATTTGGGGCAATACGGCACTTCCTGTGCGTGTATTTAAGGTTAAATGCTGAATCTTCTTTTGTTGTACCAAGGCAAAGCTATCAATACTAGGGGTTGCCGATCCTAAAATAATAGGACATTTTTCTAAATGCGCCCGATAGAGTGCAACATCTCTGGCATGATATCTAAAACCTTCTTGTTGTTTGAAAGAGAGGTCATGCTCTTCATCTAAAATGATGAGTCCAAGATGTGGCAAGGGTGTATAAATGGCAGAGCGTGTACCGAGTATAATTGAAGCTTGTCCAGTCTGTGCCTGCTGCCATGCATGTAGACGCTGAACATCTGTTAATCCCGAGTGGAGTAAGGTGATATGGCAATTAAATCTGGCTTTAAAACGTGCAATGGTCTGAGCGGTTAAACCAATTTCTGGAACAAGTACCAGAACTTGTTTGCCTTGCTTTAAGACTTCATACATGACTTGTAAGTAGACTTCAGTTTTGCCACTGCCTGTAATACCATCAAGTAAAAAAGCACAATAACCCTCTTTTTTCTCTAAGATAGTGTGAATTGCCTGTGTTTGGTCTTCATTTGCAGTTAAAGGGATTTGTGCTAATTCTATAGGTTTTGCTGAAAAGTCGATGTTTTTTTCTATTTCTTGGATAATTTGTTTTTTTTCTAGAGCACGTAATGTCGTTAAATGGATTCCTTCATTTACAAGATCTGTTTCAAAACAAGGTTCTACTTTTTTGCATAAGTGTGTATAGGCTAGACGCTGTTTCTCAGAACGTTTAAGCTTTTCTTCTGCATGAAAATCTATAATTTCCCAAGCAGGCGCATGACATTCATAAGTATGGCCTTGTCGTAAACGTGTAGGGAATGCACTTTGTATGACTTCACCTAAGGGAAATATGTAGTACTGTGCCGACCACTTCAATAATGACATCATAGATTGATGAATAAGAGAAGTTGTATCGATCACCTCTAAAATATTTTTGAGTTTAAATGTAGTTTCTTGTGGTGTATTGGGTGGAATTTTTTCGATAACTACAGCAATACATTGTTGGCGACCAAAAGATACTTTTACTCTCGAACCTAAGTTTAAAGAGCGATATTGCTCAGCAGTCACTAAATAGTCAAAGGAGTCATAAATAGGAAGAGGTACAGCAACACGAATACGAAGAGGATGACTAGATATTTCTGCGTTCAATACCATAATTTTTAAATGGGTTTTCTGTTTAAAACGCATTTTAGCATGCAATTTTTTTATATTGTATATGAATAAAAATAACCTCCATAAGGAGGTTATTTCATTTAACGTCGTGATTTAAACGATACATCTACTTGCTTTGGACGATAATACATACCTAAGCAAAGTAAAATGATTGAGAAAATTAAGATAGGCAAATCACCTAAACGCGTATATAAGGTTTGTCCTGAGAATGCAGGCAGATCATGTCTTAATACAAAGGCTTGATCGATTGGTGCTTGCGCAACAATTTGACCTTTTTCATTAATAAATGCTGTGATTCCTGTATTGGTTGCACGAATAAACCAGCGACCATTCTCCTTGGCTCTCATTTGTACCATTTGTAAATGTTGCCAAGGCCCAGCTGTACCAGAAAACCAAGCATCGTTAGAAACAGTTACCATAAAGTCACTATTTTTTGCATTAGTGCGAGTGAGATTGGGGTAGGCAACTTCATAGCAAATAGCTGTACCTAATGCATGCTGTTTTATATTTAATGCTTTTTGCCCAGATGGCCCTGCCGACATACTACCTTCTGTAATATCATTTTGTAGTGCAGGCAAGACCCATTTCAAAAGCCCCGCCAATGGTACATATTCACCAAAAGGGACTAGACGTTGTTTTTCATATAACCCAGATGTTTGTGCACCTGATGCCATTAGACTGTTATAAAACACACTTCGACCTGCTTGAATAGAAGCTTGTTCATCATAATAGGGAATACCACTTATCCAAGCAGAGTTCTTCTGTTTAGCGAGTTGAGTCATCTCTTGTATAAATGGTGCCACACTAATTTGAGTCATTGGAATTGCAGACTCAGGCCATACGATAAGATCGCGTCCCCATTCGCTTGAACTTAGTGTTTGATAGATCTCTAAAGTACGGTCTTGGTAGGTTGTTAGCCATTTTAAATCTTGTGGAATATTTCCTTGAACAAGAGAGACACTTAAAGCACGTTCATTTTTTGGTTGAACAAACTGCAAGGAAGATGCACCCCAAGCCCCTAAAAGTAAGGTAAGAATAGGGAGAACCCAAAACACACGTTTTCTTATGACTTCCACACACGCAGTAGCAATAAGTACGGCAACGAAAGAAACACTTAATACACCAAATAAAGGTGCATAATCATCGAGAAAGACATTTGTAAATGCATAACCGACAAAAAGCCATGGAAAACCAGTGAATAACCATGTTTTTAGCCATTCAAATAAAATCCATAGTGGTGCAAACGTAAGGGGCGTTTCAGGAAAAAAACGCTTGTAAGCCCATGTCTGAAAAGCATTAAATAATCCCATGACACTTGCTAAGAGTGCAATGAGGAGTATACCAATAGGTGTACTGATATTGCCGTAGTTATGAATTGAAGCAAATAGCCAAAACGCGCCCGTGAACCATAAGCCAAACCCAAAACTCCAACCGATCAGAAAGGCTTGTTTGGGTCTACGTCCAAGTAAACATGCATAAAGCAATGCAGGAGAAAGTAGGGCAATCCACCAGTAGTGGTATGGTGCTAAAGAGAGGCTAAAAGTCCCACCTGAAATTAATGCGATGAGGCATAAAACGAAGGTGGGAAGTTGAACATTTTTAGACGTAAGCGATGTTACGAGGTTCATTGACGAACAGCCCGAATGAGTTGAATCGTTCGTGTATCTGCTTCAATGATTGTAAACTTCCAGTCTTTAATTTCTATGGTTTGACCCTTTAAATCATTTACAAGGCCAATTTCTTGAAGAAGTAAACCGCCTACGGTTTCGACCTCATCGTCAGAAAAATCTGCATCTAACAGATCATTAAAGTATTCGATTGGTGTTAATGCCTGTACGATCCAAGCATTGGCAGTGTCATGCTTTGCATCTGGAAGAATAAATTGTCCTTCTTCATCAGCTGTATCATGTTCATCTTCAATTTCGCCAACAATTTCTTCTAGAATATCTTCTAGTGTGACTAAACCAGAGGTTGCACCATACTCATCAATGACCATGGCAATATGGGTTTGTGTATTTTTAAGCATACGCAATACTTGGTCTGAGCGAGCACTTTCTGGAATGAAAAGTGGTTGGCGCATCAGCGCGCAAATATCTACTTTTGCTGTCGGTTCAGACAGAAAAGGCAATAAATCTTTTGCCAAAAGTACACCGACAACAGTATCAGGTTGATCTGAAGAGAATACTGGAAAACGAGAATGTGCAGAGTCAGTGAGTACATGTAGAATGTCTAACAACTGATCATCTTCTTGTAGGCTTACCATAGCAGTACGTGGTGTCATGACTTCACGTATTTTCGTTGCAGGGAGGTCGAGTACGCCCTCAAGCATTGCAACTGTATCTGGTTCTAAAAAGCGACGAGAGTCTTGTACAAGTTTGAGTAACTCATCTCTGGTTTCTGGTGCGGTGCCTAACCATTTTCTTAAGCCGCGCATACCCCACGATGAGCCTGATTCCTCTTGCATGATCCTTCCTAAATCGGTGTATTTGTTATCAAAGTAGAGGCTTCATCATACCGAAGAAAAAAGGTTCATGCATTAGAAAAACTGTATGAAAAATTTGAAAAGAATGAATTTTTTTGTCGCAACACCATTTAAGACATTATGATAAAATCAATTTTATTTTTGAAGTGATGTATTTGCTATGACAGATGTATCGGCTGACCCTAAAGTTCAGCTTAATACGCGAGGACTATATTGCCCAGACCCAATTATGATGTTACGTCAGGCAATACGTAAAATACAGTCGGGCGAGGTAGTTGAAGTCATTGCAACTGACACATCGACCTCTTGGGATATTCCGCGTTTTTGTGTGCACATGAATCATGAGCTGTTACTAAAAGAAGAATATCTAGACGATAAAGGGCATAAAGAATATCGTTACCTCATTCAAAAGGGATAAAAATAAGCCTCTACAAATGAGAGGCTTATAGGTTTTATTACATATTTGGATAGTTTGGACCACCACCACCTTCAGGTGTTACCCATGTAATATTCTGTGATGGATCTTTAATATCACATGTTTTGCAATGTACGCAGTTTGCTGCATTAATTTGGAAGCGTTTGGTATTGTCTTCCTCAATAATTTCATACACCCCTGCTGGACAGTAGCGTTGAGCAGGTTCATCCCATTTTGGTAAATTCACATTTACAGGAATCGTTGCGTCTGTCAGTTTTAAATGAGATGGCTGATTTTCTTCATGTACTGTATTTGAAATAAATACTGAAGATAAGCGATCGAAAGTAAGCGTACCATCTGGCTTCGGGTAGTTTGGCTTAAAGTGCTCTGCATCAACTGTTTTTAATGCAGAGAAGTCAGGAATGGTATCGTGCAGTGTAAATGGAACTTTAAAGATGTTTTGGTCAACAAAGTTAAATGCACCACCGAACCATTGGCCAAATTTATGCATTGCAGGGCCAAAGTTACGAGAGTTGTAAAGCTCTTCTTTTAACCAGCTCTGATTGTATTTCTCTGTATATGCTGTCACTTCTTTAATAAAGTGATCTTCATCTTCAGTAAGACGTGCAATAGCAAGGTCACCACCTTTGTCTACACCTTGAGAAATCGCTTCAAAAATTGCTTCTGCACAGAGCATGCCAGACTTCATAGCAGTGTGTGAGCCTTTAATTTTGGCGAAGTTCAGAAAACCTGCATCATCACCAATCAGGCAACCACCTGGGAAAGTAAGTTTTGGCAAGGCATTAAAACCACCTTTAACCACAGCACGTGCGCCGTAGGAAATACGTTTACCACCTTCTAAATATTGTTTAATAAGAGGGTGTGTTTTCCAACGTTGCATTTCCATAAATGGATACATATTTGGATTGGTATAAGAAAGGTCAATAATCATGCCTAAAGTCACCTGATTATTTTCTGCATGGTATAACCACCAACCACCTGAAGATGCAGTTTCAGACAATGGCCAACCTGCGCCATGCATGACTAAACCTTCTTGATGTTTCTCAGGATCGATTTCCCAAAGCTCTTTAATCCCAATCCCGTAGTGTTGGGGGTCTACATCTTTGTCCAATTTAAAGTTTTCAATGAGACGTTTTCCAAGATGGCCACGGCAACCTTCTGCAAATAGAGTGTATTTTGCATGTAATTCATAGCCCGGTGTGAAATGAGGTGTTGGTTCACCATCTTTACCTACACCCATATCGCCTGTTTGAATACCTTTAACTGTACCATCTTCATGATATAGAATTTCAGATGCAGAAAATCCTGGAAAAACAGCAACTTCTAACTCTTCTGCCTTTTCACCTAACCAACGAACAACATTACCTAGTGAAACGACATAGTTTCCGTCGTTGTGCATGGTTTTTGGAACCATCCAATGAGGGGCTTCTTGATGTTTTGTTTCAGACATTAAGAAATAAGTCTTGTCTTCTTTAACCGGAACGTTAAGTGGCGCATCTTCTTCTTTCCAATTTGGAAAAAGCTCATTTAAAGCGCGAGGTTCAAGTACAGCACCAGACAGAATATGTGCACCGACTTCGGAGCCCTTTTCTACGACACAAACGGTTAAATCAGATAAGTCATGTTCAATTGCTAACTGACGAATTTTTATTGCTGCAGAAAGACCAGCAGGTCCTGCACCCACAATAACAACGTCAAACTCCATCGATTCGCGTTCGATGTGTTCCATGTAGGACTCCTCATATTGAAAAAGGTGGCAACCAAACGGTACATTATGGTGCTGCCATGAGTGTTTTCTATAGACACAAATCTCAGACACATGCTAAAACGTGTCCGAGATATCATCACTTAAGATGTATAGAATAGCCTATTGGCTGATAAGTGTGTATTTTCTGTCAAATAGGGGATAAAAGCGATGGGAAAAGATGATATTTCTCAGAGTATGTATAAAAAACACTCAAATTTATCTGATAAAACTTTAGATTCTGTTTTAGAAAGTATAAATTTAGCTGGGGACATACATAAAACTCAAATCCCACCACTGGATCAGTGGCAACCTCAAAGATGTGGAAAAATGGATTTATGTATACATGCCAATCATACGTGGTGGCATGAGGGTACACAAATTCAAAGAGATGCACTTATCCAACTATTTTCGCATATTTTATGCAAAGAAGAATCAAAATACTATTTAAAAACACCTGTAGAAAAAATTGAAATTGAAGTCGAAGATGCACCACTTTGTATTCGCGGTGTCGAAAAAATTTCTCAAGCTGAACAAACATGGATTCACTTTCATACTACCGACGGTGATGTGGTTGTTTTAGGTGAAAAGAATAGGATGATTATGCGTGCCTATAAAGGTAAAATGCGTCCATACGTCTATATTCGTTATGGCTTGTATGCACTTATTCCAAGGTCGGTATTTTTTCATTTAATAGAAATGGGTGAACTGATTGAAAATGATCAATTACAGACAGAACTTGTGCTTCAAAGTGGTGATTTTTGCTTGCATTTGACTGCCTGAGGTTTAAGATTTGTCAGCTAAATTAATTTCCAAATAAATGATCCCATGAGTGACTTTCATTCCCTAAGATATAGACGAATTCACAGTATTAAAGCATCTAAAGATGCGCCTATTGGTGTGTTCGACTCAGGTGTTGGAGGGTTATCTGTTGTCAATGATATTTTAAAATATTTGCCTCATGAGCATATTCATTATTTAGCAGATACAGCACATGTTCCCTATGGAGCGAGAGATGATAACGAAATTCGTCACCTTACAGCGCAAGCCGTAGATTGGTTATATCAAAAGGGATGTAAAGCAGTGGTGGTGGCATGTAATACAGCATCTGCATTTAGTTTAGACTACCTTCGTGAACATTATGGAAGTGATTTTCCAATTATTGGTTTGGTTCCTGCACTTAAGCCTGCAGTTTTAAATACTAAAAGCAAAGTTGTTGCTGTGTTAGCAACACCTGCAACATTTCGTGGGAAGCTAATTAAGGAAGTTGTATGTCGTTTTGCAGAACCTCTAGATGTAGAGGTTTTGCCTATAACTTCTTTAGAACTGGTGCCGCTAATAGAAGCAGGTAAGCAAGACAGCGATTATATGTATTCGCTTCTAGAGCGTACTTTAAAGCCAGCACTTGAGCGTAAAGCTGACCATCTGGTATTGGGCTGTACGCATTATCCTTTTTTAAAAAATAGTATTGAAACTGTTTTTCCAAATCAATTCCAATTGGTCGACTCAGGTCAAGCAGTTGCACGTCAGCTTGCACATGTACTTACCCATCATGGATTAATCAACCCAAATGTAACAAAAACGTTACAGATGACCTGCTATTTCACAGGTGGCTATACACCTCAGACTGAAATAGTGGTACAACGTCTAATTGCTAAAGAAATTCGTTGGACTATGGGAGAATATTCCATCTAAATGATTTTACTTGGCTTTAAAATTCCTTTATTTATTGAGTTTACACATGGTCGATAAGCGTTATCAGATATTCATCTCAACTTCAGGGGAGGGAATGTCTAAAGAATATCGAATACTGTGTCAAACTTTGATTGGGTTAGGTTATTTTGCATGGGGTGTAGAAAATAGATGTACAACTACTGCTACACTGGCGCGCCGTAAAATTGATGAAAGTGACTATATAACGCTACTTTTAGGTAGCGACTATGGACAGTTATCTGTTTCTGGTGTGAGTTATATGCAGTTAGAGTATATTTATGCATTGGCTCGACAGAAGTCGATTGTTGTGTTCATGCAAAAGTATGACTTACCGAGTAATGTCTCCACCTTAGATGAAGCACAACAAAAATTTTATCATTTCAGGCAATTGATCCAGCAAGAAGTGAAGGAAATTTTTGAATATGATCATGTCGATGATTTGATCACGCAAGTAAAATATCATATGCCCAAAATTGTACAGACATATCCGACCCAAGGGTGGGTACGTGCTTATAATACAAGACTGTTGCAAGACGAGATTCAGCGTCTTAAGCATAAGGTGGCGCAATTTGAATTACAGGCTGAAAAAAATATAAAACTGACAGCGAATCAATCTGTTTTAGTGCAACTTTCAGACCTTTTTACACTCAGTTATCAGGTTTGTGCACATGAAAATGATTCGTTTGAGCGAATTACGCGCTCTATACACCTTACTTGGTTGGAAATTCTTCAAATTATCGCAAAAGGGCTAACTGAACCTGCTATAGAAGATGTATTTTTAAAGCGCTTAAATCAGTATTTAATGCAAATAACATGGCAAACCTTAAGTAAAGAAAATCCTTTATTGAGTCATATTACACATGTCGATATTGATGACTATATTTTAAATAACATTAAAATTCATATAAAAGACAATGCATGGATTGTACCTATTGGTCGCGACCATAGACAAAGGTTATTGTGGAAAGTGAGCATAAATATACAAAATATTTTAAAAAAAATGATATAGAATCATGATTTGTAAAATGATTGTGAATAACGATAAGTTTTAACAAAAAAACGAGTAATTATATTATTTTAATTAAAATTCAAAACCGTTAAAGTAGATAAAAATATTTCCAGCGAATGAGTGAAGATGAAACAAGATAAACCAAAAATCACAGTAATTCTCGCTAATCTTGGCACGCCAGATGAGCCAACAGCACCTGCTGTCAGCCGTTATTTAAAAGAGTTCTTGTCAGATCAACGTGTTGTTGAAATCCCTAAAATTGTTTGGCAAATTATTTTACGCCTTTTTGTTTTACCGCGCCGTCCTAAACGTGTGGCAGAAGCATATGCTTCAATCTGGTGGAAAGATTCGCCAATGCGTGAAATTTTATTTGATCAAGCCGACTATTTAAAAAAAGCATTGCCTGAAAAGTATCCTGAGTTTGACTTAAATATTGTCCCGCTCATGACTTATGGTAATCCGGGAATGAAAGCACTGCTAAAAGATTTAGATGGTAGTAAAACAGATCATATTTTATTGTTTCCGCTGTATCCTCAGTACTCTGCCACATCTACGGCTCCACAATATGATTTACTCTCAAAGTGGGCATTAAAACAGCGTAATTTGCCGGGTATAAGTATTATTCGTGATTACTACCAACACCCGTTATACATTCGTGCACTTGCAGAAAGTGTAAAACGTTTCCGTGCCGAGCATGGTACAGCCGACAAACTTTTAATGTCTTTTCATGGTATTCCTCAGCCGTTTGCAGACAAAGGCGATCCATACCCAGAGCGCTGTCGTAAAACTGCTAAATTGGTTGCCCAAGAGTTGGGCTTACAAGACAGCGAATGGGCAATTAGCTTTCAGTCGCGTTTTGGTGCCCAAGAGTGGGTACGCCCTTATACAGATGAACTGTTAGATGAATGGGGCAAGAGTGGTGTTAAGTCTGTTCAGATTATGAGTCCTGCTTTTTCCGCAGACTGTTTGGAAACTTTAGAAGAATTGGCCGTTGAAAATGCGGAAAACTTCAAAAAAGCAGGTGGAGAGTCTTATGCTTATATTCCTGCATTGAATACAGATGAAATGCATTTAATACTTTTCAAAACATTATTGACCGCACATTTGGATGCGATCAAGGTAACATTGGCACCATACGAATAAATCAGAAGGGATGCCCATGCTACAAGTTAAGATTGTACCTGTGACACCATTTGCTCAAAACTGTTCAATTGTTTGGGACAGTGAGAGTAAAGAAGCCATTATTATTGATGCAGGTGGTGATGCACAAAGAATTCAACAAGAGGTTCAAGCTCTTGGAATTCAGGTTAAGCAATTGTGGCTGACACATGGGCATCTTGACCATGCTGGTGCAGTGGGTGAACTTGCACGTATATGGAGTATCCCTGTTATTGGACCTCATAAAGAAGATCAATTTTGGTTAGATATGCTTCAAGAAGTTTCAGCACAATATGGTTTTCCTATTCCAGAGCCTGTTCATGTATCGACTTGGCTTGAGGGCAATGAAGTACTTACACTTGGAAAGCACGCGTTTGAAGTGCGATTTGCACCAGGTCATACACCTGGGCATGTCATTTTTTACAATGCAGAACATCGGTTGTTATGGGCAGGTGATTTGCTATTTAAAGAGTCTATTGGTCGTACAGATTTCCCAAGAGGAAACCATCAGCAATTAATAGATTCTATTCATAGCACATGTTTTACATTACCTGATGAAACACAGTTTATTCCAGGGCATGGTGAGATGAGTACCATTGGTCATGAGAAAAAATTTAATCCCTTTGTATCGAGTAGAGCAGGCTAAGTTAGTCATCTTCTCTTGACAATTCTGACTGTGGTGCATCCTGTGTGGGTAAACGATAACTTTCATTTGCCCATGCACCCAAATCAATCATTTTGCAACGTTCTGAGCAAAATGGACGAAATGCATTCTCTTGCCATTTTGCAGGCTCACCACAACGTGGACATGGAATATAGCGTGTCATAAAAAATATCCAAATATGAGAGTAAAAGTAGGCAATAAGTCTTCCGCTTGTTAGACTTATGTCAATTTTTACTAGTTTGATCTGATTATGCAAATTCGTCAATTTCAGGCACAGCGGATGGTTGCCCCTCGTGATTTCCAACCTATTGAAAATAAACCGATTGTGGTAGAAATTGGAGCGGGAAAGGGGAAGCATGCGTTACAATTTTGTACGTTGCATCCAACACAGATCCTTTATGCCATTGAACGTACTCGTGAAAAATTCGATGCAATGCATAAACAGGCACAGTTACAGCCAAAAAACAACCTAATTGATATTCATGCAGATGCATTACCATGGATTACACATGCGCTTTATCCTAAGCAAGTGACGCAGTTTTTCTTACTTTACCCAAACCCAGAGCCTCATAATTCTGCACAGCGTTGGTTAAACATGCCATTTTTTGAGCTTTTACTCTCTCGTTTAGCAGATGAAGGCACAGTTACACTTGCAAGTAATATTGAAAGTTATATTGAAGAAGCAGAGCAACAGTTAAAAGAGTTATGGCAACTGCCATATGAAAAGCAAATTATTCCAAGTGATTCTGCAAGAACACATTTCGAAGTGAAATACTTACAACGTGGTGAACTGTGTCAGCAACTCATTATTCGTAAGCCACAAGGTTATAAAACGCGGTTTGATGAGTTTGAGCCTTTAAATGGTCGGGATCATGTATGAGTAAAAAGTCTGTTGCAATTGTAGGTGCAGGGCCTGCTGGTTTAATGGCAGCAGAAGTTTTAAGTCAATATAACTACGACATTCATGTATTTGAGCAAATGCCTTCGGCTGCAAGAAAATTTTTAATGGCAGGTAAGACGGGTTTAAATATTTCTCATGCAGAAGAACTTTCACAATTTATTCACCGTTATGATCAAGTCGAGTGGTTGAAACCATGGATTACTCAGTTTGATGCACAGTGGATACGTGCATGGATGGATGATTTAGGTGTAACCTCTTATGTGGGAAGTTCAGGGCGTATTTTCCCATTAGAAATGAAGGCTGCGCCGTTATTGCGTGCATGGTTGAAAAGATTAAGTAATACAGGTGTTCAGTTTCATTATCGGCATAAATGTACAGGTATCGAACAAAAAAAACTTACTTATATTGATACATCGCTAAACCAACCTATTGAGTCTGAGAAATTATTTGATGCAGTTGTTTTGGCATGTGGTGCTGTATCTTGGCCAAAACTTGGTAGTGATGGACAGTGGCAAACATGGTTACAGCAACATGAGCTTCAACCCTTTGTTGCCAGTAACGTCGGGGTTGAGTTTTCTTGGTCGAAGTATATGAAACCTATTTTTGGTCAGCCATTAAAACGTATTCAGGCGTGGACATCATCTCAGCATAAAGTCGATGGTGATATTGTGATTACACATTACGGCTTTGAAAGTGGTGTGATTTATCGTCTTAATCGTACATTACGTACTTCTAAAGTATTGTTTTTAGATTTACTGCCTCATCTTTCAGAAGATGAACTTGTTCGTAAACTGAACCACACAAAAAAACAATCTTTATCAAATATTTGGCGAAAAGCTGGTTTAGACCAAGTGAAAATTGCACTCTTGCGTGAGATTGTTGAAAAAGAGTTATGGCAACAACCTGAAAAAATGGCATCTCAAATAAAAAATTTATGTATCTCTATTGAAGGGTTCCGACCGATAGAAGAAGCCATTAGCTGTGCAGGTGGGGTGAAAGAAAATGTATTGTCACCAATGCTAGAGTTAAACTCACAATCAGGTATTTTTTGTTGTGGTGAGATGCTTGATTGGGATGCGCCAACAGGTGGTTACTTACTTACAGCATGTTTTGCGACTGGAAGGATCGCAGGAGAAGGTGCTCATTTATTTTTATGCAAAAATAATTGAAATTTTCCTTCAATTACCTTTATATAGTCATTTGAGATAGAGGAAATGGTATCTTCCTTTTAAAAACCGCCAATAATGGCTAATGATGCCTACGTAACCTTGATGATGATAGCAGGGGCGTAGGTATATGCGTACTCTGCTTAAATAGAAGATAAAAAATAGGAAGAGTATATGTACTATTCATTAGTTGCGATTGCTTTAGGCTCAATTTTAGGGGGATGGTCTAGATGGTGGGTTGGTTTGAAACTGAACAATCTACATCCATCTATTCCTATGGGAACAGTTGCCGTAAATTTGATAGGTGGGTTCATTATTGGATTTGCAATCGCATTTTTTGCACAAAGCCAGCTCAGTCAAAATTATAAACTATTTGTAATTACGGGATTTTGTGGTGGTCTAACCACGTTTTCAACATTTTCCTTAGAGGTTGTGACTTTGCTAGAACAAGGAAGAATCTCTACTGCTATGTTGGTTATTTCGATTCATGTGATTGGTGCATTGTTGTGTACGATGGCAGGTATGGCAGTATTTCAATGGTTGCATGGTGCTTAATCAATTATTGTTTTCGATATGCTTTTAAGCATATCGAAAACCGATATTTTATACGCGAGGTTGAAGTACGTCTCCATCAAAAGAAACACCTTTCCATCCTGTTTTTATAAATTGACGGATATTTTGGTGGTCTTCTTCATTGGGGGTTGCTTGAACTTTTGCGTAGTGCTCTGCGAATAGTTGAAGCGTATCTTGCTCATTTAACTTATGCAGTTTTGCAAATGATAGAACTTTTGCACTGCCTTGGTTTTCTGTTGCTTGATTTTTTTGAGCGCCATTCACGAAAGCTGTTGGTGTATGTGTATAGTGACGGTCAATGTAAGAAATCACATCTATAAATTTGATTGTATTTGCATTTAATTGTGCTAATAGATGCTGTGCCATTTTCTGCCCTATTTAATTTAAAAATCTTATCCTACAACAAATGATGTCATATACAAATAACTAGCTCGTATGTTGATTAGGAATAATTTCTTCAAATAGATCACTTAAATTGTCATTAACTTGTAAATGAATCATATTCCAGTAGTGACCTGAAATCGTTCGATTAATCATAAGTGTATCGGGTGATGGTTTAAATAAATCCCAATATTTTAAAGACTGTTTAGCCAGTTTCACACTGTCATGGTGAGCTGAATTTTCTTTAAAGTCATATTTTTGGGTAAGTGGTCTTAGCAAGACTTCAAGCCATTCATGATATAAGTTTGAAGGAAATTTCCCTTTTTCAGTGAGTGCTTGTAAATCAAATAAAGCCGTTTCTAATTGAGGAATATTGCCATCACGAGAAGCTTGAATTAGGTCTTTAAATTGCTGAATGACATAAGAAGAAATGACTTTCACACCACCATAATCATATACAAGAACATCGCCATTTTCTCGAAATGCAAAGTTACCTGGGTGAGGGTCACAATGAAAACGCTTCAGATAAAAGATTTCCTGTCCCATTGCTTTTACAAGGCGTCTACCTAAGGTATTTCGAATGTCTTGACTCCATGTGCTTGCTGTTGAAATATCATGCCCGACCTCAAGACTCAGTGTTAATAAATGACGAGTAGAGTAGTCTTTAAAGACTTTTGGGATAATAATTTGTGGATCTAACTTTTCATGAAATGAACGTGCAATTTCTAAATTTTGTGCTTCAATTTCATAGTTCAGTTCATTGGCTAAACTTTCCTGAATTTCATTAAAAATTTGATCTTGGAGTTTTTTATCAATTTTCAGTAATCCCATCATTTTTAATGCCAAGCGAATTTGCTTTAGGTCACTTTCACATGCTTCATCTACACCAGGATACTGAATTTTTACAACAACATGTTCACCCGTTTTGAGTTGTGCTTTATGAACTTGTCCAATGGAAGCGGCAGCAAAAGGTGTTTCCTCAAAAGCTAAAAAGGCTTCATGGAGTGATTGCTTTAGTTCTTTTTCGACTTGCACTTTAATGTCATTAAAGGGCATAGGTGGTGCTTGGCGCTGTAGTTTTTCAATTGCTTTAGATATTTCTGGAGGAAAAATATCTTTATATTGAGAGGCAATCTGTCCAACTTTCATGACAGCACCTTTCATTTCTCCAAGTGTATCTGCAATTTGAATTCCGATATCTTGAAAAAGTTTATGTCTAGCTTGGTCTTTATGCTGCTCATCGGCAGTAAAGCTACGAATAGAGTTCGATACAGTTTTTGTTGCGATACTGGCTGTCATACTTGCAAGTTTTAAGAAGCGCTTACTTGGAGAATTAACTGACTTTGCCATGTGCTATTTCGCCTCTAATAATACTTAAATAATATTTTGATAATAACGACCTTTAGTCACTCATTATGCCAGAGAATTGTTAAGTTTTTAGTATGAGGTGTGTGCCTGAAGTGTTCGACCACGACCTTGTTCTTTTGCATGATATAAAGCGTGATCTACATCTGATAGAAGTAGATTTTTGGAGCATTGACCATCCTTCACCATTACGAAACCACCACTATAGTTTAGTTCTATTTTATTTTTGCCTTCATACAATGGGTGACTTGCAAGAGAAGCCCGAATTTGCTCATCAAAAGCGATTGCTTCATTTTCATAACTTGTTTCCAAAATGAGAAGAAACTCTTCTCCACCGAATCGTCCTATATGTACTTTTTGTTTTTTATTGAGTTGTAAAATATGGCAGAAGTGTTGGAGTGCTTTATCTCCAATCATATGCCCCCATGTGTCATTCACGATTTTAAAATGGTCTATATCTAGAAGAAATACACAAAAACCTATTTGAGAGTTTTTACATGTTTTTAAAGACGTTTCTAATTGGTCAAAAATAGCGACTCTATTGAGACATTGTGTAAGATTATCTGTGTTTGCACGTTTTTGTAGTATCTGTTCTGATTTACGTTGCTCTGTAACATTGATACCAATGTTAATATAGGAATAATCTGGAAGCTGAATACTGGTCCACAATGTGGTAAGCATAGAGCCATCTTTACAAATGGGAGTAAGTTCCGTCAGTGTGGATTTCTCAGGTCTACTTAAAAAGTAATTTTTTACTTTATTGTAGTCTGTTAAGTTAGTGAACAAACTTAATAACTGATTATCTGCTTGTTGTAATTCGCTATGTTTCCAACCTAAAAGTCGTTCGCACTCTTGATTCCATAAAGTAAATTTTAAATCTGGACTAATAATATTAATTAATACAGGTGCCTGTTGAGCCAACTGTTTATAAAGTGGATCAGCTTTAATATTATCAATAATATTTTTTTGAGAATAAGCACGGTTTGCAAAATATAATTTTAATAATCCCATAAAAACAGAGAAATTCTTATTGTAAACAATATGCCTCTTTATAAAATTACCTTTTATAAAGATAAATATTTTTTGAGATATATGGGTATTATCTATTTCTAAAATGAGATAATTATTATCTATATTCAAAGGCCGATCTTTATTTTTAACATAAAAAGAAAAGGGCATATTTTTTTTAAAGAAATGGATGTTTTTAATATATTGAATGGCATTTATCTTAGAAAGTGCATAAGCACTATCATAATAATAAGAATATTCAGAACCGTTGATGGATTCTAAAAAGACGATATCCTCACAAAGTAGAGTATTTTTGCAAAGAGTAATGATTTCTTGTGGTGAGATATTTTTATGTATACTTTCTGATATTGTGAATAAGTTTGCATTTGACATTTTAAAATGTGATGCATTTATATTTTTATTCATTTTATTATCATGTTCTTGTGAGAATTATTTTATTTTATGCTTAAAAATTATTATATATGTGAATTACATTTTAGTTGTTATGTAAATATAATGATAATAGATAGAAATACAGCAATATATGCCAAGTGATCTGCTTTTATAAAAAAGTGAGATAATGGATATTATCTCACTTTAGAAAATAATTATGCTTTGCCTTCAGCTTCAGCTGCTTCCATTTGAGCACGTTGCATATTCGCTTCAAATTCTGCATCAAAGTTAATTGGAGTGAGCAATAACTGAGGGAAGCTTCCTTTTGTGACTAAATCATTTACAGCTTCACGTAGGAAAGGGAATAAAATATTTGGACAGTATGCACCTAATATATAAGGTAGGCGGTCTTCTTCAATACCATCTACAAGGAAAACACCTGCTTGTGTTACATCAACGATAAACGCAGTTTCACCCGCATTTTTCGCTTCTACAATTACTTTTAGTGCAACTTCAAAGTGTGTTGCATCAACTTTATCTGCATTTGAAGATAAGTTAATGTTTAACTCAGGTTGCCACTCTTTAGTAAAAACATGTGCCCCAGGAACTTCAAAAGAAACGTCTTTTGTATATAGACGTTCCAAAGCCAATTGTGGTTGCTTTTCTTCAGTCATTATTAAATCCTTATTTAATATCGAGCTGGTTAGTTAACCAGCTCATCAAGTTTGCTTTCGCGATCTAATGCATAAAGCTGATCAAATCCACCAATGAACTGATCGTTAATAAAAATTTGTGGAACTGTACGATGATTGGTACGCTGCATAAGCTCTACACGTACTTCAGGCGCTTCGTTTGAAAGGTTAATTTCTTTATATGCAATACCTTTGCGTTCTAAAAGTTGTTTTGCACGTACGCAGTAAGGACATACTGTTGTAGAGTAGATGACGACATTTGCCATAATGCTTCTCGCTAAACGTTATTTTGCTTTAATTAATGGTAAGCCTTGAGCTTTCCAATTTGAGATTCCACCATCCAGACGGTAACTATCTGCATAGCTAACTTGCGCGATTGCGCTACCTGCAACTTGACCTAAGTTACAAATGAAAACTAACGGTCTTCCCTCAGTTTGTAACTCTTCGATGTGGTTGCTTAAGCTACTGTATGGAATATTGCGACTACCGCTAATATGACCTTCGCGATAGTCTTTGGTATCTCTTAAATCAATCAGCATTGCATTTTGTGCTTTCACCAAAATACCAAGGGACTGTGGAGAAATTTTGCGGCCATTGCGTTTTCCTTCAATTACGAAAAACAGTACGATAAGAACCGCAAGCAGACCAAATAAAAAGGGGTGATTCCCCATGAATTCGAACCAACGTTCCACAATTCACCTTATTACCATCAAAAATTGAGCTAGAGTATAGCTTATATTAATAGTGATCAAAAAGCGTGGTTCAAGGGTAATTGCCAAGAAAATTAAGTTTTTTGGTTTGCGACTTGAATTTCATCGCACAAACGTAAAAAACTTTCTAAACGTCTAGGAAGAATTTCTCCCGTGTTTGCCGCTTTTTCAAGTGCGCAGTTTTTTGCATTTTTATGCGTACAATTTCTAAATTGGCATGATCCAATAAGAGGGAAAATTTCAGGAAAACCATGAAGTACTGCATCTTCTGTCAAATGCCATAGCCCGAACTCTCGAATTCCAGGAGAGTCAATCAGTGCACCATTTTCTCCAAAGCTAATAAGGCGCGTTGATGTAGTTGTATGCTGTCCAAGTGCAGAGTTTTCTGAAATGATATTGGTCTTCTGGGAAGCATCTGGAACAATGGTATTAATTAACGAGCTTTTTCCCACACCAGATTGCCCAACAAAGGCAACTGTTTCACCATCTAATCGTGTTCTGAGAGGAGTTAAATCACCATCAGATTGGGTAAGCATGATTTCATAACCTAAACGTCGATATTCCTCGACAAGTGTATAGATTTCATGATCATTTTGAATTAAATCAACTTTATTCAATACCAATAGGGTTGGAATATCTGCTTCTTGGCAAGCCACTAAATAGCGATCAATGAGCATTGGTGCAGGTTCAGGTAGTGGTGCAAATACAATAACGATCAAACTAATATTGGCTGCAACAGGCTTAACCTTGTGGTAACGGTCAGGACGAGTAAGTAAGGACTTACGCTCATGAATTGCTGTAATAATGCCCAATCCCGTATTGGGATCTGCTTGCCATTTCACTCTGTCGCCTGTAACGAGAAGTTCTAAGTTAGTACGAGTATGACAACGCCAAACACTGCCTATTTCAATCGGTTTCCAAAATGGTTCTGGTTCATTGTCCTTTACCTTTGGTTTTTCGGGATGATTAAGCGGAGTAGAGAGTGCTTGAACTTCAAGTTGTCTACCATAGTGCTGTACAACCAGACCTTCGAGGTCGTTGGATGTATCGATTTCATCTTGACGTGATTGATGTTGTTTCTGAATTCGACGCTTTTGTTGCTCTGTCAAACGACGTTTACGGATAAGAGCCATTCACATATAAAAACCAGTTGAGAGATGGCAAAAATAGCATGAAGCACGGTTCAATTACAGCCAAGAAGCAATAAATTTGCTACTATTCATGTTTTAAGTTGATAAGAACTGATTTCATGAGCAGCACAGTAGATACACGGTTAATTTGGATTGACCTCGAAATGACAGGTCTAGATACTGATAATGATAAAATCATTGAGATTGCAACCATTATCACAGATGATCATTTAAACGTGCTTGCTGAAGGGCCTGTACTTGCTATTCATCAATCAGATCAAATTTTAAATGCCATGGATGAGTGGAATACTCGCCAACACGGACAATCTGGTTTAATTGAGCGCGTTCGTCGTAGCCAGTTAACGGCACGTGATGCAGAAGAGCAAACGATTGCGTTCTTAAAAAAATGGGTTTCTCCAAAATCTTCACCGATGTGCGGAAACTCTATTTGCCAAGACCGTCGTTTTATGCATCGTCTTATGCCTGAACTTGAGCAGTTTTTTCATTATCGTAATTTAGACGTTTCCTCTGTGAAGGAACTTGCAAAGCGCTGGCGTCCAGAAATTATGAGTGGTCTTAAAAAAGAAGCTTCTCATTTAGCATTAGATGATATTCGCGATTCAATTCGTGAATTAAAATATTATAGAGAATATTTCTTTATTACGAATAATGACGAATAAGTAATATAAAAGCCTTTATCTTTGATAAGGGCTTTTTATTTTGTAAAACATGTCGATTTAATTTATAAAAAAATAAAATGAAGTTACAAAAACATATGTTGCTGTATAGGATGGCGACTTGAAAAGCTTTAAAATGGTATACATATTTCACTAATCTTTAGAAATTAGAGCGGAACAATGCAAAGTAATAATCCAATTTTAACACGCGTTGAAACTTACGCCGATTATCAAAAACCAATGACCATTCAAGGGACAATTGGGAAGTCAGTATTACTTACGGGAATTGCAGCAGCAGTTGGTCTTGCAATTTTCTTTTATTGTGCACTTTCAATGAATGTCGCTTTGGCAGGTGCTGCAAGCTTAGTCGGTGCGATCGGTGGTTTATTGATTGCACTGGTTACTGTATTTAAACCGAATACATCACGCATGCTCGCAGTTCCTTATGCATTATTCGAAGGTGCTTTTTTAGGTGGTGTATCATTTGTTTTTCAAATGAAATATCCTGGTGCACCATTACAGGCTCTTCTTGCAACATTTGTAACGACACTGGCTTTGTTTGGCCTGTATAAGTTTCAAATTATTCGTGCAACTGAAAAGTTTAAAGCTGTTGTCATGTCTGCAACGCTAGCTATCGCACTTGTTTTTGTTGTACAGATGGTAATGGGATTAATTTTTAGTTCATCTATTCCATATGTTTTTCAAAGTAACTGGTTAGGAATAGGGTTTGCAGCATTCGTTGCAGTTATTGCATCTTTAAATTTAATTCTAGACTTCGATTTAATTGAAAATGCTGCAGCACAACGTGCTCCAGAATCCTTTGAATGGGTTTGTGCAATTTCTTTACTTGCAACCCTAGTTTGGATGTATACGTCTTTTCTACGTTTAATTGGTCTTTTATCTGATGATTGATCACATGGTATAAATGAATATCAAAAGTCGTCTTTATCGTTGTAAAGGCGACTTTTTTATGTGTAAACATCAAAAAAATGAAAAAAGATGCTTTATGCAATTTCTAAAAATGTCCAAAATAGGCATTATTTCACGCATAGTTTTTAATGAGAGAATATATAAATGGCACAAGGACTATTAACAGGCAAGCGCTTTTTAATCGCTGGTGTAGCAAGTAAGTTATCTATTGCTTATGGTATTGCACAAGCGTTGCATCGTGAAGGGGCAGAGCTCGCATTTACGTATCCAAATGAAAAATTAAAGAAGCGTGTTGATGAGTTTGCAGAAAAATTTGGCTCTAAACTTGTTTTCCCTTGTGATGTTGCTGTAGATGCAGAGATTGAAACAGCATTTACAGAGCTTGCGAAACATTGGGATGGTTTAGATGGTGTCGTACATTCAATTGGGTTTGCACCTGCGCATACGTTAGATGGTGACTTTACAGATGTCACTGATCGTGATGGCTTTAAAGTAGCACATGACATTAGTGCGTATAGCTTTGTTGCGATGGCACGTGCAGCTAAACCTTTATTACAAGCTCGTCAGGGTTGCTTGTTAACACTGACGTATCAGGGTTCTGAACGTGTTATGCCAAACTATAATGTTATGGGTATGGCAAAAGCATCTTTAGAAGCAGGTGTGCGTTATTTAGCATCAAGCTTAGGTCAAGATGGTATTCGTGTAAATGCAATTTCAGCAGGTCCTATTCGTACACTTGCAGCTTCAGGCATTAAATCATTCCGTAAAATGTTAGATGCAAACGAAAAAATTTCCCCACTTAAGCGTAATGTTACCATTGAAGAAGTTGGGAACGCTGCATTGTTCCTATGTTCTCCATGGGCATCTGGTATTACAGGTGAAATTATGTATGTCGATGCTGGCTTTAATACAGTAGGCATGAGTCCAGCGATTATGGATGATGAATAAACATTCATAGGAAATTAAAAAGGGCGACTTTTCAAGTCTCCCTTTTGTTTATTTTGGAAGCTGTGTCACTGGACTGCCACCGAGTGCTTGCATAAGCGTGACATAAGCATTGTATTGACTCTGCTTGGTATTGACTAAGCTTAGTTGTGCGGCACGAGAATTCTCTTGCTGATCTAAAACATTTTTTAGCGCAACTGCACCGTATTTATATTGAACCAACACGAGGCGTTCTGCTTTTTGAGAAAGAGCAAGGTTTTTGGCTTGAGCTGTGACTTGATAATCTAATTCGGTACGATTAGAAAGAGCATTTTCTACATCTGCAAATGCTTGGTAGAGTGTTTGTCGATATTGCAATATTGCTTTTTCATAATCGAGCTGACTAATAGCAATATTTTTTTTCATATCATTATATTGTATGAAGGGTAAGCTGAGGTTTGCGCCTAAAGTAAGTATAGGATTCTTAAGGAGCTGTGTTAGAGAAGTACTACTTGAACCTAATCCCCCAGTTAAATTAATAGAGGGATAAAAACTTGCTGTTGTTGCATCTTTTGTCGCAAGTGCTTTACGTAGTCTTAATTCTGCAGCTTTTAAATCTGGACGCCGTGACAAAATTTCTGCAGGTAAGCCTGATGAAATTTGAGGAAGGTGAATCTGAGGGAGGCGCTTAGGTTCTGTAATATCGAGTTGTTGTACTGGAATATGAAGCAATACAGCAATTGCTGTGCGTGTTTCAACCAGACTTTGTGCAATTCGGCTTAGGTTTGCTTGTTGACTTTGTACAGCCTGTGCGGCTTGGGTTAAGTCTACGTCTGAGACAGCACCTGCTTTGTACTGAATATGAACCAACTTGTAGAGTTTTTGAGAGTTATTGAGGCTTTCTTCGGCGGTAGTTTTACTTTCATGCAAGTAAGCCAATTGCCAATACAGTTTAGCAGTTGTTGAAACCAAGGACTGGGCAGTGGCTTGTAAGTCTTGTTCTGTGGCTAAAGCTTCCCATTGTGCACTTTCAGTTTGTCTTGCTAATTGCCCAAATAAGTCAACTTCATAACTTACATTACCATTTAAAGAAAAGCCCTGAGACTGATCATTGCCTGTATGTAGGTTTAACGTATGTCCTGCAGCACTTGAAGCAGAAGCACGTAAGCCTTGTTGATTTTCCGCCAGTCCTGCTTTTAATCGTGCTTGTTTCAGTGTAAGCCCAGCAATTGCTAGATTATTGTTTCGCTGAAGTACCTGCTCTACAAGCCCATTTAAATTGGTATCACCAAAAAGTGTCCACCAACAATCTGCATGACTATCTATTGAAATTTGTTTGGCATTTGGTTTGCTGTGTTGAAAATTTTGAGGAATATTGACAGCAGGTGCCTGATAAGGGGTTTTAACCAAAGCACTACATCCACTTAAAATGAATGTAGCTAGACCAAAAGCGAGAATATTTTTTTTCATCTTTTTCTCCTTACTCTCTTGCCAACGCAGCAACAGGGTCAAGTTTTGCAGCATTCTTAGCAGGTAAAAAACCAAAGACAATGCCAATGAGGGTTGAACAAATAAATGCTGCAACAATAGAAATGGTAGAGTAGGAGAGTGTGAATACACCACTTGCGAATTGGCTAATAACTTGCCCGATCCCCATTGAAAGGAATATACCTAATATTCCACCAAGTAGGCAGACCAGAACAGCCTCTATAAGAAACTGTTGTAAAATATCGCTTTGACGAGCACCAACAGCCATTCTTACGCCAATTTCTTGTGTACGTTCAGTCACAGAAACAAGCATGATATTCATTACACCAATTCCACCAACGATGAGAGAAATGACAGCAATCGCTGATACCAATAGTGTCATGGTATTTGTTGTTTTCTCAATAGTCTGGCGAATACTATCACTGTTCATGGTATAGATATCTTGCGCACCATGACGTAAGGAAAGAAGGTTAACAATCGCATTATCTGCGGCACTTGTTGAATATTGACTATTTATTAGTACAACAATATTTCTTACATTAGATTGTCCAAGCATACGACTCATGACAGTGGTATAAGGCATATACACATTGAGTGTATCGCTAGAAGACATAGCTGTATTTTGAGATTCAACGACACCAATAATACGTGCAGGTACGCTTCCTAGAAGGATCACTTGTCCAATAGGGCTTTGTACGCGACTAAAAAACTGTTGCTGAGTATTGGTGTCGATGACTACATCTTGCGAGCGAGAATGAACACTGGTGTTGTCAAAGCTTTGTCCTTCTTTAAATTTAAGCCCTTTAACGACAAAGAAATCTTGATTAACACCATTAATAGTACCCGTTGCTTCAGTTTCTTCAAAACGTATAATTTTGGATGTACCTACAACTGGGCTTACTGCATTGACATAGGGCTGTGTTGCAAGTGCATCGGCATCGCTTGGAATAAGTGTCTTAACGTTGGCAAGTTTAGAGTTATCTCCAAAGTTTTTCCCCTGAAATACTGTAATGGTATTTGTACCTAAACTACTAATATCTTTTAAGATCTGTTCTTGTGAGCCTTTACCTAAAGCGACTACCGTGACTACCGATGCAATCCCAATGATAATACCAAGCATGGTTAAAAAGGTACGCATACGATGAGCATTCATAGCAAGAAGTGCCATATGGAATGCTTCAGTCAAACGATCTAACAGTGAAAAGAAAGAAGATGACTTTTTCCCTTTATCTTCATTATGGGTTAATGCAGTTGTTTCGTTTGGATGTTGGGTGACTTGTTCAGTAGACGTATTTATTGAAGAGGGTGTATTGGTTTGATCTGCAATAATTTCCCCATCTTTGATTTCGATAATACGCGTTGCATTTTGAGCAACTTCCATATCGTGTGTGACTAAAATGACAGTATGGCCTGAGGCATTTAATTCACGTAAGATGCGCATCACTTCTAAGCCACTGGCAGAATCTAGTGCACCCGTTGGTTCATCGGCAAGAATAACATCCCCACCATTCATCAGCGCTCTTGCAATAGAAACACGTTGCTGTTGACCACCTGAAAGTTGGTTAGGACGATTATCTAATTTTTCTCTTAAGCCCAATTCACTGAGTAAATCTTTAGCACGTTGTTGCCTTTGAGTTGTATCTACACCTGCATATATTGCTGGTACTTCGACATTTTCTTTTGCAGATAAGTCGTTGAGCAGTTGATATCTTTGGAAAATAAATCCAAAGTATTCTCTTCTAAGCTTTGCTAAATCATCTGGCAAGAGCTGACCAGTTTCCTGACCTTTAACTTTATAAGTACCATATGTAGGCTTATCTAGACAGCCTAGAATATTCATGAGGGTCGATTTTCCAGAGCCAGATTGACCAACAATGGCAATAAACTCTCCCGCATGAATTTTTAAATTTATATTTTTTAAAACTTGAATGGTCGACTCACCTGCAGGAAATTCACGAACAAGGTTGTTGACCTCAAGCAATACTTGCTTCGTCATGATTACATTCCCATAGGTGGTGGGCCACTACGTTTACGGCTATTATTCGATTTTGCAGTTGCAGCAGAAGCATCATTGCTGTCTGCAATAACAACTTGTTGACCTTCTGTAAGACCTGCAAGCACTTGGGCGTTTACTCTATTATTAATACCAAATAGAACTTGCTGAGAGTAAACATCGCCACCATTGTATACACGTACTGTATTAAGGCTTGCTTTACCTTCTTTGAGTAGTGTTTTTTGAGCTTCATTTAAATCTAATTTGCGCGTTTGAGGGGAAGTCGTTTGTAAGTTTGCAGATGCCATGCCATTTGCAGAGAGAACAACTTTAGAGCTACTTAGTGCAGAAGAGGGAACCAATATGGCATCTTTTGCAGCATTAAGTACAATATAAACTTGGGCAGTCATATTAATTCTAAGCTTGCCATCTGAGTTAGGTACATCAAATAATGCATTATAATAAACAGCAGTATTTGTAGAGCTTGAGTCACTTGCAATTGAGTCTGGAGCAGGCTCTATTTGGCGTAATGTAGCATAGCGCTTTTGGTCATCTCCAAGTGTTGTAAAATATACTTTTTGGCCTTTCTCAATTTTCATGACATCGGCTTCACTAACTTGTGCTTTTACAGTCATTTCACCCAATTGTGCGAGTTTTACAATGGTCGGTGTAGTTTGGTTTGAGTTTACAGTCTGACCTTCATCCGTCACAATTGCGACTACAGTGCCATCAATGGGTGCAACAATACGTGTATAGCCCACGTTTGTTCTTGCTGTAGATTCTGACAGGCGTGCTTGTTCAATTTGGGCATCGAGTACTTTAATTTGTGCAGATGCTGTTTTATAGTTTGCTTCTGCTGCCTCAAAACTTGAACGAGGTGTTGCATTTTGTGCAAGCATTGCTTTTTGACGATTATATTCTAATGTTGCTTCATGCAGTTTTGCATCTTGTTGTAGACGCTGAGCCTGCAAACTACGAATATTGGCTGCTGTATTTTGTAGCGTATTTTCCTGAGTTTCAGAGTCAATTTTGGCAATGACTTGGCCCGTTTTTACCTGATCACCTAGGTGCACATACATGTGTTTGACTTGGCCTGAAACTTGAGCACCTACACTGAGCATTTTACTTGCGCTTAACGTTCCTGTCGCAAGTACAGTACTTTCTAGATCTCCTGTGGTGACAGCTTCTGTAATGTACTGTGGCTGTTCAGCTTTTGGCTTAGAAGACTGCCAAATTAAAAAGCCAATCATCAGAAGAATAAAAAGTACAACGAGAAATTTGACGGATTTAATTTTTTTTAACATATGAAAGCTACGTAGCTGTATCTGAATGGGCGTTGTAAAAGAAATAAAATAATATGACACTGCTGTATTATCATATTTTCTTGCTCTAAAAGTGTCCCCTGACTATTCCATAGCAAGTGGGGAGTCTTATCTAAAAAGTACTTTACCACATAATTGCCCAATTGCTTGCAATATCAGCAGTTCTGGCTTTTGATTTGAGAGACCTTTAATAGAAAGATCGATATTTAATAGTAAGCTTGGCCAATTTAAGAATTCTTGTGCATCAAGGCGCTGTAAAGCTTTCTGATAAAGATGAACTTTGGTTTTCCAAATGCCCAGTTGTATACCTTGATGGGGTTGTTCAAACAACTGCATGAGTAATCGCATCTCTTTACTAATAACCCATAAAATAAAGGTGCTTGGTTCGCCTGTTGCGATGAGATATTGATAAATTTTTATAGATTGCTCGAAGTGACCTGCAATTAGGCTATCACTAAGATCATATGCAGAGTAACGCGATTGGTCTTGTAGACAGCTATGAAGCTCTTTTATACCAACATTGGCCAATTCTGGAAATGTATCGCTTACACGAATGAGACTATTTTTTGCTGCAAGTAAATTATGTTCATGGTGTTCAAGAAGCCATGGCCAAGCATCATTTTCTAAATGAAGGGAAAGTTTTTTTGCTTCTATTTCAAGAATATGTTGTCGATCTTTAGGGTAATTCGCTTGAAGAGAAACCAATGTACCATTTGCTTCAACAGTTTGTATAAAGCTACTTTTTAAGCTCTGTGTATCTTGTTTGGGCATGACAATGACAAGTAAATTTTGCTCATTGTGCTGAATAAATGCTTTCAGTAATTTTAAGCCATTGGCATCAGGCTTAATATTCCCATGTACTTCTATCGCAAGTTGTTGTGAAAAAAGGGACAAACTATTTAAAGCATTAAATACATTTTTCCAGTCGTGAACGCTTTGAATATCATAACGTTGGCGTTCAATGTCTTTAGATCGCCACTCTTTACGAAACTCATCTAGTAGGTTTTGCTCTAATAAAGGTTCCTGACCATGAATAAGCCAAGCACCTAAAGCGTTATTTGTACGCTTGAGTGCTTGCATATAATCAATTTTCATAACAAATGATCAATTATTTTGTATCTTGTACAGTTGTTATCGTAGGTAATCGATTGGTTGAAATCTGACGTGACATTTGTTGTGCTACGTCATCTACTAGCATGTCATTCAGATAAGATTCTTCGTTATCATCGACGTTTACCGTAGCCACATTATATTGGTAGCTTTTAACGCTAGAAATCGTGCGTGGCTCTGTAATTGGTGTGCCGTTGCGGTCTTCAATTTGGAATGTAACATCTAAATGTAAAATGACTTCGGCAACACGACCGCTAAGTTTTTGACGACGATATTGATAGTCCAATACATGGAGGGTATACGCATTTGAACTGTCATCAAATTTAGCTCCATTACCTGTTAAATATACTTTAAGTTTTTCACCTAAGTTTGCTGTATTTGAAGGTAAATCGAGCTTTAAGTGTTGATATACCAGAGGTGTCGCACTAGGACCATGGCCAACAAGATGAAAGCCACAGCCCACTAAGCTTGCACTTAGGCCTAAAGTTAAAATAACTGCTGAGAGACGTTGGACTAAGTGCATGCTTTTTCCTTTTCTGTTAAACCACGAGGTTTACGAGTTTATTTGGAACAACAATCTCTTTTTTTGTTGGTCCTGTTAAAAATTGTTGTACTTCTGGTAATGCTTTCGCTTGGGCAAGAATATCTTCTTTAGAAAGATCTGTTGCAACTTCAAGTTTACCACGAAGTTTACCATTAACTTGAACAACGATGGTTTGTGTATTGCGTGTAAGTGCCGATTCATCAACCACAGGGAATGTTGTTTGAGTTAAATCAATTTTAAACTCAGCTAAAAGCGTTTGACTTAAGTGTGGTGCAAATGGAGCAAGCATCGTAAGTAAAGCAATAATAGATTCTTGCTCAACAGCAAGATCATTATCAGACACTGCATTAAACTTGGTAATTGAGTTTAATAGCTCCATTTGTGCCGCAATTGCTGTATTGAATGCATGACGACGTTCAATGTCATCACCCACTTTAGCAATCGTTTCGTGCGTTTTACGTCGTAAATCTTGTGCATCTTTAGACACAGTTGCTTTGTCTAATTGAAGTGATTTATTAGCAGTTTTTTCTAAAAAGCTTGCAGTTAAACGCCATACTCGTTTTAAGAAACGATTTGAACCCTCTACACCAGCATCAGACCATTCGAGTGATTGATCAGGTGGAGCAGCAAACATCATGAAGACACGTGCTGTATCTGCGCCGTATTGATTCATAATTGCTTGAGGATCGATACCGTTGTTTTTGGATTTAGACATTTTTTCTTGTCCACCAATAACAACAGGCTGTCCATCTGCTTTTAAAATAGCAGATGTAATACGGCCTTTTTCATCACGAATCAATTCAATTTCATTTGGATTGAACCAAGTTTTTTTACCACTTGTTTCTTCACGGTAGAATGTATCTGCAAGTACCATACCTTGAGTAAGAAGATTCGTAAAAGGTTCATTTCCTTGAACTACACCTTCATCACGCATTAGTTTATGGAAAAAGCGTGCGTAAAGTAAATGTAAAATCGCATGTTCTACACCACCAATATATTGATTGATAGGCAACCATGTTTGCGCTGCTTCAGGCTTAACCATGCCACCTGTAAAGTCAGGAGATGCATAACGTGCATAGTACCAAGAAGACTCTACAAATGTATCTAACGTGTCTGTTTCACGTCTTGCTGCACTACCACAGTTTGGACACGTGGTTTCGTAGAATTCAGGCATTTTTGCAAGTGGATTTCCCGAACCATCTGGAACAACATCTGTAGGTAAAACAACAGGAAGCTGATCTTCAGGAACAGGTACTTGACCACAAGATTCGCAGTTAATCATTGGAATTGGACAACCCCAATAACGCTGACGAGATACACCCCAATCGCGTAAACGGAATTGAACTTTTTTGCTTGCAAGTTCTTTTGGTGCTAACAATTCAATAAATGCATCAAAAGCAGCTTGGAATGTTAATCCATCAAACTGCCCAGAATGAACAAGTTTACCTTCTTTACTGCCATACCAATCTTGCCATTCAGTTGGATTGTAAGGTTGATCATTTTCGCCTTGAGCATCTATGACTTGTTTAATAGGTAAACCAAATTTGTTCGCAAATTCAAAGTCGCGTTCATCATGTGCTGGTACGGCCATAACAGCACCAGAGCCGTAGCTCATAAGAACATAGTTCGCAATCCAAACTTCTACATCTTCACCAGTAATCGGATGCTTAACGTAAAGTCCAGTTGAAATACCTTTCTTTTCAGCTGTTGCTAAGTCTGCTTCTGAAACTGAACCATGACGACATTCTTCGATAAATGCATTGAGTTCAGGGCGTAACTCGGCTGCTTTTTTAGCCATTGGGTGTTCTGCGGCAATTGCGATATAAGTCACACCCATTAGCGTATCTGGTCGAGTGGTATAGACCGTCAATCCATCTGCGTAGATTTCTGTATTGGCAGATGGGAAAGTAATATCCATGCCTTCAGAGCGGCCAATCCAGTTGCGTTGCATTGTAAGTACTTGCTGTGGCCAACCTTCTTTTAGCTGATCTAAATCATCAAGTAATTCTTGAGCATAATCTGTAATGCGGAAGTAATACATTGGAATATCACGTTTTTCAACCAATGCACCTGAACGCCAGCCTCTACCATTTTCAACTTGCTCATTTGCAAGGACTGTTTGATCTACAGGATCCCAGTTTACTGTCGAGAGTTTACGATAAATTAAACCTTTTTTATAAAGTTGGACAAATAACCATTGTTCCCAGCGGTAATATTCTGGTGTACATGTCGCAATTTCACGATCCCAATCAACGGCTAAACCCAGTCGTTTTAACTCGTTACGCATGTAATCAATATTTTCAAATGTCCATTTCGCAGGTGCAACTTTATGCGCAATTGCTGCATTTTCTGCAGGTAGACCAAAAGCATCCCAACCCATTGGTTGTAGAACAGTTTCACCTTTGAGCTGATGGAAGCGACTCAGGACATCACCTATTGCATAGTTACGTACATGCCCCATATGTAGTTTGCCGCTAGGATATGGAAACATAGATAGAATGTAACGATGTTTACCTTCAACAGTGTCGGCAACTTTAAAAACTTTGCGATCAGCCCAATCTTGTTGAACTTTAGGCTCAATCGCATTTGCTTGGTATTCAGGGTCAATATGTGATGTAGTCATAAAAATTTAATCGATGACGAATTAGAGTTAAAAAGTTAGTACAGCATATCGCAAAATGCCCATAAAAGTGAATTTTGCGAGATAAATTCTATCAGCTATTTTTAATCTATCCATATTCACCAATGAATTATAGTTACCTTGGTGGTAACTCGGACTCATCTCCATTATTTTCAGGAATAGGTTGTGTCATCGGCATAGGTGCAGGAGCATGAGGGTCATTCGGCACATACGCATTGTTATTGTTACTCGCATTGGAGTCACTGCTTTGGGTGTATGGACTGTTGTAAGTTTTAACAACACCCTGACTTGCAATACCTTTTTGCTTCGGCGGTGGTGTGGTTGTGTAATGCGTAGAACCACTGGCATCTGTCCATTTATAAAAATTTTGTGCATGAGAAGCTATTGGAGCGATACATACAGTCGCTATAGACGCGAGATGTATCATTTTTTTAAAACTCAAAATCATTTTTTCGCCTTTTGTGTGATGTAATGCTCATATTAATATAAATGGATTATGTGACAATGGGAAAAAATTTCTTTTAAATTTCTTTTTGAAATAAAAAGTATCGAAATGTGTTTGAAAGCTATCCAAGATGGTAGAGATTTTCTTGATATTGCAGATTCTGAGATAAGAATTACGAAAAAATAGCAGAAGTCTTGACATTTCATGCTGAAAAAACAAGAATGCTCAATATATCTACTTCATTTGACCACCCTTCAAATAAAGTAGTAGCAATGGGCATGCGCTCTAGCCGAGTTGTTATGTTTAGAAAAAAACGATGTTTATCCCAGCATGTTTTGTCAGGTTTCGTGTGTAAAAAACCACATTGAATCTTCTTTTCTCCTATTGCAAGATTAATCGTTAAAGCTGTGTTATAAAGAAGCACAGTGAGTGTAAAAATTAAAAGTGCTATATGTCTCCCATATGGTACGAAAAACAATAGGGTGAATCACGTTGGAACTTCTTTCTGGTGGTGAAATGCTCGTTCGCGCGCTTGCGGACGAGGGTGTTGAGCAGGTTTTTGGTTACCCAGGCGGTGCCGTACTGCATATCTATGATGCACTTTTTAGACAAGATAAAATTCAGCATTACTTGGTCCGTCATGAGCAAGCAGCAGGCCATATGGCAGATGCCTATGCTCGTGTTACAGGAAAAACAGGTGTAGTGCTTGTTACGTCTGGACCTGGTGCAACAAATACAGTTACACCAATTGCAACTGCATATATGGATTCTATTCCAATGGTGGTCCTATCTGGACAAGTGGCGTCACATCTTATTGGTGAAGATGCTTTCCAAGAGACAGATATGGTGGGTGTGTCTAGACCAATTGTAAAACATAGTTTTCAAGTGCGTCATGCAAGTGAAATTCCTGAAATTATTAAAAAAGCATTTTACATTGCCTCAAGTGGACGCCCGGGCCCTGTTGTTATTGATATTCCAAAAGACGCAACGAATCCAGTAGATAAGTTTGCCTATGAATATCCTGACAAGGTGAAAATGCGCTCTTATCAGCCACCGAGTCGTGGTCATGCTGGACAAATTCGTAAGGCTGTAGATGAGTTAATTAGTGCCAAACGCCCTGTAATTTATACAGGTGGTGGTTTGGTACAAGGCAATGGCTCTGAATTATTGACCGAAATTGCACACCTTTTAAACTATCCTGTAACCAGTACATTAATGGGGTTGGGTGGTTTTGATGGTACAGACGATCAATTCCTAGGAATGCTAGGAATGCATGGAACATATGAAGCCAATATGGCAATGCATAATGCAGATGTTATTTTTGCAATAGGCGCACGCTTCGATGACCGTGTAACGAATAGCCCTGCAAGATTCTGTCCAAATGCAAAAATTATTCATATTGATATTGATCCTGCATCGATTTCAAAAACAATTTTGGCACATGTTCCTATTGTTGGCGCTGTTGAGCCTGTATTACAAGAAATGCTTGCGCAGTTAAAGCAGTTAGATGTATCGAAGCCAAATGCAGATGTTATTTCTGATTGGTGGAAGCAAATTAATGAGTGGCGTGACCACCATGGTTTAAAATATACACCTGCTGTCAATAATTTGATTAAGCCACAGCAAGCGATTGAAGCTTTATATAAAGTCACTCATGGCGATGCCATCATTACTTCTGATGTTGGGCAACATCAAATGTTTAGTGCGATGTATTACAAATACAAGCGTCCACGTCAATGGGTAAACTCTGGCGGTTTGGGGACTATGGGTGTAGGTTTACCTTATGCAATGGGTGCTAAACTTGCGCATCCAGATCAGCAAGTGGTTTGTGTAACAGGTGATGGCTCAATTCAAATGTGTATTCAAGAGCTATCTACATGTAAGCAATATGGCTTAAATGTAAAAATCTTATGCTTGAATAACGGCTCATTGGGTATGGTTCGTCAGTGGCAAGACATGAATTACGAAGGTCGTCATTCGCAATCATATGTTGAATCGTTACCAGATTTTCCTAAACTCATGGAAGCATATGGTCATGTTGCAATTACGATTAATCATGCAGATGAGCTTGAAGAAAAACTAGCAGAAGCAATGGCTATTAATGATAAGTGTGTGTTTATTAATGTCATGGTAGAACACTCTGAGCATGTATATCCAATGCAAATTCCAGGTCAAGCAATGAAAGATATGTGGCTGGCTAAGGGAGAGCGTACGTCATGAGACATATTATTTCTGTTTTAATTGAAAATGAGTCGGGCGCACTTTCTCGTTTGGTTGGTTTATTTAGTCAACGTGGATATAACATTGAAACGTTAAACGTTGCACCGACTGAAGATGAAACATTATCACGTCTTACGCTGACCACTTATGGCGATGATCATAAAATTGAGCAGATTACAAAGCAGTTGAATAAACTGATTGAAGTGGTCAAAGTTGTGGCATTAAGTGAAAGTGCACATATTGAACGTGAACTTATGCTCATTAAGGTAAAGGCATCGGGTATTGCACGTGATGAAATCAAGCGAACAGCAGATATTTTCCGTGCCAGTATTATTGACGTGACTCCAACAACCTACACCGTACAAATTGTAGGTACAGCCGAAAAACTTGATGGTTTCATGGATGCTTTGGCCGAAAATACAATTTTAGAAGTAGTGCGTTCTGGTGTATCTGGAATTGCACGTGGCGAAAAAGTTTTAAGTATTTAATTAAATTAAGAAAGATTTTTACTGGAGATAACAAATGCAAATTTTTTATGATAAAGACTGTGACTTGTCAATCATTCAAGGCAAAAAAGTAGCAATTATTGGATATGGTTCACAAGGTCATGCGCATGCTTTAAACCTTAAAGACTCTGGCGTAGAAGTTACTGTAGGTTTACGTGCGAATTCTGCATCATGGAAAAAAGCAGAAGGTGCTGGCTTAAAAGTAGCTGAAGTACCAGAAGCTGTAAAAGGTGCAGATCTTGTAATGATCTTAACACCAGATGAGTTCCAGTCTCAGCTTTACCGTGATGTGATTGAACCGAATATCAAAGAAGGTGCAACACTTGCATTTGCACATGGTTTTGCTGTGTTATATAACCAAGTTGTACCACGTAAAGACCTAGACGTAATTATGATTGCGCCAAAAGCACCTGGTCATACTGTACGTTCAGAATTCCAGCGTGGTTCTGGTGTTCCAGATCTTATTGCAATTCATCAAGATGCTTCTGGTAATGCACGTAACGTTGCACTTTCTTATGCTTCAGGCGTAGGTGGTGGTCGTACAGGTATTATTGAAACTTCATTCCGTGAAGAAACAGAAACTGATCTTTTCGGTGAGCAAGCTGTACTTTGTGGCGGTGCAGTTGAACTTGTAAAAGCAGGCTTTGAAACATTAGTTGAAGCAGGCTATTCACCAGAAATGGCATACTTTGAATGCTTACATGAGTTGAAATTAATTGTAGACTTAATGTTCGAGGGTGGTATTGCAGATATGAACTACTCAGTATCAAATAATGCTGAGTATGGTGAATATGTAACAGGCCCTGAAGTGATTAATGATCAATCACGTGAAGCAATGCGTAATGCACTTAAACGTATTCAGTCTGGCGAATATGCGAAAATGTTTATTCAAGAAGGTGCTTTAAACTACCCATCTATGACTGCACGTCGTCGTCAAAATGCAGCACATGGTATTGAAGTAACTGGTGGAAAACTACGTGCAATGATGCCATGGATTAAAGCAAATAAAATTATTGATAAAGATAAAAACTAATTTATCTTTTGAATAAAAAAAGCCTTACTTTACCGTGGGGCTTTTTTTATGGTATTCATAATGGTGTCATGCTTTAACGATAAGTTGAGTGGTGAAAATAATTAATAATATTGATCGCTTGAAATTAGAAAAATGGTTTGGGGGCAATCGTGATGTTACAAGATCTAAAAATAAGAATGCTCGCGCTTGATTTAAAAGGTTGTATTTATTTAAATCAATTTTCTCAGGTCAAGGCTGTGGCAAAATTTTTTAAAGTGATAAGCCGCTTGGGAGATGGAGGTTTTTGGTATGCCATGATGTTTCTTGTTTGGTATATGCAATCAACCAGTTATTTATTCCAAATACTTTATTTAATGGTAGCAAGTAGTTGCGCAACGCTTTTATATAAACTACTTAAGCACAAAACGACACGGCCTAGACCTTACCAAGTGCATCAGGTCATTGTATTGGGAGAACGGCCCTTAGACCATTTTAGTTTTCCATCGGGTCATACCTTACATGCAGTTTTATCGACCATTGTCTTGGGGTATATTCAGCCTATTTTGTTATTCTTTATGATGCCATTTACTTTGTGTGTTGCATTATCGCGCATGGTGTTGGGGTTACATTATCCGAGTGATGTTTTGGTAGGTGCAATTTTAGGTACAGTCTTAGCTATAGCAGTTATTCACTTGTCGTTTCATTTAAATATTTTGTTATAGAAAAATAAGTGATCATGAATTCCGTCTGATTTTTTTGTTAAAGTAGCTTAAGTTTAAATTTTTGAATCTAGGAAGTAGTTATGGCTTTACGTTGGACAGATACTATTGATATTGCAATTGAGCTTTCAGAAGCACATCCAGAGGTAGACCCGCAGTGGGTAAGATTTACAGATTTACATGCATGGATTTGTGCTTTGCCTGAGTTTGGTGATGATCCCAATAAATCTACAGAGGGCTTACTTGAAGCGATTCAAATGGCTTGGATTGATGAAGCAGACTAAAAAACACATAAAAAACTAGACTTTTATAGATTCAAAGCTGATTATTTCGGCTGACACCGCTATAATGCGGAAAATTTTTTTCACCTCTTGTTTAAGGAGCCAATCATGGCAATTGAACGTACGTTATCAATCGTAAAACCTGACGCAGTTGCAAAAAACCACATCGGTGATATTTTTGCACGTTTTGAAAAAGCTGGTCTTAAAGTTGTTGCAACAAAAATGAAGCATTTGTCTAAAGCTGAAGCTGAAGGTTTCTATGCTGAGCACAAAGAGCGCGGTTTCTTTGGCGATCTAGTTGCATTTATGACTTCTGGTCCTGTTGTAGTATCTGTTCTTGAAGGTGAAAATGCTGTATTAGCTCACCGTGATATCTTAGGTGCAACAAACCCTAAAGAAGCTGCTGAAGGTACAATTCGTGCAGATTTTGCTGTAAGCATCGATGAAAATGCTGCTCACGGTTCTGACTCTGTAGAATCTGCTGCGCGTGAAGTTTCTTACTTCTTCGCACAAACAGAAGTGTGCCCACGTACACGTTAATTCGTCGGCCACTTCAAACCAGATAAGTGTTATAATGCTTATCTGGTTTTTTATGCTTTACATTTTTGCTTGAAAAGCATTCTCTTTTTTTCTCTTTCGACATTATTTAGGTAATATACATGGCTCATGAAGCAGTTAGTTCATCGTCTGTTACGGGTGAACACCATAACGCCACATCTCAGCCTGAGAATACAACCCCAAAAGTTAATCTCATGGGTATGTCGAGGGCAGAATTAGAGACGTTTTTTGAAAGTCTAGGCGAGAAAAAGTTTCGTGCTGGGCAGGTCATGAAATGGATTCACCAGTATTTTGTAACTGATTTTGCAGAAATGACAAATATTTCTGGGAAACTGCGTGAAAAATTAGAACGTATTAGTGAAATTAAAGCCCCTGAGGTTGTACACAGAAACTATTCTAAAGATGGTACCCGTAAATGGGTTTTCCGCGTGGGAGACGGGGCGGGTTCACTGGTAGAAACTGTGCTTATTCCAGCCGATGATAAAACTGGGGCAAGAAAAACATTATGTATTTCTTCACAAGTGGGTTGCGCCCTTGACTGTTCTTTTTGTTCTACAGGGAAGCAAGGTTTCCAGCGCGATTTAACACCAGATGAAATTATTGGACAACTTTGGGTTGCAAATCAGTCTTATATGGAAGATGTAGCACTTGCTGATCGTACACGTTCTGTAACGAATGTTGTGATGATGGGTATGGGTGAGCCATTATTAAATTTCAAACCTGTGGTTAAAGCAATGTCTCTTATGTTGGATGATTTTGCTTATGGGATGTCTAAACGCCGTGTAACTTTGTCTACCTCGGGTGTTGTACCCATGATGGATAAACTGTCAGAGGAACTTGATGTTGCATTGGCTATTTCGTTGCATGCACCTAACGATGCTTTGCGTAACGAGCTTGTGCCTATTAATAAAAAGTATCCTTTAGCGCAACTTATTGGCGCTGCACAGCGTTATATTCGCAAAGATGGTAACGAAAGTGCACGTAAACACGTCACAATCGAGTATGTCATGCTAGATGGTGTAAACGATCACGCTGAACATGCACAACAACTTATACAATTATTGAAAGATTTACCAAGTAAAATAAATTTAATTCCGTTTAACCCGTTCCCTCATGCACCTTATGGGCGTTCTAGCAGAAATAGAATTATTGCTTTTCAAAAGGCTTTATCTGATGCTGGTTTTGTATGTACAATTCGTCAAACGCGTGGTGATGATATTGACGCAGCATGTGGGCAACTCGTTGGACAGGTCGCGGATCGAACGCGTCGTGCAGAGCAATGGAAAAAGAAAATTGCACAGCAAGGCGAAATTATTCGATCTCAAGGATAAAATAATGTAGAGGCAAGTGCGTGAAAAAAATATCATCATATGCAGTTGTGGGGCTAATTTTAAGTTTAACCTTACAGGGGTGCCAGACCACCCAAAGCAATTTGAAGCAAGATCCTAAAAAATCTGCTGAAGTAAGAACACAAATTGCAGCAGAGTATATTCGTTCTGGCGATTTGGATGCAGCAAAACGGTCTTTAGATGAGGCATTACAAAAAGATGACCGTGATGCAACTGCAAATATGATGATGGGTGTGTTATTACAACAAGAAGGTAGTCCAAGTAACCTTGAAAAAGCAGATCGTTACTTTAAAAGAGCAATTTCTTTAAATTCAACAGATGCGCAAATTCGTAATAACTATGGTCGTTATCTTTACCAATTGGGTCGCTATAATGAGGCAGAGAAGCAATTACAAATTGCGGGCTCTACATTAGGTTATGATCAAAGAGCCATGGCCTTAGAAAATCTTGGACAAACCTATTTGCGTTTGGGGAATACAACTGCTGCTGAGCAGGCTTTCATGAGTGCACTAAGAGCTGATCAGAGTTCGCCTGTTGCTTTGGTAGAATTGGCAGAAATTATGTATCAGCGCCAACAATATAATACGGCTTCAGATTTTTATGAGGGCTATGTACGCATTGTTGGTAGCAAAAATCAAAGTGCTCAAGCACTTTGGGTTGGAATTCGCATTGCGCGTGCGAATGGTGATAATATGAGTATGCAGATCTTGGTGAATCAGTTGCGCGCATTATATCCTGATAGCCAAGAATATCAGCGTTATTTGAAATTACAGTACAGTACTGAGGCGGTATGGAAGTAAATCCAAATTCACAACAATCGGCAGGTAAGCAGTCGACTCCGAATACATTAGGTAATGTCCAACGTCCTGGTGAATACTTACGCCATGTTCGCCTAAATAAAAAGTATGACTTATCTTCTATTGCGCAAGCGCTTAATATTCCATTGCGTACGATTGAAGCTTTAGAGAAAGATGATTATAAATCATTGCCTGAGCCTGCCTTTATTAAAGGATATTATCGTAGTTATGCCAAACATTTAGATGTAGATGCTTCGACAATTATTCAAAGATTTGATGAAATTTATCAAAATGATACGGGGCTGCAAGCACACCATGGGTTAAAAGACTCTCCAATAAAAATTATGGGGAAACTTTCTGGTTCTAATAAAGAAAGAAGTCGTAAATGGTTAAAGCGTGTTGTCATACTTGTTGTTGTGTTATTGGTGGCATGGTTAATTATTGCTGGTATTCAAAATTGGATGGCAAAGAAGAAACAAGCGCAACCTGCAAATGCACAATCTAACGTACAAGTGATTTCAGTCGATCAAGGCGGAGCTATATCTGGCGATCGTTTAGAACTTCATATTTCTCGTCCAACATCTTTAAATATTGTCGATTCGACAGGAAAAGTATTGGCGACTGGTCGTCAAGCTGAAAGTTTAAATTTGACAGGACAGACACCATTTCAAATTCGTTTGAACGATGCTGATGCAGTGTCATTAAAATTAAATGGTGAACCTATTTCATTGTCTCCATATACGGTAAATGGTAAAGCAGATTTCCGTTTATCACGTTAAAAGACAAAGTTGAGCAGTAATAATGATAGTAAACCCGATTAAGCGTCGCCCAACCCGAAAAATACGTGTTGGTTCCGTCTATGTTGGTGGTGATGCACCGATTAGTGTTCAAAGTATGACCAATACTGAAACATGTGATGTAGATGCAACTGTCGCACAGATTCAGCGTTGCGCACAAGCTGGTGCAGATATCATGCGTGTGTCTGTGCCTTCTATGGAAGCTGCTCGTGCTTTTGGTGAAATTCGAAAACAAGTGAATGTACCACTGGTTGCAGATATTCATTTTGACTATAAGATTGCGTTAGCGGTTGCTGATTACGGGGTGGATTGTTTAAGAATTAATCCAGGAAATATTGGTTCTGAACAAAAAATTAGAGAAGTTGTTGCTGCTGCGAAACATCATGGCATTTCTATGCGTATAGGTGTAAATGCGGGTTCACTTGAAAAAGACTTACAAAAAAAATATGGTGAACCGACAGGCGAAGCCTTACTTGAATCTGCTTTACGTCATATAGATATTTTAGATCGTCTAAACTTTCATGAGTTTAAAGTAAGCGTAAAAGCATCAAATGTATTTTTAACCCTTGATGCCTATCGACTTCTCTCACAACAGATTGATAATCCTCTGCACTTAGGTGTGACTGAAGCAGGTATTTACCGTACAGGTACTGTCAAATCAGCCATTGCGCTAGGCGGATTGCTACTTGATGGTATTGGCGACACAATGCGTATTTCTTTGGCAGCAGAGCCAGAAGAAGAAATAAAAATCGGGTTTGATATTTTAAAATCGCTCAGCTTACGTTCAAATGGTATTAACTTTATTGCGTGTCCAAGTTGTTCACGTCAGGAGTTTAATGTCATTAAGGTCATGCAATCTCTTGAGGAACGTTTAGAAGATATTCGTACGCCTATGGATGTGTCGGTCATTGGTTGTAAAGTAAACGGTCCAGGCGAAGCAAAAGAGGCAGATATTGGGGTAGTTGGTGCAAGCCCGCGTTCACTTGTTTATCGTAACGGTGATAAAAGCCATCTCATCGATACCAACCATTTGGTCGATGAAATCGAAACGATGGTTCGCCAACGTGTTAAAGAGCTTGAAAAAGCAAAATCAAAAGAAATTATTCGTAGTTCATCATCATGAGTTCAATTGTTGCAATTAAAGGTTTTAACGATATTCTTCCAACACAAACGCCTGCATGGCGACGTTTGGAGCATCATTTAGCATCATTAATGGATGCATACGGTTACCAACAAATTCGTTTGCCAATTGTCGAGCAAACAGGGTTATTTAAGCGTGCAATTGGTGATGCAACAGATATTGTTGAAAAGGAAATGTATACCTTTTTAGACAAAGGTAATCCACCAGAATCGTTGACTCTACGCCCTGAAGGTACAGCAGGCTGTGTTCGTGCCATGCTTGAGCATAACTTACTTCGTGGTGCGACACCTCGCGTATGGTATGTCGGCCCAATGTTTCGTTATGAAAAGCCTCAAAAAGGTCGTTATCGTCAATTTCACCAGTTTGGTGTGGAAACATTTGGTGTTGCAACACCTGACATTGAAGCAGAATTAATACTCATGACAGCGCGTTTGTGGAAACAAATGGGTGTGCTAGATAAAGTACAACTTGAGTTGAATACTTTGGGTGAAATGGATGAGCGTACAGCTTATCGTAATGCATTAGTTGAGTTTCTTACAGAGCATCAAGCTGATCTTGATGAAGACTCTAAACGTCGTTTAAGCACAAATCCTCTACGTATTTTAGATTCGAAAGATGAAAAAACTCAGAAAATTTTAGAAAATGCACCAAAATTGCATGACTTTATGCAAGAAGAAAGTATGGTGCATTTTAATCAACTAAAAGAATACCTCTCGGATGCAGGAATTTCTTTTGTTGTGAATCAAAAGCTTGTACGTGGATTAGACTACTATAATAAGACTGTTTTTGAATGGACAACCACAGCACTAGGTTCGCAAGGAACAGTATGTGCAGGTGGTCGTTACGATGGCCTTGTTGGACAACTTAAAGGTAAGGCAAATCAATCTGTACCAGCTGTTGGTTTTGCAATGGGTATGGAGCGTCTTCTATTATTGTTAGAGCAAGTAGAAGAAGTGAAAGCTGTTCGTGATTGTGAAGTCTTCTTAGTGGCTGATCCAAAATATCAAGGTAAGGCACTTGTTTTGGCAGAAAAACTAAGAAATGAGTTAGAGGCTGTAGGTTCAACTATTCGCTTAAAAGTAGGCTCTCAAGGTAGTATGAAAAGCCAAATGAAAAAAGCAGATCAATCTGGTGCGACATTTGCAATGATTCTAGGAGAGCGTGAATATGAAGCTGGAAATGTAGCTTTTAAAACACTTGCAAATGCTGAACAAACAGAGATTGAAATTTCAGAAATTACTTCGTTTATTCTGAAACAGTTTTCTTAATTTATCTTATCTAATTTAGTGAAGGAACCGTCAGATGAGTAGTGCACTAACAGAAGAAGAGCAACTCGACAATTTAAAATCACTGACAAAAAAATATGGTTCAGCAGTTGTTAGTGGAGTACTCATTGCATTAATTGCGTTTTTTGGCTGGAACTATTGGCAGAAAAAGCAACTTGTAACAGGGCAAAATGAAACAGCTCGCGTACAACAACTGATGGATCAAGCACAATCTGCTTCATTGACAGATAAAAATGCAATGATAGGTCTTGTTACCTCTGCAGATGCAATTGTGAATAATGGACCAGATACTGCACAAGCATTACAAGCAGAATTGGTGATTGCTAAGGCTTATACTGACCGTAGTGATTATGCATCTGCTGAACGTGCATTGAAAAAAGTACAAAGCGCTAAGGTTTCAGATGAAGGATTGATTGCGTTGGTCAATTTACATCTTGCATACGCACAAATTGCCCAAAACAAATATGATGAAGCAGTAAAAACTCTTGATTTAATCAAGTTGCCATCATTTAAGTCGACGGTAGATGAAGCACGTGGCGATGTTTTTGTTTATAAAAATGATATAAATAACGCACGTACTGCTTATCAAAGCGCATGGAAAGAAGCTGTTGAACATAAACAGCAACCTCAAATTTTACGCACTAAACTGGAAAGTGTTGGCATTTTGGTAGATGATCCAGATATCGAAAGTCCAATTTTGAAAACACAAGCGGATGACTCTTAAATGAATAAAAGATTTAAAATACCTTTTGTGCTGACTCTTGTTGCTGCCGCTCTTGTGGGTTGCTCAAGCAATAAACCAAAAGTAGAAAAAATTAAACCTAATCCTCTTCCTAAGCTTGTTCAAGCAAAAACATTACATCAGGTTTTTTCTGAACATGTTTCTGCAACCAATAAATATGATCCTCTACGTTTACAAATTGCTGTAGATAATGGAACTTTATTTTTGATTGATCCGAACAAAGATACAGTTGAAGCTTTTCAAGGCAATAAACGTCTTTGGGCAACACGTATTGCTAAGCATGAGACTCTAAGTGCTGGTGCCGTAGCAGATAGTGGTATGGTTATTGTGGGTAATCAAAAAGGTCAACTTTTTGCTTTGGACCAAGCAACAGGAACAGTAAAGTGGACCAGCCAATTATCTGGCCCGATTATTACACCATCGCATATTCAACAAGGCCGTGTGATTACAGTAACTAATGATGGAAATGTGTATGCACATGACATTTCTTCTGGTCAACAGCTTTGGACTTATCGTTTACCAACAGTCACTTTAAGCTTACGTGGACAAGCTGCACCAACACAATTGGATCCAAATACGGTACTGATTGGAACAGCAAATGCCTATGTATATGGCATAGATGTTGTAAGTGGTATTCCTCGTCTGCAACGTCGTGTTTCCGTTGCTGAAGGTTCAACAGATGTACAACGCTTGAACGATATCGATGGCGATCCTGTTATGATGGGTCAGTTTATGGTGACGACAAGCTATCAAGGACAAGTAACTGTCACAGACTTGCAGCAACAACAGGTTGTTTGGAGTGATAATGTCAGCAGTAATAAACGTCCACAAGTGACTCAAGATGCTGTATATGTCACTACAATGGATGGTAAAATTATTGCTTATGGCTTGTTGACAGGTGAGAAGTTGTGGGAAAATGATCAGCTTCTACATCGTAATTTAAGTAACCCTGTATTATTTGGCTCTGACCTTGTGGTTGGAGATTTTGATGGTGCATTAAGCTTAATTGATCCAAGTACAGGGAAAATTATTGGTCGCTCAATGACAAAAGGTGATGTGACGTCATTACGTGTTATTGATAACCAACTCTATGTTTCAACTCAAAAAGGCGCTTTAAGCGTTTGGCAGAATCGTTAATTTATGAAACCCGTAATTGCGCTGATTGGGCGTCCAAATGTCGGAAAATCGACATTATTTAACCAAATCACTAAAAGCCGTGATGCTCTTGTGGCTGACTTTGCTGGTCTAACTCGTGACCGCAAATATGGCGATGCTGTATATCAAAATAAATCATTTATTGTGGTAGACACAGGTGGTATTGGTGAAAGTGAACAAGGCATAGATAGCTACATGGCTGAGCAGTCCAAAACTGCTATTCATGAAGCAGATATGATTGTTTTTGTCGTAGATGCGCGTGCGGGTTTATTGGCTTCTGATGAGCAAATTGCAAGAGATTTGCGTACACTTGGCAAAAAAGTTTTCTTAGTTGCCAATAAAGTTGATGGTGTACATGCAGAAGCGGCTGTCGTTGAGTTTTATAAGCTTGGTTTAGGCGAACCTATCCATGTTGCAGCTAGCCACGGTCGTGGTGTTGCGCAAATGCTAGAAGACATTTTAGTAGATGTACCTGAAGACGAAAGCTCAGAAGTCTTAGACAAACACACAGGTTTACGTTTAGCTGTTATTGGTCGTCCAAACGTTGGTAAATCGACGCTCGTAAATCGTCTTTTAGGTGAAGACCGTGTTGTTGTATATGATATGCCGGGAACAACACGTGATTCCGTTTATATTCCTTATGAGCGCAATGAGCGTAAATATACACTGATTGATACCGCTGGTGTACGACGTAAGGGTAAGGTAGACGAAACGATTGAGAAATTCTCAATTGTGAAAACCTTACAAGCGATTAAAGATGCACATGTGATTGTTGCTGTAATTGATGCACGAGAAGGTATCGTTGAGCAAGATTTACATCTTATTGGCTATGCTTTACAAGCAGGCCGAGCTTTAGTAATTGCGATTAATAAATGGGACAATATGTCCGAATATGATCGTAAGCAAGTAAAATTAGATGTAGAAAGACGTTTCGACTTTATCCCTTGGGCAAAAATCCACCTTATTTCTGCTTTACATGGCACGGGAGTAGGGGATCTTTATCCATCAATCCATCGTGCTTATGAATCTGCGAATTTAAAAGTTTCACCATCAAAACTGACTCAGATCTTAAATGATGCCACAGATCAACATCAGCCACCACAGATTCAAGGTCGTCGTATTAAAATGCGTTATGCGCATATGGGTGGACAAAATCCACCAACGATCGTCATTCATGGGAACAAAGTAGATAAAACGCCTGCAGATTATCGTCGTTATCTAGAGAATATTTTCCGTAAGGTTTATAAACTTGAAGGAACGCCAGTTAAAATTGAATTTAAGACTTCAGAAAACCCATTTGAAGGCCGTAAGTCACAATTAGATGAGCGAACTGCTGCACGTCGTCGTCGTTATGTGCAAAAATTCAAGAAAGCTGAGAAAAAATATAAGCGTTAATTTTCTTATATTTTAAAAGCCAAGCATATGCTTGGCTTTTTCATTTAATTGGTAGACTGAAAATATGCAGACACAGATATTTATTCATTATTTTAAACTTGATGAGCTATTATCTATAAATAGTACAACAGCGATAAAGGCTTTAACTAAAGTAGAAAAGCAATTAATTCAACAACAACGTAACTTATATTTAAGTTATTTCCTAAAATCTGACTTACCACTTAATATTACGGAAGATGAATATGGTAAGCCTTATGCTGTAGACCATCCAAATTTAAGTTTTAATCAATCACACAGTCAAGCCTATTACGCCCTAGCATATACGAATACAGCGACGTCTATTGGAATAGATATCGAAGATTTCTCAAGAAAGATTAATATGGATGCTTTAGCAAAAAGATACTTTCATGCTGAAGAAATAAAAAAATGGGAAGCATCTGGGAAAGATAAAATGTTTTGGCTTAAGGTCTGGACGACAAAAGAGGCTGTACTTAAAGCACATGGTTTAGGTATACGTTTAAGCCTAAAAACAATTAATACAAATATAGATGATAAAAGAGATTTTAGTCTGATTCATCATGAACAGCTTGGTACTTTTCGTTACCATTGCTTCCAAATGGATTCCTCTATATTAACTATTGCATATAAAGATATTGGTGCGAACGCTAAGATTATATTTAAATAAAAACAGCACCATAAGGTGCTGTTTTTATAATAATTGAGATTATGGAATGTTGTGATGTTCTTCATCAAATTCTGGTTTAACTTGTACAATGAAGTCTTGGCGATTTAAGCCTCTCCAAAGTGCAAATGCTGTACCAATATAAATAGATGAGTAAGTACCAACGAAGATACCAACGAACATTGCAACAGAGAACCAATGTAGGCCATCACCACCGAGAATCATCATAGACACAACCACTAAAGTTAATGTCATTGATGTATGTACAGTACGACGTAATGTTTCTGTGAGTGCAATATCTATAATTTCACGTGGTGAAGCACCACGAATTTTTCTGAAGTTCTCACGGATACGGTCAGATACAACAATGTTATCGTTGAGTGAGAACCCGATTACAGCAAGTACAGCAGCAAGTACAGTTAAATCGAAAGGCCATTGCATGAGTGCAAAGAAGCCAAGAATAGCGATAATATCGTGAAATAACGACAAAATAGCACCCATAGCGATTTTAAACTCGAAGCGTATTGTTACGTAAATAAGCATTAGTGCAAGTGCAAGTGCAACAGCACCCGCAGAGCGTACATAAAGCTCATTACCGACTTGACCACCTACAGAATCTACTTTATGCAACGTTGCTACATTATTCGGTACTTGTATCGCTTTAGTCAGAGCAGCATTAAGGTCTTCAACTTTGACATCTTGTACAGGCATGCGAATGAGTAAGTCGCTACTACTTCCTAATGTTTGTACAACGGTATGCTTGAATCCAGAAGATTCTAGCGATTTCACAACCTGATCTTGATCAACTGCTTTTTGATAAGTCACTTCGGCTGCAATACCACCTGTGAAATCTAAACCAAGATTTAATCCTTTTGTACAAATGAAGAAGATACTTGCAAGCGTAATTAAAATAGAAATGATTGCTGCTGGTTTAGCAATCTTCATAAATGGAATAATACGCTCGTTGTCTGGTCTGCCGTATTGCTTTTCAGATTGTTGAGTTACTTGGGTCATAGGTGTCTCCTTATATACTCAACTTCTGTAAGTTACGACGTTTGCCATAAATGAGTTGGACAATTGCACGTGTTACAGTAATTGCTGTAAACATTGAGCAAACGATACCAATCATAAGTGTAACGGCAAATCCTTTAATTGGACCTGAACCAATTGCGAACAGAATAAAAGCAACAATAAATGTTGTTAAATTCGAGTCGAAAATGGTGTTATAGGCACGATCATAACCCGCAACAATCGCTTGCTTCGGTGAAGCGCCCCATTTCATTTCCTCTCGAATACGTTCACAAATAAGAACGTTTGCATCGACCGCCATACCAATGGTAATGACAATACCAGCAATACCAGGAAGGGTAAGGGAAGCGCCAATCCAAGACATAATAGTAAGAATCATGGCTAGGTTAAAAACCAATGCAAAGTTTGCAATTAAACCAAATAAACGGAAGAAAACGATCATCCACAATGCTACGAGAATAAAGCCAACCTCAGTAGACAAAATGCCTTTATCGATATTTTCTTGTCCAAGACTTGGACCAACCACACGTTCTTCAACAAAGTACATCGGTGCAGCGAGCGCGCCTGAACGAAGCATTAATGAAAGCTCAGCTGCTTCTTGTGGTGAACTTAAGCCCGTAATACGGAATTGTGAACCCAATACTTGTTGAATGGTTGCTGCATTAATTACAACTGCTTCAGTATATGGCGTACGTACTTCTGTTTGAGCGCCTGTTGTTGGGTCAGCTACATAGGTAATACGTTGTTTATTCTCAATGAACAATACAGCCATACGTTTGCCAACAGCACTACGGGTCGCATCTGACATGAGCTTACCACCAGCACTATCGAGCGTGATGTTTACTTCAGCACCGCCAGAATCTTGACTTAAGCCAGAAGATGCATTTTGAACACGTTCACCTGTTAAAATACGATTACGCTGTAATAAAATTTGGCGACCGCTATTTAACGATTGATAAGCAAAAAGTTCTGTACCTGCTGGAAGTGGCTGACCATTATATTTGCCCGTATAGGCATCAATAAATTGATCATTCTGATTTGCAACAAGACGGAATTCTAAGTTTGCTGTGCGTCCAAGTACACGTTTTGCTTCTGCAGTATCTTGTACACCTGGTAATTCAACCACAATACGGTTGCTACCTTCAGTTTGTACTACAGCTTCGGCAACACCAAGTTCATTAATACGGTTACGTAACGTTGTTAAGTTTTGATTAACCGCATAGGATTGAATTTCTTGACGACGTGTATCTGTATACGTTAGGCGTAATGTTGGACCTGCATCTGTTGCAAGTGCTTGCTGAGAAAATTCATTGCCATTACGGCGTAAGAACCCCATCGCATTATCGCGATCTGTATTGTCTGTAAATTGCACAGTAATAACATTATTATTTAAGCTTAAATTGTTAAATTTAATATTATTATCACGGAATTGACGACGTAAATCAGTCGTAGATGTTTCCATACGTTGTGCAATCGCTTTGTCCATATCTACTTCAAGTAGAAAATGAACACCGCCACGAAGATCGAGACCGAGCTTCATTGGCTTAGCACCAATTTTTTGTAACCACAATGGTGTTGTTGGTGCAAGGTTAAGTGCGACAACGTAGTTTTCACCAAGACCACGACGTAAAGCATCTTGTGCTTTTAATTGAGCACTTGAGTTGCTTACACGTAATAAAGCAGCATTATTGGTAAAGCTGTTATCGTGGCTTGCGATTTGTTCACTTTGTAAAATTTGCTCTGCTTTTTGTAAGATAGACTGGTCAATTGTTGTACCAGCCTTCGCTCCCGAGATCTGAACAGCAGGTTCATCTGGGTACAAACTTGGCAGTGCGTATAATGTACTAATCACTAGAACAAAGATGATTAGTAAATATTTCCATGCAGGGTAACGCATTTGCTATCTTCTTAATATGAGAAAGTCGTGCATTTGCACGACTTGAAATAAAAAATTAAAGACTATTTAAAGTACCTTCTGGTAAAACTGAAATCACGCTTGAGCGTTGAATTTTAATGTTTACACCACGGCTAAGTTCAACCACAGCATAGTCACCGTCAATTTTTGTAATACGACCCATCAGACCGCCTGCAAAAACCACTTCACTGCCTTCACCTAAACTTTCAATGAGGGCACGATGCTCTTTGGCACGTTTAGATTGTGGACGCCAAATTAAAAAGTAAAAAATTGCAACAAAGACAACAATCATACCAATATTGGCAATCATACTTGGTTGCTGTGCAGCGCCTTCAGCGGCGTGAGCAGTAGAAATAAACAGGCTCATTTAAATTTCCTAAATAATAAAATCAAAAAAGATACTTGATTACTTGAGCAATGTACCTTGTCTTGGCATTGAGCGCAAATGTATAAAGATTACTCAGCAGGACAAGGAGGAACTTCTAAACCACGGCGTGTATAAAAGTCTTCTACAAAGGCATCAAATGTTCCTTCATCAAGTGCGTGGCGCATGGTTTCCGTTAAGCGTAAGTAATAACGTAAGTTATGTATTGTGCCCAACATAGAAGCCAACATTTCACCACACTTCTCTAAATGGTATAAATATGCACGTGTAAAGTTTTTGCATGTATAGCAATCACAATGAGGGTCTAGAGGCCCTTGGTCGTGACGGTATCGGCTATTACGAATACGTACTAAACCATCTGTTACAAAGTAGTGTCCATTACGTGCATTTCGTGTTGGCATCACACAGTCAAACATATCTACACCACGACGAACTGCCTCGACGATATCTTCTGGTTTTCCAACACCCATTAAATAACGTGGTTTATCTTCAGGCATTTTACTTGGTAAGTAATCTAAGACTTTAATCATTTCATCTTTAGGTTCACCAACAGAGAGGCCACCAATGGCATAGCCATCGAAACCAATGTCGAGCAAACCTTTTAAAGATTCATCACGTAAGTCTTCATACATACCGCCTTGGATAATTCCAAAGAGTGCATTCGGGTTGCCATTGTTCGTGTGTGCCGTTTTACAACGTTTCGCCCAACGCAGACTTAACTGTAAAGATTGTTGTGCTTGTTCATGGGTCGCTGGGTAAGGTGTACACTCATCAAAAATCATCACAATATCTGAATTAAGTGTTTGCTGAATTTCCATTGAAATTTCAGGCGATAAGAAGACTTTAGAACCATCAATCGGAGATCTGAAAGTAACACCTTCTTCTTTAATTTTACGCATTGCGCCTAAGCTAAATACTTGGAAACCGCCTGAATCAGTTAAAATGGGTTTATTCCATTTCATAAATTCATGTAGTCCACCATGTTCTTTAATGACCTCTAGACCAGGGCGTAGATAAAGATGGAAGGTATTTCCTAAAATAATTTGGGCACTAATTTCTTCAATATCGCGAGGAAGCATCCCTTTGACTGTGCCATAAGTACCTACTGGCATAAATACAGGTGTCTCAACTACACCATGTTCAAGTGTTAAGCGGCCACGACGGGCACGACCTGACTGACCTAACTTTTCAAACTTCATATGTCATCCGAATCGAGGCGAAAAAACAGTTCGCTGATACTGAGTGCCTAAGCACTTCTTTAAAAGTGATCTATTTTCCTAAATTATGCCTGTAGATGCCACCTTTTATTCAGGTGTTTTGTAAGGAAGTCTATGTTTTTTTCAAAGATTTATTCTGAGTGATTTGGTTTAAAGAAGGGGTTTGTGGATCATGATCATGAATAATACGATCAAAATAGGGTTATATCTCACGTGATATAACCCTGTATATTTAGGTTGTTGCTTGATCAATAAGCATAGCATCGCCATAACTAAAGAAACGGTATTTTGCGAGAACAGCATGCTGATACGCTTTAAGAATATTCTCACGACAAGATAGAGCCGAAACAAGCATTAATAAGGTGGATTCTGGTAAATGGAAGTTGGTAATTAAACGATCCACAACACAAAATGTATAGCCCGGATAAATGAATATTTGAGTATCACCTGTCCAAGCATTGAGTTCTCCGCCATGTGCCTGTGCAGCACTTTCCACTGCACGAGTTGCTGTTGTACCTACAGAAATAACTTTATTGCCACGTGCTTTGGTTGCTTGAATAAGTGCAACAGTTTCTGAAGAAACTTGGCACCATTCACTATGCATAATATGATTTTCAATATCAGTGGTACGTACAGGTAGAAATGTGCCTGCACCAACATGCAAGGTAACAAAAGCTTTTTGAATCCCTTTTTTCTCTAACATTTCAAGTAATGCATCGTCAAAGTGCAAGCTTGCGGTAGGCGCTGCAACACTTGCTAGTTTTGTCGGGTCGTTAAATACGGTTTGATAGCGTTCCGTATCAATCTCTTCGGCTTCTCTATTGAAGTAAGGAGGAATTGGTAGCTGTCCATATAAATCGAGTACCGTTAAAATAGGCTGTGAAAATTCTACGATGTAAAGGTTTTCATGACGACCTTTAACAGTAACAGGTACGGCACCTGCTCCGATAAATAAGGTCGTTTCAGGCTTTGGAGAGTTGCTTGCTTTAATATGACAGTGTGCAACAAATTCATCTTGCATACGTTCTACCAGTACTTCGACAGCACCACCACTTTCACGTTTACCTTTAAGGCGTGCTTTCATAACTTTAGTATCGTTTAATACAAGTAAGTCACCTTCGTTGAGTAAATTTACAATATCTGTAAATTGATGATCGTGATAATTACCTGAAGCATCTACATGTAATAGACGTGAGGCACTACGTTGTTCAAGTGGGTAACGGGCAATAAGCTCATCTGGAAGGTCAAAGTTAAAATCTGAGAGTTGCATAGTCATCATTAAAGCGGTTTTTATGTATTATAAACATTTTCTCTTTTAAGCATACAAAGGCTTTAAACTGTATGTGGTTTAAAAACCACCACTCTGAACGTAAATAGATTGACAATGTAAAGAAAGTGCGTAATATACACATAACAACCCCATACTCTTCCCGAGGTGGTGAAATTGGTAGACGCGGTGGATTCAAAATCCACTATCAGAGATGATGTGTCGGTTCGAGTCCGACCCTCGGGACCAAGTCTTACATTCGTAAGCTACTCTAAATTATATTAATACCCTCATAATTATTTCATCTGGCTACTTCTAAAAATTTATATTTTGCTTAAACTACTTCTACCTTCATGGCAGTAGTGAGTCATTTTTTATGACCAGTTTTCAAGTGATACGTTGTACATTCGAACAGCACGGTAAACGTATATTAGAAATATTTAATGATGCAATTTTAAATTCGACAGCTTTGTATGAATACAAAGAACGCACCTTACAAGATGTAGAAAAGTGGTTCGAGCTTAAGCGAAGTATGCAGTTTCCTGTGATTGGTCTTGAAAATGAACATGGGATCTTAATGGGTTTTGTTACTTATGGCGCTTTTAGAAATTTTCCTGCGTATGTACATACTGTAGAACATTCGGTTTATATTCATAAAGAGTTTAGGGGCTGTGGGTTAGGTCGTAAGCTCATGGAAGAAATTATTCAAGAAGCGAAGAAAAACAATATCCACGTTATGATTGGTGGTATAGATGCGCAAAATGAAGGCAGTATTCGCTTGCATGAAAAATTAGGGTTTCGTCTGGTTGGTACTTTGCCAGAAGTCGGATTCAAATTTGATCGTTGGTTAGATTTAGCATTTTATCAACTTATTTTATCAAATCCTTAGCCACTCGAAACCTAAGTATTTAGTGGACGAACTTCTGATGGAGTAAGTCCATATAATTTTTTAAATTCTCTGGAAAAATAAGACAAATCGTTAAATCCTGTGTCATATGCCACTTGTTTAACTGCATACATGTCTTTAGGTGTAATTTGCAAAAGTTGTTTAGCATGTCTAAGTCGTTCAGCCAATAAAAATTGACCAAAGGTCATATCTTCCTTTTGAAAAAGTTTACTGATATATCGGGTACTGATTCTAAATGCTTGAGCAACTTCATGAATGTTTAGCTGAGGATCGACATGATTTGCAGTCATATATTGTTTGATATCGTTGAATAAGTAAGAGGTCTTTACTGGATATTGATCTGCGACCATATGGGTCATAAGGTGAAATAGGTGTTCTTCAATCATGTATTGTTGTGGTTCAGTAAATAGCTGGTTTGTAGTAAAAATATCTTGTAAACAGTGTTCATAAAACTGCTGTAAAGGATGATTTTTTCCAAAACTATAACCATATAAGTCTTTAGATATGCCAAAGTTCGCTTCAAAACGTGCTTTTGGAATCGCAACCACAATTTGGTCAAAGGTAGTGTCTAAATTAAGGTTATATTCTTGATCTGTATCATAAAAGACAAATTGCTTTTCTTTGAGGGTAATTTGTTTTTGGTAATAATCTAGTCCCATTTTTCCTTTTAACATAAAGCTCATTAACACGAGATCTTTAGGTGTTTTACGTATTTTTTGTCTGCAACGTTTGACGTGTTGTGATGCACCTTGTACTCGTACAATGGTTAAGTCCGAACATGTACGTGATTCAAGCCTTCCCCAAAATGATTCTGAAGATTCTGTTTGAGAGTCTAAAGGAACAAAAACTTGACTAATGGCATCTTGCCAATAGTCATTACGTTGTTTGAGAACAATATCTCGTGTATCAAAATAACTTGTTTTAATATTATCTAAGCATATCGTTTTCATCGTATATACATCCGAATATTAAGCATTAAAAAATAAGCAAATTTCATACCTAAATTTTAAAAAAACATGCGGTGTTCGCTGTCAGTCAAGTTATCGTTCTTTCTCAGAATACCTCACACATAAAAATTTAAATTATAAAAATAAATAGGCACTTAGCAGACCCATAGGAAACTCAAATGACTCAACAAATTAAAGTTGCATGTGTACAAGCTGCACCCGTATTTATGAATTTGGACGCGACTGTAGATAAAACAGTTCAGCTGATTGAGCAAGCAGCCCAAAATGGTGCAACGCTTATTGCATTTCCTGAAACATGGATTCCTGGATATCCATGGTTCTTATGGCTAGATACACCTATGAAAAATATGCCTCTGGTATATCAGTATCATCAAAACTCATTAGAGTTAGATTCTGAAAAGGCATTCTTAATTCGAGAAGCTGCAAAGCAAAATAATATTTTTGTCGTACTTGGTTTCAGTGAGAAAGACCATGGAAGCTTATATATTTCTCAATGGATTATTGATAATAGAGGAGAAACTGTTTCTACACGCCGTAAATTGAAAGCAACGCATGTTGAACGCACTTTATTTGGAGAAAGTGATGGAAGTTCAATTCGTGTAGATGAAACCTCTTTGGGAAGAATAGGTGCATTGTGTTGTTGGGAACATTTACAACCTTTAGCACGCTATGCCATGTATTCACAGCATGAGCAGATTCATATTGCTGCTTGGCCAAGTTTCTCTTTGTATCAGCCACATATGGGGTCTATTGGTCCTGAAGTAAACATTGCTGCATCTCGACTTTATGCGGCTGAAGGTCAATGTTTTGTAATCTCGCCATGTGCAATTGTGTCTAAAGAGATGCAAGATTTGATGTGCGATACTGATGAAAAAAGAGAGTTACTTAAACTCGGCGGCGGTCATGCACGTATTTTTGGACCAGATGGGAAAGATTTAGTTGAACCTCTGGCTGAAGATGAAGAGGGGCTTCTATATGCAACATTAGATTTGAATCTGATTACCCTTGCAAAAACGGCTGCAGATCCTGTAGGGCATTACTCTAGACCAGACGTATTCCAACTTGTTTTTAATAAAACAGCAACGAAGCGAGTGATTAAAAAACAAAACTATGCACTTGAGTCAGACATGATTATTGATGAATTAGAGGCGATGGAGAGTTAATTTGTGGAATCGGCTATTCCTAGAGACTTACAGGAGAAGCGTACATGTCCACATCATAAGGCAGATAAAGAGTATCTGCCTCCATTTCCTGCATGGACATCTCGCTTTGAAAATAATGCAGAACAATTTGTGGTGGTCTACTTTGCAATTCAGTCTTTGCAAAGCATTCATTTTGATGAGCATCGAAAAGTGACCCAATATTTTCAGAAAAATCATCTGCCTGAATATTGGGTTCCATCCACTTATAGAGATCATCTTGGGTTTTATCATCTGGTTGTGACAATGTACTGGTCATCCACTCAAGTATTTGAAGCATGGTTTAGATCTTCTGGCTTTGAAGTATGGTGGAAAGATAAAGAGCGTGAAGCGGAGTGTTGTGGTTACTTTCTTGAGGTTTATTATCCCAAAATTTCCGAGTTCGAAATGATTTTCTCAGATCCTAAGACACCAGAAGGGTTGGCACATCTTGCAAAGGGAATGAGTGGTGAGATTCAAGAGCATGGATATTATGGAAGTATGAGAGATCGATTACCTATAGCGCAAACTCATTTATTGCAAGCAGAAAGTATTACTACAGAAAGTAGAATTCAGGTGAGTAAGAAAAGAATACAGATTAAAGGTAAGGAAAACTTAAGTTTAATTCGCTCTGGGCAGGACTGGAGTCATACGGTTGGTAATGAAAGAAATATTTATTTAAAGCATGTAGAGCCGATTCTGCGTCATGGTATGAATTTTTTAGCCCATGATGGAAAGAAAGAGGGATGTCTGAGTTGTCGATATATGCGTGTGTTAGATAAAGATACAGGCGACGAAATTGACAAGACGTTTGGGCTGGCACATTTTAAGGATTTAAAACATTTAGAGAACTGGGCGAAGTCTCATGAAACACATACTGCAATTTTTGCAGAGTTTATGTCGTATGTTAGGGAAATGCAGTTTAATATCTCTTTAAAACTCTTTCATGAAGTCATGGTATTGCCTGCAAAGTCTCAATATTATGAATATATTGCGTGCCATTCTAAGACAGGAATGCTGCAAGATGAGAGGTCGTTTATTCAATAGATCTGATAGGCTCAATACGAGCCTATTTTTATGTGAAATTTTAATTAATTCTTAGGTTTTATTTACAATTCAGGTTATGATTTTGAACCGTTGAGTCAAATGCTTTATTTATTTGCCGTTAATTCGATACATGATTGTTATTTTGAATTGTTATCATTGGAATATTGAATCATCAATTTATAATGTAAACCTTTCATTTGTATTGCTTATTATCAAAAACACATAAGTTACTTAATTTAATTCATTTTTTTATAAATGTGTTTTGTTTTGCAGAAAAAAATTTAAATGTGACACTTATACTTTTTAACGATAGTAGATTAAAAATAAATTAATTAAGTGTAAAAGTTCTATTCATTATTTGATTTTTTTGTAAAAACCGTTAACACTATCTACGTAAGGTTTCTCCGTAGTGAAAACTAGAAAACAATGATATGAGAGGGACACATGGCAGTATCATATATCGATCACATTGAGCAATTAAGCGCATGTCATCGTGCACTTTTGCTTGATTCTTCCGCAAAAAATAATAAATTAATGCGGTGTCTACGTCGAGTAAAAACAACAAATTTTGAGCATAGTATTTGTATTTTTAAAGATGAACCCTATGCATGGAAATATATTACACACGTCCAGAATGGTTTAGAAACACATGCTATACCGTCTACACTTACGACAACGTTAACCGATTATATTCAAAATCAGCGATGTATAAATTCAAGCCATATTCAATATCTTGAAATTAAACAACTTATAGAATCTCATTTTTTCCCTGTAAAACACGTTGCAGCTTTTCCAATAGGTCAAGGAAAAGAAACCATAGGTTTTATACTGCTGTGTAATGAGAAAGATGAAAATGAAGTATATTTAGCTACTGAAGAAGCTGAAGAAGTATGTGAAGACTTAAATGAATATATTCTTTTAAAACAGTCGCATGCAGAGTTAAAAGAGATAAATGATAACTTTTCTGCTTTAACCTATAGCCAAACAAAGTTTTTCCAAATTATTGCACATGATTTACGTGCACCATTTCATGGGTTGTTAGGTTTTTCAGAAGTGCTCGCAGATGAAATTAGAACATTAGATCCAGATAGTTTGCAACGTATCGCCAATTATTTAAATGACACAGCGCAATCAACCTATCATTTACTTGAAAATTTACTGAACTGGGCAATGGCTGAAGGTGGACATTTTGTCTATCACCCTAAGGCTTTTTGTTTGCATCGATCAAGCCAAATTGTTACAGGTGTTTTAAACAGTCTAGCAATGAATAAAAAGATTCAGTTAATTGACCAGATACCAGATGAGCTTGAGGTGTATGCAGACATTAATATGGTTACGTCTATTTTGCAGAACCTTGTCTCAAACGCACTTAAATTTACCCCAACAGATGGTATGGGGAAAGTAATCATTTCTGCTGAAAATGATCAAGATCATGTTCGTATTTCAATTACCGACACCGGATTAGGTATGGATGAAAAGCAACAAATTGAGATTTTTCAGCCAAAAATTAAAACCTCTTTAACAGGGACTGCTGGTGAGAAAGGTACAGGCCTAGGACTAGTTCTCTGTAAGCGATTTGTAGATTTAAATCATGGTGAAATTAAGGTAACTTCTCAAAAAGGCTTAGGAACAACTTTTGAGATTTTATTACCGAATATACAACAAGACCATAATATTAAACATCGGGTAGAGAAAGTTGCTGTATAAATTCGAAAAGTTATAAAGACAAAGCATGTAAATTATTTTATGTTTAACTTGTATATATTGGACGTGGTACAGGTTAAATCATGAATAGAGAACAACTAGAAAAAACATTAAACGCAAGTGTGTATGCCACTCAAGTGTTTTCTATTTACCGTGAGCAAATTGAAGAAGATTATAAATTAGATAAATACTTAAGCTTACTTTCACAACGTGAAATTGTGCAACTGACGCAAAAGACTCTACAAAATTGTGAAAATGAACAACAGTGGATGAAGATTTTACGGGTTCTACGTGCAAGATTAATGTTCCGATGGATCTGGCAAGATGTAAATCAATTAACAAATGTTATTCAACTCACTAAAGAATTGTCTGATTTTGCAGATGTTTGTATTAATGAAGCCAAAGATTTCTCGAAAAAACCTTTATTAGAAAAATATGGAGAACCCATTGGTTGTGATGGGTTAGTGCAAGACCTTATTGTGATTGGTATGGGTAAATTAGGTGCACAAGAGTTAAATCTATCGAGTGATATAGATCTTATTTTTGCATTTGATGAGCAAGGGGAAACCAATGGCAGAAAAACGATAGATGTTCAACAGTTTTGCATTTTATGGGGGCAAAAACTGATCTATCTTTTAGATCATATTACAGCAGATGGATTTGTTTTTAGAGTAGATATGCGCTTACGACCTTGGGGAGATGGCTCACCTTTGGCAATGAGTTATGCTGGATTAGAAAAATATTTAATTCAACATGGTCGAGAGTGGGAGCGCTACGCTTGGATTAAAGCAAGAATTATTACAGGTATGGAAAAAGGACAAGAACTTCTTGCGATGACACGTCCTTTTGTTTTCCGTCGTTATGTCGATTACACAGCTTTTTCTGCAATGCGTGACATGAAGAGCATGATAGAGAAGGAAGTGGTACGGCGAAATTTACAAGACGATATTAAGCTTGGGGCAGGTGGTATTCGGGAAATTGAGTTTATTGTACAGGTCTTTCAGCTTATTTATGGCGGAGCTAAACTTGAGCTGCAAGACAGGCAGTGTTTAGTTAATCTTGAGCATCTTGCAGAGGTAGACTTGCTTGCACCTTCTGTTGTAAGAGAGCTTAAAGATGCATACATTTTTTTAAGACGGGTTGAACATGCTATTCAAGCATTAAATGATCAACAAACACAGTCTTTGCCGACTGATGAAGATTTAAAAGCGCGTTTATTGGTAGGGCTCGGCTATAGCAATTGGTGCTTATTTTTATCTGATTTGGATAAAAAGCGTGAAGTCGTTAAAGCACAGTTTAAATTACTCATTCAAGAAAATATTGATGGACAAGTTGTAGAAAAAAATAACGAAGATTTACAGCAACGTCTAATTGTCTATTTAGATGAGCGTGGACAACAATTGGTAGAAGAGTTTTGGTCAAGTAATGCTGTAAAAAAGCTACCCGCACAAGCACTTGAGCGATTAAAAGCATTTTGGCCACCATTTGTTGAACTGATCTTAGAATCCGAATCACCTCAAACTGCACTTTTACGTTTAATGCCACTTGTTGAGTCTGTATTGAGGCGTACAGTCTATCTGGTCATGCTCATTGAGAACAAAGGTGCTCTACAAAGGCTGATTAAGATGGCTGTTGTTAGCCCTTGGATTTGTCAGGAATTAACACAGTATCCTGTATTACTAGATGATTTTTTATCTATGGATTTTGAATTACCTACTCGTCTAGATTTACAAGATGCTATGCGTCATCAACTTTTGCGTGTTGAAGCAGATCAAATTGAAGATCAGATGCGCGTACTACGCTTGTTTAAAAAAAGTCATGTATTAACTGTGGCTGCTAGTGATGTTTTGGCTGAAAGTCCTTTAATGAAAGTTTCAGATGCACTGACAGATATTGCAGAGGTGAGTGTAGAAACTACTTTACATTTGGCATATCGAGCAGTTGCTGACCGATTTGGCTTTCCTGTTCTTAAAAGTGGTCAGCGATGTACCTTAGATACTAAGGGTTTCATTGTTATTGGTTATGGCAAGCTCGGTGGTATAGAGTTAGGTTATGGGTCTGATTTAGATTTGGTGTTTATTCATGATTTAGATGAGCAAGCCGATACGGATGGTTTAAAGCAAATTACCAGTTTCGAATTTGCTTTAAAAGTTGCGCAAAAGTTTATGTCACTGATGACCACACAAACTTTAGATGGTCGTGCCTATGAAATTGATACGCGCCTTCGTCCTTCTGGGGAGTCTGGCGTGTTGGTGACCAGTTTACGTGCATATGGTTTGTATCAAGAAAAAAGTGCATGGCTGTGGGAGCATCAAGCATTGGTGCGAGCACGCTCAATAGCAGGCGATGACTGTTTAAGGGAGCAGTTTGAGCAAATTCGTATAAATGTACTCACACAAATACGTGATATTCAGAGTGTTCAACATGAAGTACTGAAAATGCGTCAGAAGATGAAAGATCATTTAGGTTCAAATGAGACAGAAAAAAAATCAGGTATTTTTCATTTAAAACAGGATGCAGGTGGTATCGTTGATATTGAATTTATGGCACAGTATATGGTGTTGGCATGGAGTGGGACGAAACCTGATCTCGCCCGCTACTCTGACAATGTTCGAATCTTAGAAGATGCTGCAAGACTTGGCACTTTATCCAATGCCGAAGCGCAGGCTTTGATTCAAGCTTACCTGAGTGAACGAGCCGAAAGCCACCGTTTAGCCCTTGCAAATCATAACATGCAAGTCCAAGCAACGGATTGGCAAGACACCCGCGAGATCGTTTGCAAATTGTGGCAAAAACTAATTGATCCAACGGCAGAAAATGTCTTGGACAGTCAATAATAATGTAGAAATTTGGAGTATGCGCCATGAATTTGGCTGATCGTGATGGTTTTATTTGGCAAGATGGAAAATTAATTGATTGGCGTGATGCAAAAATCCACGTCTTAACACATACGTTACACTACAGTATGGGTGTCTTTGAAGGTGTACGTGCTTATGAAACGGCAAAAGGCCCTGCAATTTTTCGTTTAAAAGATCATACTAAGCGCTTACTGAACTCTGCAAAGATTTATCAGATGAAAGTAACTTATGACCAAGCGACGTTGGAACAAGCTCAAATTGATGTAGTACGTGAAAATAAATTAAATTCGTGTTACTTACGTCCATTTATTTGGATTGGTTCTGAAAAGCTAGGTATTGCTTCAACAGATAACTCAATTCATGCTGCAGTTGCTGCATGGGGTTGGGGTGCGTATTTGGGTGAAGAGGCGATGGCACAGGGTATTCGTGTGAAAACATCTTCATTTACACACCATCATCCTAACGTGACAATGTGTAAAGCAAAAGCTTGTGGTAACTATACAGTGTCTATTTTGGCACACCAAGAAGTTGCTCATGCAGGTTACGACGAAGCAATGCTTATGGATCCACAAGGTTTCGTGTGCCAAGGTTCTGGCGAAAATGTATTCCTCATTAAAGATGGTGTACTACATACACCTGATTTAGCGGGTGGTGCACTCGAAGGAATTACACGTCAGACGATTATTACCATTGCTAAAGATCTCGGGTATGAGGTTGTAGAGCGCCGTATTACACGTGACGAATTTTATATTGCAGATGAAGCCTTCTTCACAGGTACTGCGGCAGAAGTAACACCAATTCGTGAGTATGATGATCGTCAAATTGGTGAAGGCAAACGTGGCCCAATCACAACAGAACTGCAAGCAGCATTCTTTGATGCTGTGCAAGGTAAAAATCCAAAGTATGAACATTGGTTAACATATGTAAACTAGTTTGAATCTTTGATAAAAAAGGTGAACGATGAAGTTCGCCTTTTTTTATATCTGCCTTATGGGCTTTATGCTAAAATTGCCCCGTTGTCAGGTCAGTGGCTATGAATAGTAGGTAGCGTAACATGTTAGATTCTCAAAAGTCAGAAGCACAGGATGTGCAAGAAAATATTATTTTGTGTATGAAATGGGGCACAAAATATGGTGCTGAATATGTGAATCGTTTATATAACATGGTCAAACGCCATTTAACGTTGCCATTTAAGATGGTTTGTCTCACGGATATTTCTGAAGGAATTACGCCAGAAGTAGAGTGTTATCCAATTCCACCTTTAGATTTACCTGAAGGTAGCCCTGAACGTGGTTGGAATAAACTGTCTACATTTGAACCCGATTTATATGGTTTACAAGGAAATGCCTTATTTCTAGATCTAGATGTAGTCATTGTTGATAATATCGATTGTTTTTTCCAACAAGAAGGTGATTTTTTAATTATTCATGACTGGAAAAGACCTTGGCGTATTACAGGAAATAGTTCGGTATATCGCTTTAAAATTGGAGCATTTCCAGAAGTACTTCCTTATTTTAGAAAAAACTTTGACGACATTAGACAAAAGTTTCGTAATGAGCAAGCTTATCTCTCATGGTTTATTGACCAACATGGCACATTAACGTATTGGCCAGACAGTTGGTGTAAAAGTTATAAATATCATTGCTTACATAAAATTCCCTTTGCTTATTTTAAGCCACCTATTAAACCCGCTGGTGTAAAAGTGATTATTTTCCATGGTGAAATTAATCCACCGGATGCGATTAATGGGACAGGTGGAAAATGGTACCGCTATGTCTTGCCATCAGATTGGATTAAAGACGCGTGGCAGTAATGATGACTTCAGGAACTGCAATTAATCAGCAACCTAGACCATACCGTTTAAGTGTGGTTATGATTGTGAAGAATGAGGCTAAAAATTTAGAAAAAAGTTTACCTGCACTGCATGGTTGGATTGATGAGTTGATTGTGCTTGACTCTGGCAGTACGGATCATGGGCAAACCTTGGTTCAACAAGCAGGTGGACAATGGTATCGCAATACCAATTGGCCAGGTTTTGGTAAGCAACGTCAGATAGCACAGCAATATGCAACTGGAGATTGGATTCTCGCATTAGATGCTGATGAAGAAATTACTCCTCATCTGCGAGATAGTATTCTAGAAGTCATTAAAAATCCGCCTGAACAGGTGGTGTATGGTATTAAACGCATAGATTGTATTTTTGGGCATAAGATAGATAATCCGTACTGGCCAGTAAAAGCACATTGGCGTTTGTACCCTAAAAATTATCAGTATAACGATAATCTTGTGCATGAATCTGTCGATTTAAATCATGCAACATGTAAAAAATTAGACGGTTTTTTATTACATCATACTGCCGATACACCGTTATTTTGGTTAGATAAAAGACTTTCTTATGCAAAAGCATGGGCAGAGGATCGTTTTCCAAAAGGAAAAAGAGTATCTGTTTCATCGATCTTTTTGCGTTCTTTTTGGGCTTTTTTTAAACAGTATATTGTCGATGGTCGCTTCTTAATGGGTAAGTATGGCCTGTTTTATGCAGCTTTATTTGCTCAATATACATTTAATAAATACGCGATTTTATATGATCTTGCCGAAAATAAAGCAGAACAAACCTTTAAAAAATCGCTTTTAGAAACTGAAAAACAAACGGTTTTAGTGCCAGAAAATAAACGATCTACTGTATCTTTAGTCATGATTGTAAAGAATGAGGCACGGCATCTTGCTGCTTGCCTAGATACAGTGAAAGATTTAGTCGATGAGATTGTTTTACTTGATTCTGGAAGTACAGATTTAACGAGAGAGATTGCAATACGTTATGGTGCAAAATGGTACATAAATACCCATTGGCAAGGCTTTGGTAAGCAACGTCAAATAGCGCAATCCTATGCGACGTCTGATTATATTTTGGTACTAGATGCAGATGAGCGTTTAGATCATACATTAAGAGCATCAATTTTAAATATTCTTCAACAACCTGTAAAAACCGATGTCGTATATGCATTCAATCGACGCGACTATTTTTGTGGCAGGGTTGTTCGTCAAGGTTATTTTGATGCTTATGATCGTTTATATGCAAGACAATCGTTTGATTTTAGTGATGCAGAAGTACATGAGTCCTTAGACCGCAAAGCAATACGGAGAGAAATACTCCAAGGTGTGCTCTATCATCATACAAATGATAGCCTTTTTCATTTTTTATACAAGAATATTCAGTATAGTCATCAATGGGCACAGCAAAATGCACTTAAAAAGAAATCTATATGGTTGATAAGTGCATTTTTAAGAGCATTTGTTTCATTTATCCGAGAGTATGTTCTGCGTTCAGCATGGCGTACCAAAGGTTATGGGCTTATTTTTGCGATTGCGACAATGGGGTATACATTAGATAAATATCTAATGTTATGGCACGAACAAAATGATAGAGATATCTCGGAGTAAGTTTCATTGAATGTTTTCATTATTAATTTAGAGCAATGTACTGATCGTTTGAAGCAACAAGAAACACAGTTCAAAAAGCTTGGATTAACATTTGAAAGACTACCTGCTGTTTCTATTGAGGAAATATCAACAAAGGACTATGAGCGTTTGGCTTTTAATGGCCAACGTCCAATGAAACAGTCAGAACTAGCTTGCTTTCTCAGTCATAAGAAGGCATGGACGGCTGTTATTGAAGCAAATGCACCTTGTTTAATTCTAGAAGATGATGCTGTTTTAGTCAGAGATTTAAAAAATATTCTTCATGATGTCGCAACACTTAAAAATATTGATGTTGTAAATTTAGAGGTACATGGACGAAAAAAAATGATTTCCAAACAGTGTGTTGCAACGGTAGCACAAAATTATCATTTATTTGAGTTGTACCAAGACCGTAGTGGAGCGGCAGCTTATATTTTATTTCCATCTGGTGCGAATAAGTTACTTAAACGTTTAGAGCATACTTATCCTAAACTAGCAGATGAGTTTATATGGAATTGTTATAGTTTAATTGGGTATCAGATAGAGCCTGCTGCAGCATTACAAAGTGATAAAGCAGAGATGTATCAGGTAAAAGTGCCTGCAATGCACAGTTCAGTGATTGGTTTTATAAAGAACAATCATGAAAATAATGCGCTTACTTCATCTATTGCAAAAATAAAGTATAAAAAAAATAGAGTCGTACAGCAATTGTCTTTAGGTGTCCATCAAATTAAAGGGATTTTTAAATTTACACGTCGAGAAATTCAACTCGACAATCGTCGATTTAACTTAGATTGATTCATGGGGTTTAAATGATTTTAGGTAGCATGGTAATGATTTTGCAGATTGGGAACGGATGTAATGAATATACAATAGTTAAGTTTTCAAAGAAAAATGACTGTTTCAGCTGTTGAATGTTAAACAACTGAAACGGCGTATCTTGAGTTGACCTGAGTTGCTTCGTGTTATTGGCGATTCAGCATGCCTTATTCATCTTTAAACCCTATAGCAAATGCCAGTCATAGAGTGTCTAAGATATATTACTATTTTTGAAGATGATATTATTCATTTTGATGATAGCTTGTACGGAAGAAAGTAATCGATGGTTATTCCTAAAATCATTCACCAAACGTATAGAAGTGAAGCACTTCCACCAGAAATTCTTGAAATTGTGGAAGGTCTTAAAAGCTTAAATCCAGATTGGGAATATCGATTTTATACAGATGAAGATATTTTAGAATATATTCGAAAAAACTTTGATGAGAAAGTCTTAACTGCATATCTAAAAATTAATCCGATTTATGGTGCTGCTAAAGCAGATTTATTTAGATACTTAGTGCTGTATAAAGAAGGTGGTGTGTATTTAGATATTAAAAGTACCTGTATTTATCCATTAAGTGATGTCATTCAATCAGATGACCAATTTATTGTTACTCAATGGCAGAATGAACCTGGCCAGAAAGATGAAGGTGCAGGATTATTTCGTTGCTTAAGAGAAAATCTAAACATAGCTCATGGAGAGTATCAGCAGTGGTTTATTATCGCTGAAAAAAATTCTCCTATAATGAAGCATGTTGTAGATACAGTGGTAGACAATATTTTGAGTTATCGTGCTTGGAATTATCGATTTCATTGCTATGGAAAAAGGGGTGTCTTATTCGTAACGGGCCCTGTGGCTTATACGAAAGCAATTTATGAAATCAAAAATCAGCATGCTATTCGATTTGAACGTTATGATAAAGATCTTGGCTTTGTATATAATGCATTAAAAAATAAATCGCATACCAAAGTATTAACAAGTCATTATGCAAACTATAAAAGACCTGTAATTGATCAGGGAACTACAATTAATTTTATTTCTTTTTTCTATATTTTTGGTGTTCGCTTAGTTAAAAATACGTTAAAAGCGATGGGGAAAATGAAGAACTAGATGACTCTAGTCCGAGAAATATAAAATTGTAGATGATTATAGGTGTAAAGTAATGCTTTGGGTAAATATTTCGAATATTTTAAAAGTTGATAAATTTAGTGGCATTGCGCGTACAGAGTATGAGTTATGTTCGTATGCGTATCAATTATATCAGCAGAAATATGAAATTAGATTTTGTACGTTTGATGATTGTTTGGGTTTTATTGAGATTGAGAGCCAACAGTTATCTGAGGTTTTACATAATTTGAAACATGATTGTGTAATGAAAAAGAAAAAGATTAAATTTTTACCAAAATTAAAAAGAAGCACTGCAAAACGTTGGAATACATTCAAAGTTCACTTGGGAATGGTGTGTAATAAGTTTTGCGATGGCGACATAATTATTTCCGTAGGACAAAATTTAACTTCGAGTGAAATGATTGCTTTTGAAAAAATTAAAAGAAAAGTAGATATTCATTTAAGGCTTTTATGTCACGACTTGATTCCAATTAATTATCCAGAGTTTTTTTTAAGTCAAAATACACGACTGTTCTCAAAATATATACATCAAACCTTTAAAGTAGTTGATCATTTTTATTGCAACTCTGAATTTACTAAAAATGAATTAGCCGAGTATCAAGCAAAAGTAGATAATAAAAAGACACCAATGTCAGTAGTGACTTTAGGCTGTGACTTACATATAAAGCAAGTTATGAATGAGAGTAGCGAGCAATTAAAAGATATGGTTAATCAACCTTATGTCTTATTTGTATCTACTATTGAAACTCGAAAAAATCATGATTTAATTTATCAAATGTATTTAAAGCTCTTAGAACAAGGTGTAGAGAATCTACCGAGAGTTTATTTTGTTGGGCGTAGGGGCTGGAAAGTAGAAAAATTACTACACAATTTAGATCATGATTCTCGAATTAAAGATAAAATTTTTATTTTAGATAATGTCTCCGATTCTGATCTTATACAGTTATATCAACATTGTTGGTTTACTTTGTATCCATCTTTTATAGAAGGTTATGGCTTACCTGTCGCTGAAAGTCTATCTTTAGGTAAATTTTGTTTATCTTCAAATACAGGCTCTTTGCTTGAAGTCGGTGGATCATATATAGATTATGCAGACCCACATCATCTAGAACAGTGGATTGAACGATTTAAATTTTTAATAAATCATCCAGATTATATTACTGAAAAAGAAAGAAAAATCTCTAATGAATATCAACCAGCTTCTTGGGAAAGTTGTTCAAAGGAGATTCTGAGTTCTGAATTACTCTCTTGTAGAAAAAATGAATCTTGATAAATGATAAAAGGTCTTTGGTGGTTAGTATAAATTAACTGCCAATTGACAATTATTTGTAGACATCAGGAATATCTGGCACATGTCTGAAACGTTTGTAGCCCCACATATAATCGCTTGGTGAACGCTTAATCATTTCTTCAATCGCTTCATTCATAGCTGTTGTCGCAATATGAATATCTTTGTTATACAGGTTAGGGTTATCTAATGCATCGCAATACACTTCGAAGCCTTGGCCATCTGGTTTACGAAAACAACTGAGTCCAACAAGGCGACAACCCGTTTTTTGAGCCATTTTACTGGCCAATGTACTTGTAAGTGTATGAATACTAAAAAAAGGAACAATGACACCTCCCGAAGGATGAGGTACATGATCGGGTAAAATGACACTAAAGCCACCTTCTTTTAAGTTTTTAAAGAGTAACTTTACGCCCGTCGCATCTGTTGGCACGAGTTTAGACTGTAGTCCTTCTCTAGAATGAAGTACAAAGTCATTCATGATTTTTTCTTTAATGGGTTTATACATAATGGTGGGCTTTCCATACTGATGTACCCATGCATTCATAATTTCCCATGTGCCTAAGTGAGGTGTAATAATGAGAGCGCCTCTTGGGTCAGCAAGTGCTTGAGTCAGTACATCAAGCTGATGAACCGTAGTCACTTGATTTATACTCCACTGAGGTGGCATTGCCCAACACTTCATAAACTCTGCATAAGACATACATTGTTTAATAACACTTTGCTTGGCAATTTTTTCTCTTTCTTTTTCTTGTAAATGTGGATATACCAATTTTAAGTTAATAAGGACTTTGCGAAGCATACCTTTTTCAGGTGATCTATTTAGCCACCAAGCACATGCTTGAGCAATATTTTGAAGTGCTTTTAGCGGGATGTAGCGAAAAATTTTTAATGGTTGCATCGAAAATAGTCTATCAACAAAAAAGCAAGCTATTCAAATTAAAATAATTTGTATAGTTGCTTTAAAAAATTTGTTTTTAATATATGAAGAGCGATTAGTTCTGATGATTCTCTGCATTTCCTTTTAGTACCATATAAATTAATGATACAAAGATAAGCAAAGCAGCAGATAAACTACTAACACAGAAGTATAAAATGCGTTGATAAGTAGTCATATTAAATAGTTCATTATGAATGATGTAGTTCATAATGCACCACTGTACTATAGAAAACACAATGATGACCAATGCACGACGACGTACTTCTGGGCGCATAGCCATAGAATGAACTCCCTATTAATATATGTCTATATTATGCCATTGTGAAACATGAAGCACAATTAATAAAAAACCCTGCGAAGCAGGGTCTTTTATTTCATTATTTAAGCATCTTTTTTAGGTTGTTCACGCAGGCGAATACCTAAATCACGAAGCTGTGTTGCTTCTACAGGAGCCGGTGCTTCTGTCAGAGGACACTCTGCAGTCTTCGTTTTAGGGAATGCAATAACATCACGAATAGAACTTGCATCTGTCATTAACATCACAAGACGGTCTAAGCCAAATGCTAAACCACCATGCGGAGGTGCACCGAACTTTAATGCATTCAGTAAGAAGCTAAATTTATCTTCTGCTTCTTCATCCGAAATACCAAGCGCTTCAAAAATTGCTTTTTGCATTTCGAGAGTGTGAATACGTAAAGAACCACCACCAATCTCTGTACCATTTAAAACCATATCGTAAGCAACAGATAGAGCTTCACCTGGATTGTTTTTCACATCTTCTACGCTACTTTTTGGCAATGTAAATGGGTGGTGTACAGATGTCCATTTACCATTATCTGTTTCTTCAAACATTGGGAAGTCAACAACCCAAAGCGGTGCCCATTCACATGTTTTAAGGTTTAAATCATGACCAATTTTAACACGTAAAGCACCCATTGCATCATTTACAACTTTCGCTTTGTCTGCACCAAAGAAGACAATGTCTCCATTTTCCGCGCCAACGCGTTCTAAAAGTTGCATAACAATAGGTTCGATAAACTTCACAATTGGTGATTGAAGCCCTTCAATGCCTTTTTCAATTTCATTGACTTTAATGTACGCAAGGCCTTTAGCACCATAAATTCCAACGAATTTTGTATATTCGTCGATTTGGCTGCGTGTAAGTGAGCTTGCATTTGGTACGCGTAAAGCTGCAATACGACCTTTTGGATCTTTTGCAGGTCCAGCAAATACCTTGAACTCGACTTCTTGCATTAAGTCTGCAACATCAACCAGTTTTAATGGAATACGTAAGTCTGGTTTATCTGATGCATAGTCGCGCATTGCTTCGCTGTATGGCATACGTTGGAATTTACCAAATTCGACATTAAGTAAATCTTTAAACATTTTTACAGTCATGCCTTCCATCAAATCCATAATTTCATCATCATTTAAAAATGATGTTTCAACATCGATTTGAGTAAACTCTGGTTGGCGGTCTGCACGTAAGTCTTCATCACGGAAACATTTAGCAATTTGATAGTAGCGGTCTATACCACCAACCATAAGTAATTGCTTAAAGAGTTGCGGTGACTGTGGTAAAGCATAGAAGCTACCGTTAGATACACGACTTGGTACAAGATAGTCACGTGCACCTTCAGGTGTTGCTTTGGTTAAAATTGGAGTTTCAACATCTAAGAAACCGTGACCGTCTAAATAGTTACGAATAAGGTTTGTTACTTTAGAACGGAAACGTAAACGCTCAAGCATCTCAGGACGACGAATATCTAAGAAACGATATTTTAAGCGAACATCTTCAGAAACAGTGATGTTTTCGTCATTAAGTGGGAATGGTGGTGTTTCAGAAGCAGATAATACTTCAATGTCTTTACCGAGCACTTCAATTTGGCCACTTACCATATTGGCATTTTCTGTGCCTTCATAGCGACGGCGGACACGACCTGTAATTTTTAATACAAATTCTGAACGTGCTTTATCTGCAGTAGCAAATGCTTCAGGCGTGTCAGGGTCGATAACCACTTGTACAAGACCATCGCGGTCTCGCATATCAAGAAAGATGACACCGCCATGATCGCGGCGACGGTGTACCCAACCGCATAATGTAACTGTTTGATCAATTTGGGCTTCTGTGAGTGAGCCGCAGTAATGAGTTCGCATCATGGCGTACTTAGTCCAACTTCTATTATTTAAAACTTGTGAAAATTATTTAAGTAAGTGTTTACTTACTACTTAGAAACACTCAATTATGCCCACTTCATGGCTTAGGCTCAAGGGGGTAGGGAAAAAACCTCATGAAACCTTGTGTGGAGTATAGATATTTCAGGCTTTAAACAACGATTTAGAGTGTGAAAACAGATGCTATATTATAATTTTTGCTCTCCGTTCATTTTTTGATGTTATAAGATTATGAACTAGAGACAATAAGTTTTGTTTTCCACGAGTATTTTTTCCATGCCCATAGTTTACCTAACTTACCATCTACATATACTTTAGTGTCGAGATGTGCTTCTTTCGGATTCAAATTGGTGGGTTTTTTTTCAGAAAATACAAATAAAAACTCTCCGCCAATAGCTTGTATATAGGCGACGTCTTCAGTCACAAATGTGGGGTTTGTACTTAAGGTAATTGCAGTTGTTTTCATATCATCACCGTGTCCTTGATCTATTTCTATCGTTTGTTTTAGACATCTTAGCGTTTCTTATATTCATATTTTTACAATTAAATAGTAGTTCAACACAAGAAGTTACTGAACGTTTTTTGTGGTGAAATTTAAAATTTCATTGATTTTTTAAATAAAAAAGATTTTTTATGTGATTTATATAGCATTTTATATTGGTATTGAAACTTAATTTACGTTTTTTTGTTTCTCTTTTTTAAAAATTATATGCCATCTATTTTAATTTGAACAATAATTTATACAAATGAGGATCTTCGACTTAATGGTCATAAGTTATTGGCTTTAAAATAGATTATTTTTTTATAAAACGTATAAAAAACAATAACTTTAGAAAAATCTTGTAAATTAATAAATATGTTATAACATAACTATAATTAAAATTGGGCCTGAATTATGTATATTAAACAGCATTTATTTGTATTGTCTTTACTTTCTGTTGCCATGCAGAGTGCTTTTGCTGAACAAGTGGCAGATTCATCAGTGGTAGATCGTTTATCTCCAATCGAATTAAAAGCAGATAAAACGCCAAGTTCTCTGTTGGATACAACAGCAGGTGATCATGTTTTACAACAAAAGCAGTTGATCGAAGGTGCAACCACCATTGGGAATGCGCTCAATGGTCAGTCAGGGGTATATGCTGCTCAATATACTGGAGGTGTAAGTAGACCTGTTATTCGTGGTTTAGATGGGGCACGTGTCAAAATCACTGAAAATGGTGGAGATGCGCTAGATGTTTCTTCTGTGTCTCCAGATCATGCTGTCACTGTAGATCCAAACTCTGCACAAGAGATTCAAATTTTGAAAGGCCCTGAGGCATTATTGTATGGTGCGGGGTCTGTAGGTGGTTTAATTAATGTGGTCGATAATAAGATTCCTACACAAATGCCTGAAAAAGGTTATGAAGGGCGCATAGGTGCACGCTATAACACAGCAAGTGATGAGATGCTATATTCGGGCAATGCAACGATTGGGTTAGGTGATCAGGTTGCATTGCGTATAGGCGGTCTAAATCGTGATGCCAACAATTATATTCTTCCTCAAGATTTGCAAACATTGGATCGTCGTCAAGACAGTACATTTGCAAAATCGCATGATTATAACGTGGGGCTTTCTTGGATTTATGACCGTGGTTTTACAGGCATATCCTATAGCGAAAGGCATGATCGCTATGGTATTCCTGGTGATAATGCAGCCTATGGTGCATGTGAAATTAATAATACTAAAACAGGATTTACCGCAGACTCTTGTGGACATGCTCAAGAGGAAGATGATGGCGCATTATCATGGATTAATTTAAAAGAAAAACGTTATGCGATAAAGTCAGAGTTGAACGATCCTTTTACAGGTTTTTCAAAACTAGCCGGACAAGTCAACTATACAGACTATCAGCATCAAGAAATGGATGGTGATACACCAGATACGACCTTTAAAAGTCGTGGTACCGATGCGCGTATTACATTAGATAATGAGGCATGGGCAGGCTGGAAAGGTCAGTTTGGTACACAATATACGCAACAAAAGCTGACCATTGGGGGCGATGAGGCGTTAATGGATCCGACAACCACCCAAAAATATAGTTTATTTGCTTTACAACAAAAACAGTGGAATCAACTTCATTTTCAAGTGTCTTCACGTATCGATCACCAAAAGATTGATGTAAAACGTGCAAATATTAATCCTGATGCGAAAAATTTTGAAGGTACTGCTTATTCTATTGCCGGTTCTACGGATTGGGAGTTTGTTCCAAACTATAAGCTGTCTTTAACAGCTTCACATCAAGAACGTTTGCCTATGGCACAAGAGTTATACTCAAATGGTAAGCACATGGCAACAAATACTTATGAGCTAGGCGATGACCATTTAGATACAGAAAAATCAAATAATCTTGAATTGGGCTTTCACTTTGACAATGATCGTTTGAAATATAATGTGAGTGTATTCCACAATTGGTTTGATAACTTTATTTATGCCAATACTTTAGATCGCTATCAAGATTTCCGTTTAATTCAATATACACAGTCTGAGGCACGTCTTTATGGTGTAGATGGAGATATTTCTTATATGCTTTCACCACGTTATACGGTTGGCTTATTTGGAGACTATGTACGTGGCAAATTAGAAGATGCAGGTAATGCACCACGTATACCAGGTGGTCGCTTGGGTGCACGAGTAAATGCAGACTTTGGCAATGGATATACAGGTTCAGCAGAGTATTATCATGTATTTAAACAAGATGATATTGCAAGTTATGAAACAGATGGACAGAGTTATAATATGTTAAATTTAGGCTTTGCCTACAGTGGCGTACTCCCAAAAAATATGGGATATCGTATATATACCAAAGCGAATAATTTATTAGATAGTAAAGTTTATCAACATGAGTCATTCATTGCGAATGTGCCACAAATTGGGCGAAACTTCACAGTAGGTGTGGATTTTAATTTCTAAAATTTCACTAAAATAAGCTTGAAAAAGTTGTTTAGAAAACCTAGCCTAAAAACATAGGGTTAGGTTTTTTAATATGCGTATTTTTCAAAGAATTCATCATAAATTAAATTGGTCAAAAAAACAGTATACGTGTTTGATTGCTGGCGTTTTATTGGTGGGCTATGCTTCATCTGCAATTTATCATACAGTAAAACCTATACCAGTAGGGCTAGACTATGCAGGTCCGTTGCACTATACAGATGCACAATTTTTGTCTGATCAGACTTATTTAAATGCTCAAGGGCAACAAGAACAGCATCATCAAATCTTTGATGAAATGCTAAAAATGATTAATGAAGCCAAAACGACCATTGTGTTGGATATGTTCTTACTTAATGATGAGGTTGGGGAGTCTAAGCAGAAACAACGTGCTTTAACGAAAGAGCTTGCTGAAGCTTTAATTCGCAAGCGTGCTTTGCAACCGAATATTTCAATTACTGTACTTACTGATCCTATTAACTCTATGTATGGTGGCTTTGCACCTGAGCAATATGTGAAATTACGCCGTGTTGGTGTGGATCTCATTGAAACAAACTTAACGCCTTTAAGAGCATCTAATCCAGCATGGTCTGGTTTGTGGTACTTGTGCTGTCAGAATTTAGGCAATAATAATCAAAGAGGTTGGTTAGCAAATCCTTTTGGCGACGAAAAAGTTACAATACGCAGTTATTTAAACTTGTTAAATTTTAAAGCGAACCATCGCAAGACTCTGGTCGTAGATACGCCCCGTGGATGGCAGGCTTTAGTAACATCGCAAAATATTCATGCGGGTAGTTCTAGACATGACAATGCTGCTTTGGTCGTTACTGGTGCAGCGGCTGTAGATGTATTAAATACTGAACAGCCAGTCGCTCAAATGTCTGGTGGTACTTTACCTGCAGTACTTATGGGGGGTGAAGAAGCTAATCATCAATTACCTCAGGTACAGGTGTTAACCGAAGAGGCAATTTATCGTGCTGTTTTGAAACTTATTCAAGGCACTCAGCGTGGTGAAACCCTTCAAATGGCAATGTTTTATTTATCTGAGCGTCAAATTATTGAAGCATTAAAAGCAGCACAGGAACGTGGTGTTCACTTAAATATTCTATTAGATCCGAATAAAGATGCTTTTGGTCATCAGAAAGTTGGAATGCCAAATCGTCAGGTGGCAATGGAACTTCATCAGGCAGGTGTTCCTGTACGTTGGTGTGATACTCATGGTGAACAATGCCATAGTAAACTGGTAATTAAGCGTGGCAATGCAGAGAGTGAAATGTTGCTAGGTTCTGCAAATTTAACAGCACGTAATTTAAAAAATTATAATTTAGAAACTGACTTACGAGTAATTGGTTCAAACCAGTTGAAAGTATTTAAAGATGCTGAAAGTTATTTTAATACATCGTGGTCAAATTTGAATGGTCAGCAAATGAGTGTAAATTACGAAAAGTATGAAGATTCATCGAAAATGAGATATTGGTTATATCGCTTCTTGGAGTGGTCAGGTATTTCTACATTTTAATGGGTAGAAAAAGCGGTATTTACCGCTTTTTCTATATTGCATTATGCAAGCTCGTCATCTTCAGGTTTTAGATGGCGAGGTATAGAGTTTTTATCTTTGACAATAGATGGATAATGCCAAGAAGCATAACGTACAATAAATATGGCAAGTGCAAGAATAAGAATCGCGCCAGAAACAATGAGCAAACCAACATCCGCTTTATGGTCGTGCTGAATTACAGAAATAAGTAATCTGGTGAGTGCAGTAATTGCAATGTAAATTAAAAATCGTACAGGCATATGGTTGGTTTTAAAGTAAATACCGACCATCGCGCCAAGTTCTAAGTAAATGAACAGGAGAAGAATATCATCAATAGATGCAAATGACTTTTCTGTAAAGATATTAATGGTCGTATGTACTGCTGACCATGCAATTAAACATCCAATAATAAATAATGCGAGGTAATGAAATGCCTCAACTGCAAAGTTTCCTATTCTATCTAGTTTGGCATTAATTTTATGAAGTTTCGTTTTTTGCTCATTCATGGATGAAAGCTCGTATCATCAATATAACTTTTTATAGCATAAGTAAATTTTTATCAGTTGCATAATATTTAAAAGCTTCATTTCATTTATTCTTATAAAATATAGTCAAACAATCTAATTACTCATACAAAAATGAAAAAACATCTGAAAGAGTCGATCAATACAATCCTCTTGCCATTCTTTTCTCTTTTTCTTAATCCATGCCCAAGTCTTTTCAATAGAATTCAAATCAGGGCTATAAGGCGGTAACCATAAAATCTGATGCCCATGATGTTCTAGTAACTCCTGTGTG
>NZ_VTDQ01000060.1 GCF_015627175.1 Acinetobacter pollinis | reverse complement strand
CCTAAAACAACCGAACCTGCTGTCGTTTGAGTAATATCATTACCTAAAGCGAAAGTATTGTCTGTACTAATGGTATTGTTGTTACCCACAGAGTAACTATTTGCACCATTAATAATAGATGGATCACCAAAGGCACCTGAGTTATTTCCAGTCACTTGGTTACCTGTACCAATACTGATAGATTGGTTTCCTGAAGCAACAGCGCCATCACCAATTGCTACCGATGAAGCACCCGTCACACTTGAGTTATTACCAATAACAACAGAATTGTTCGCATTTGAACCAGCAATTGCATTGACACCTAAAGCAGTCGAGTTTTCACCACCTGCGCTAGAGTCTTTACCACTTGTGCTATTGGTATGGGCGAACTTCACACCTTCTTTATTCATTTTCTGAACAGTTTCGCCAATCGTTAACTGATCACTTGTAGTCTGACCTGCTTTATCATAGGTCAAGAAAAGTGAATCTTGATTAGGATTTGTTGCACTATAATTTTGGTTAACCACTTGGCCAGTAACACTTACGCCATTGCCGTTACCATCTTTTACATTTGTGATGTTACTGCTAATTGCTGAATCAAGCTGTCCTTTATTCACAGCATCTGATGCACTCACACCATTTGCTACGTTTGAAATTGTTGTTCCACCACCAGTGACAACACTATTTCCATAACTATCTGTACCCGTAGTGACTGCTGTCCCTTTGCCGTTGCCAGCGACAATACTATTGTAGTTTACACTACCATCACTATTGGTTGCATACTGAACAGTATTCGTCCCAAGTGTCCCAAGCTGTTGTTGTAGACTTGTTTGTATTTCTGCAACTTGTCCACCCGTTACTGCATCTGTCGAACCAGATTGGATTGAACCGGCTTTAAGATTCGTAATTTCTTTTCCAGCAGCATCAATACCCGATGAAGTAATACTTGGGCCACCTGCAACACTTAGACCATCCTTACCTACAGTAGTAAGTACTTTATTGTCTGCATCTTTATATTCTGTAGATGTCGCACCATAAGTCGCTACATTATTTGAAGCATCTTTCACAGTTGTTCCAGAAGCACCAACTTGTGTTGTATTCCCGCTTGCATCTGTAACTTTCACACCATTGGTATCTAAAGTTGTATTACCAGCAGTAAGGCTATCTACATCTAAATTACGGTTAAGTGCATAGGTAATATCATTACCTGTTTTATTGACTGTTAGGTTCTTCTCATCTTTTGCTATACCAATGTCAATCGTATCACCAGCTTTTACTGCTTGAGCATTATTCCCATTACTTGAAACAGTAAATCCTTGATCTAATGCTTTAATTGCACCTTCTACGCCTGTTTGATCTTTTCCATTCACTTGATAAACAGGACTCGATACTTTTCCAGTCGTTGCATCATATTGAGATCCACCACCCAATGCAGATGCAACCGAGTTGCCAGTTTCTGCATTTTTCGCATCGCCTGCAGAAGAAACTGCTGCAATCGCATCATTAAGTGTTGATTTACCTGTCCCGCCAATATCTGTAGTCGTAACTGTGCCATCTGTACCCACTTTAGCATTGCCACCTAGCAAAGCTTGTGTTGAGTTAGAAATTGTTGAGATCTGGCCACCTGTTACTGCGTCTGTAGAATTGGCACCAATCGTACCGTTACCTACATTAGTAACTTTCTGACCACTCGCATCAAAACCATTGGCTTTAACCACACCTGAGAATACAGGGGCATCGACAACACTGTACTTATAGGTATTTGTTGCCGTATCAAAAGTTGCAGTTGTATTGGTTCCATCAGCAAGAGTAATTGTATCCCCTAAAGCAACATTATGAGATGTCCCATCATTCGCTTTGAAGTTTAAACCTTTATCTGCTGTGGCTTGTGCTGCTGCACCTGCAGATTTTACACTTGCAACTGCATCACTTAGATTTGATTTACCTGTTCCACCAATATCTGTAGTGGTGACCGTACCGTCCGTACCCACTTTAGCATTGCCACCTAGCAAAGCTTGTGTTGAGTTAGAAATTGTTGAGATCTGGCCACCTGTTACTGCATCTGTAGAATTGGCACCAATCGTACCGTTACCTACATCGGTAACTTTCTGACCACTCGCATCAAAACCATTGGCTTTAACTACACCTGAGAATACAGGTGCATCGACAACACTGTACTTATATGTATTCGTTGTTGTATCAAAAGTTGCAGTCGTATTGGTTCCATCAGCAAGAGTAACTGTATCTCCTAAGGCAACATTATGAGCTGTCCCATCATTCGCTTTAAAGTTTAAACCTTTGTCTGCTGTAGCCTGTGCTGCTGCACCTGCAGATTTTACACTTGCAACTGCGTCGCTCAGATTTGATTTACCTGTTCCACCAATATCTGTAGTGGTAACTGTACCATCTGTACCCACTTTAGCATTACCACCTAGTAATGCTTGCGTTGATTCAGAAATTGCTGAGATCTGGCCACCTGTTACTGCATCTGTAGAATTGGCACCAATCGTACCGTTACCTACATCGGTAACTTTCTGACCACTTGCATCAAAACCATTGGCTTTAACTACACCTGAGAATACAGGGGCATCGACAACACTGTACTTATAGGTATTGGTTGATGCGTCATACGTTGCTGTTGTATTGGTTCCATCAGCAAGTGTTACAGTTTCACCAAGAGCAACATTATCTGTAGCACCATTATTTGCTTTAAAGTTTAAACCTTTATCTGCTGTAGCCTGTGCCGCTGCACCTGCTTCTTTCACACTTGCAACTGCATCGCTCAGATTTGATTTACCTGTTCCACCAATATCTGTAGTCGTAACTGTGCCATCTGTACCCACTTTAGCATTGCCACCTAGCAAAGCTTGTGTTGAGTTAGAAATTGTTGAGATCTGGCTACCTGTTACTGCGTCTGTAGAATTGGCACCAATCGTACCGTTACCTACATCCGTGATTTTCTGACCACTTGCATCAAAACCATTGGCTTTAACCACACCTGAGAATACAGGCGCATCGACAACACTGTACTTATAGGTATTGGTTGTCGTATCAAAAGTTGCAGTTGTATTGGTTCCATCAGCAAGAGTGATCGTATCCCCTAAAGCAACGTTATGAGTCGTTCCATCATTTGCTTTAAAGTTTAAACCTTTATCTGCTGTAGCCTGTGCTGCTGCACCTGCTGCTTTCACACTCGCGACTGCATCGCTCAGATTTGATTGACCTGTTCCACCAATATCTGTAGTGGTGACCGTACCGTCCGTACCTACTTTAGCATTACCGCCAAGCAACGTTTTTGTAGAGTTAGAGATGGTTGAGATCTGACCACCATTCACCGCATCTGTAGAGTTAGCGCCAATTGTACCGTTACCTACATCCGTGATTTTCTGACCACTTGCATCAAAACCATTGGCTTTAACCACACCTGAGAATACAGGCGCATCGACCACACTGTACTTATAGGTATTGGTTGATGCGTCATAAGTTGCTGTTGTATTGGTTCCATCAGCAAGTGTTACAGTTTCACCAAGGGCAACGTTATCTGCTGTACCATTATTTGCTTTAAAGTTTAAACCTTTATCTGCTGTAGCCTGTGCTGCTGCACCAGCTGCTTTTACACTCGCGACTGCATCACTAACTGTAGATTGACCTGTCCCACCAATATCTGTAGTCGTAACCGTACCATCCGTACCTACTTTAGCATTACCGCCAAGCAACGTTTTTGTAGAGTTAGAGATGGTTGAAATTTGACCACCTGTTACTGCGTCTGTGGAATTGCTACCAATCGTACCGTTACCTACATTGGTAACTTTTTGACCATTTGCATCAAAACCATTGGCTTTAACTACGCCTGAGAATACAGGTGCATCGACCACACTGTACTTATAGGTATTGCTTGAAGAATCGTAAGTTGCTGTTGTATTGGTTCCATCAGCAAGTGTTACAGTTTCACCAAGGGAAACTTTATCTGCTGTACCATTATTTGCTTTAAAGTTTAAACCTTTATCTGCTGTAGCCTGTGCTGCTGCACCTGCTGCTTTTACACTTGCAACTGCATCACTAACTGTAGACTGGCCTGTACCACCAATATCTGTAGTCGTAACCGTACCGTCCGTACCCACTTTAGCATTACCGCCAAGTAAGGTTTTTGTAGAATTAGAGATTGCTGAAATTTGGCTACCATTAACAGCATCTGTAGAGCTTGATGAAATGGTACCAGCAGCAACTCCAGTTACTGAGGTTCCATTTGCATTAATTCCACTTTTTGTGATACTTGGTCCATTACTAATAGTTAAACCGTTATTATTTACTGTAGTATCACCCGTAGCTAAACTATTGGCTTTTAAAGCTTTTGCTGTAGTAATTGTATAATTTGTACTACCATCAGCATTTAGGTTCGTTGCAACTTCAATATTATCGCCTTTAGTAACAGTAGTTTTTGCTTGCGTCGCTGTAGTTTGTACGCTCGCTATAGCATCATTAAGTGTACTTTTTCCTGTGCCACCGATGTTACTCATACTAATTGAGCCATTTGTTACAGAAGCATTTCCACCTAGGACATTCGCTATGCTATTTGCTAAAGTATCAGTATATGTCTTAGTTTGCTTTAGTTGTGCAACATTAACTGCATCAGTATCTTGTTGACCTGCTGCAAGACCTGTAATTTGGCGGGTAAGTGTTGAACCATTACCAACAGATGCCGCAGCAGTTGTAGATTTCCAAGCACTTGAACTATTTGACGAGTTTGAGCCTGTAGATGGGTCATAACCAGCTACACCGCTTGCAGTAGATGCAACTGAGCCAGCACCTAATGCAATACCATTTGCTATAGTCGCTTGTGAATTTGCTCCTAATGCAACTGTTTTATCTGCTGATGCACTTGAGTTTACACCAAGAGCCGTAGAGCCAGCGCCTGAAGCATTAGCAGTTGTTCCAACTGCTAATGCAGAGTTAGCCATTGCTTTTGCTTGTGTACCAAACGCTGTAGATAAATCACCTGCTGATCTAGCATTCATTCCAATAGCCATCGACGCATCGCCCGATGCAGTTGTACGGTAACCTCCTGTCAAGCCACCATTACCATATTGACCTTTATTGGTATCTAATGCAGTACCAGTAACAGATTGATAACCAGTTTTCGTTGCATCACTCACACTGCCAATATCATCACCACCAATTGCTATAGAAGCAAAACCGATAGCATCAGAGTCATTACCAATTGCCGTCGACTCACCTTTTAAAGCACGTACACCAGAACCAATGGCTACTGTCTGAGTACCAGCAGCAGTGGTTGATTTTGTATTATAGGTTGTGCCGTTAATCGTATACGATGCATTAGCAAGTCCTCTGTTATCACTGCTACCAATTGCCACAGCACCAAAAGAATTTGTTGCAGAGTCCCCACCTTGCGCAGAATTATTGCTTGTTGCTGTTGCACCACAACCTAATGCAATATCAGCAGTATACGTTGCTGTTGGTGTAGGACATGTAGCATTGGTTGTACTTTTTGGAGTTGCACTAACACCATTTCCACTTCCCTCCCCCAACGCAAAAGCACCCTGTGAAAAAGTAATTAACACTATTGATGCTGTCCCACCAACAATAGCTTTAGCAGTTTTTTTCTTTGACTTAACCATTTCAGAAGCAACCACCCATGTACCTAGTGTTGCATTCCAAACAATTTTATAAATTTTATTCATAGTTAATACTCTTAGTTACATACTATTATTGGTGTATATTTATACATTATACTGAAATTATATCTGATAACCAGTTATCAGATATATTATATTATTTACTATAATTTATAATAAATATAAAAAATGCATCAATCAAATCATAATATGATAATAAATGAATTTATATTCATAAAATACCTAGCAAGTGATATTATTTTCTTAATAATCTGATACAAATAAACTATTTTTATGTATAAAAAAAGTACATATGCATTATTTTTAAAATATTGAAAAAAGATTTAGAAAATTTAGGAGGTGTTATAATAAGAGTTATCCAATTGTTAGAAATAGAGACTTTAGCTTGAGAATTATATTTGCAGGTACGCCTGAATTCGCTGCAACAGCCTTAAATGCACTTCTTCAAACTAACCATACTGTCGTGGCCGTTTACACCCAACCTGATCGAAAGTCTGGCCGTGGCCAAAAACTGACACCTTCAGCAGTAAAGCAAGTTGCTATAAATCATAATATTCCAGTTTTTCAACCATTAAATTTTAGAAGTTCTACTGAGGAAGGAATTCAAGCACAAAAACAATTAGAATCTCTAAATGCAGATATAATGATTGTTGCAGCATACGGAATCATTTTACCTCAAGCTATTTTGGATATGCCTAAATACGGCTGTCTGAATATTCATGCATCACTTTTACCTCGCTGGCGTGGGGCTGCACCCATTCAGCGTGCAATTGCCGCTCAAGATAAAGAAACTGGTATCACGATTATGAAAATGGCAGCTGGTTTAGATACTGGGGATATGTTGCTTAAGAAATCGTGCTCAATAGAATCAGACGATAGTACATCTACGCTACATGATAAATTATCTTTACTTGGTGCTGAAGCTATTGTTGAAACAGTATCATCTGTAACGCACTTGAATGAATTATTAGCTCAACGACAAATACAAAAAGATGATGAAGTAACTTATGCCAGTAAGTTAACGAAGCAAGAAGCTCAAATTGATTGGAATGTTGAAGCGACACAGATCGTTTGTAACATCAACGCATTTAATCCATGGCCTGTTGCTTTTATACAACTCTCAGCAGAAAATATTAGAGTTTGGAAGGGAAAGGTTAGTCATCCTAAAAATAGTAATGAATTAGACAATCTACAGGTTGGTACTATTTTAGATATTGACCATAGTGGAGTCAGTATTTTATGTGGTAAAAATACAGTGATTACTCTCACAAATTTACAATGGCCTGGAGGAAAACCTCTTAATTCAGAACAAATTTTACAAACTCAAAAATTAGCAGTTGGTCAGGTGCTCATATGAATCCATTACAATTTAACTTAAGAGCAAAAGTAGGCTATCTTCTATCTAAAGTTCAAGAGGGTGAATCCTTATCAAAACTTCTAGATGACCAACTAAATAATATTACAGAAAAAGATCGAGCACTTTTCCACCAACTGGTATTAGGTACACTGCGCTATTGGTATAATATAAAAGCAGCTTCACTACCCTTATTAAAAAAAGATTTAAATAACCCATACGTTGAAGGACTTATCTATCTTGGTATATACCAACTAATATTTACAAGAATTCCCCCTCATGCAAGTATATCTGAGACAGTAACCGCTGTTAAACAACTAGGTTTTTCTCCTTTAAGCGGTGTTGTAAATGCAGTTCTAAGAAAGGTTTCTAGAGATCAAGAAAACTTTAAACAGATCATTGTTAATGCACATGGACTACCAAGTTGGTTATATAAAAGATTAAAAAGAGATTGGCCAGAGCAGATACAAGATTTATGTTTGGCGCTCAAAGAGTATGCTCCTCTCACTATCCGTGTTAATCAAAAACAAACTACTAGAAATAATTATTTAGCTTTATTAGAGGAAAATCATATTGAGGCTAAAAAATGTAATTTTTCTCAGAGCGGCTTACAGATTTTCTCAGCAATCCCTATAACTCAATTACCAGGATTCAAAGAGGGCCTGTTTTTTGTGCAAGATGAGAATGCTCAACTAGCTAGCGAAATATTTGATAAGAAGCTTGATGGTAAAACCATCATTGATGCATGTGCTGCACCAGGTGGAAAAACTACTCATATTCTTGAAAAATTCAAAGTAAATAAACTTATTGCTTTAGATAATAATGAAAATAGAATTCAAAGAATACAAGAAAACCTTTATCGTTTAAAACTGAATAACAGTAATATTGAGCTCATCAATTCAGATGCAACAACATGGCAGTCAAAAGAAAATATTGATATTATTTTGCTGGATGCTCCTTGTTCTGCAACTGGTGTAATCCGAAGACATCCTGATATTCAACTTTTAAGAAAAATGTCTGATATTACTCAAACAGTAGAATTACAAGAAAAAATCTTGAATAATATGTGGAATCAACTTTCCATAGGTGGATATCTTTTGTATATCACTTGCTCAATTTTAAAAATTGAAAATGAGAACCAAATGGAAAATTTCTTTTCTAATCATATAGATGCAAAAGAAATACCAATTAATAATCATTGGGGAATTAAGCAAAAATTTGGTCGACAATTACTTCCAGTCGATCTGTTTGGCGATGGATTTTACTACTGCTTAATTCAAAAAGTCATTTAGTTTCATAAGAGCTATAAAAGAGATATTTATTTTTAATAATAAATATCTCAAGTTAGACTTTTAAATAATAAAATTCATTCTGAATTAGATCATAATTAAAACGCATAAAAAAAGCCTCCTTACGGAGGCTTTTTAGGAATTAGATGCTGGCGATGACTTACTCTCACATGGGTAACCCCACACTACCATCAGCGCTAAGAGGTTTCACTTCTGAGTTCGGGAAGGGATCAGGTGGTTCACTCTCGCTATTGTCGCCAGCATAACTTTTATGGAGA
>NZ_VTDQ01000059.1 GCF_015627175.1 Acinetobacter pollinis | reverse complement strand
AACGTCTTTTAGGTGCTTCGGGTTGTTGTTTAGCAACTGGTGGTTGATTCCACGATGCATTAAAACTTTTCCAAGAGTTCACAATGCAGAGTTCTAGGACTTCATCAAGTGACTTACCTGATTTTTGTTGTTCAGAGATAAAACGCTTAAATGCGGTTTCTGAATCGACTGCACGTTTCGCTTTTCGTACTTCCATGAATTCAGATACGAACTGTTTGTTTGCTCCAAGTTTTAAGAGTGATTTTTCAAATGAAAACTTCTTAGATTTCTCAGAGACTGAACGAGTTTTTTTAGCAGGTTCACTACATATATCTATTGTTTTTGTATTAGTTGTTTTTGTAGTTGTTTTTGTGTGTGGAATTTTTCCACTAGTAACTGGTGGAATTTCTCCACTAGTGGGGTGTAAATTTTCCACTAGTGGAGATTCTACTAGTGTAGAAAATACACTAGTGTTTAGAGAGTAAGATTTAGGCGCTTTTGCATTTTTTTGCTCATATTCTTCAACAAATCCATAAGAAATTAATTCGTTTAAAGCCTTGATCACAGTCTTACGAGATAGGCCTGTAATCTTTTCAAATTGACTTAAAGAAATTGCATCTTCGTTCTTTTGCCAACCACGAGTCTTACGAACAATCACGATATAAAGCATATTAGCTGTTGGGCTTAAACGACTCATTGCTTCATCAACAAAAGCATTGGGTAGCTGAAAAGAATTAGGAATAAAACTCATTAAATGATGCCCTCATTCGTTAATTGCTCAAATACCCATTGCTCACCCTTTGTCGTGAACATTGCTTGTGAGTAGCCTAAATCTGTCTCTTTCAGCTCTCCATAGCCCTGATCTATAAACCATTGCTTAAATACACGACCACGCTTCACGGCATGACTGTAGACATTGAGCGTGTCTAAAATCTTATTGAGCTTCTGGGCAGACATCTTAATTTTTTGAGCGACTTGAGTTGCATTCATCAAGGTGGTTCGATCTGCTAATTTGTCGTAGAAATTAACTTTAGGTGCTTGCAGTTCAAGTTGTTTCGCTTGGTCTGCTGCGAGTTGAAGTGCTTCAGCAAATGACTGTGGGAGTTGTTGTTGGTTTTCTAGTTCGTACCAACGTTTTACAAGTGCTGCTGTAAATTCAGGGCAAAGCTGTGCGACAACGGTGATGCTGTCTAACTTTCCTTGCTCACCTGTGAATACATAAACCTGAGTTGTTCGAATTCTTCCCATCGAATCCTTAAATTGTTCATCCACCATTGGTGGTTGGACAATTACATTACGTTCAACAAGGCGATCAATAGATTTCTTCACGACATCATGACGTGACTGAAGTAAGTCTGAAATCTCTGGACTTGTCATGCTCTTTTGGTTGTGATTAAATTGTGTAATCATATTCATGTTCATTGCTCCATAAGTTTTGAACAACAAACCTCAGTTGTTGGTAGCAACTGAGGTTTTCTTTTTCTTGGCATTTGAAATCTTCTTATTTGGAAAATCTCGCACTTCATAGCAGTGGTCAATTACATCTCCACTTTCATCAACAACTGCATAAACCTCTCTCTTTTTTGAGATAACTTGGTTTACCAGTGTTAGGTGACAACCAATCTTGTCGGCAACTGCTTGCCTCCCTTGGCTGTCTATCAATGAGATTAACGGTACTGTTTTCATTTCACTAACTTTACTATTAAAAACTATAAAATAATAACATCACTATTAATAGCTTGCAATAACATTGTTATTTGTAGTTTAATAACAGCGTTATTATTATGTAAGTATCAAAGGCTTAAAAAGAATGTGCACCATGACAAAACGTCAAATATCACAAGAACGACAAGCGGATGCTGAGCGTCTTAAAAAGGTGTGGATGGAATTTAAAGACAAAGAGAAAGCAAATAACCGTAAGGTATCTCAAGAAGATGTTGCAGATGGTTGTGGTTGGTCTACCCAAGGAGCTTTTAGTGCATATTTAAATGGTAGAACCCCTTTGAACCTAGATGCTCTCATTAAGCTATCTTCTTATTTCAACGTTTCTCCAAGCGAGATAAGTCCCGATTTAGCAGAAGAATTACAATCTGTTGTTGATAGAGCTGGCAGAGTTCATCATGTTGAACGCCCGAATACAGAAAGAAGTGGTCGCCTCGTATCAGTTAAAGCCTTTGAAAAGATGGACGAGAATGGATATTACCGTAAACTGGAGTCTGAAGAGGTTAACCATGAAAATCATGGCTATGTTCCATCTTTAGATGCAAGTAAAGATGCCTACGCTATTCAAGGCACAGGTAACTCAATGTATCCAGTGATTAGAAATGGTTGGTTCTTTGTATGTGACCCACAGGCAACACCTCATGTTACTGAATTTGTTGAAGTAGCATTAAAAAATGGTGATCGAGTGATAAAAGAATATATAGGCGTTATTGGCTCAGTTTTACACTTACTATCAATCAATAGTAGCGAAAGAAGTACTTTTGATATGAATGAGGTTGAGTCAGTTGTTCCTGTTATTGAGATAATTCCACCAAGTAGGCATATTGATCAATAAAAAACAGAGGGTTTATGAAAAATTTAGCTTTAGGGGTTGCTGTACTGGTTTTGGCTGGATGTAGTAGCAATGATGGTGATGACTATAATAACCAATACTATCAATGTGTTGATAAGGGTGTTCAATACTATAAAGATATTGGTTCTTATCCAAGATTAAGTAGTGAAAATATTTCAGCAGAAGATAAAGCTAGGCAAATGTGTAGCAACAGTTTAGTTGCTTTCGGTGAATAAATAAGCCCCAAACACGAATGCTTGAGGCTTAAGGTATTCGAGACTATCAATCTCGAATTGCGGATTGATACTCCGCTAAAGGTGAACTATTAAAAACACTGCTCTGGGAGTAGGACGGATGTCAGTTTTTAATAGGAAGCTGCCGCCCCGACAGTGTGCGCACACTTTAAGGGCAAGCGGTTGGCAAATCGCTATATAAATTCACCGACTTTAATTGGTGAGCGCTCGCCAGTGAATTACAAGGTAAATGCCATGTTTTCATTGACGTTACAAACTAAGACAGGTTTTAAATTAAAAGTAAAAATCAACCTTTACGCACTAATTGCAATCTGCTCTTGGTTTGTATAAATCCGAGGGGTGATGGTCGTCATCACCCCTCACTCTATTTTAAAAATACACAACCATTACAACAAAATCAAACTGTGCACCCGACACAGTCCATACAACAGATCGGGCGGAGAAAATAATGAATGATGCAACGATAGAAGCAATAGCCTTAGAAATAACCAAAGCCAAGTTTGCTAACAACTCTAAACTAAACCCAACCTCAAGCTATGATTGGGTTAAGACTTACAATGATTCTCTTAAAGAGGTGAAGAGCGAAATCAAGCGTAAAAGTAACCCTGTGGGTAATGTTAGAGTTAGACTTCCATATTAGATCACCCAGCTTTTCTCAATCTCAACTTCACCCAACCCCTTGTCTAAAGAGTATTTTTGGACAAGGTTTAAAATGTTTAAATGATGCTCTTTAGGGCAACTGATAGTCATTTTTACTTCTTTGTCAAAATGGATACCACCATCTGATTTATCTTCCGATCCTACCCATGCCGAACCCTTTGCTGATACTTTCTCGTGATTTAAGTCCAATCCATCAATAAAATTCTGTACATCATTAAGATTAGTCACGCCCTGAGAAATTAGAGCTAACGCTAAGTTATATTTTTGCTCTTGTGTCATAACAAACTCCATTCAGCCCTGCACTATGCGGGGCTTTTTAACAGCATTATTATTAAAAAAATAATTTTATTTTGCAATTATTAATAACATTACTATTGAACAATATTAATAACATTGTTATTATTATTTCATCCAGAAAACAAAAAGCCCATGCAGACGTCGAAATCAAACATGGGCTTTGGAACAAATTCCGAGGTAATTATGCAACAGAACAATCTAGCAAATCAACAAGGATTAGTTAAAAAGTTAATCCGCAATCAAAACAAGAAGTTATTTAAAAAGCGTCTGATTGAGGATGCTAAAACTCTAACGGCCTTCTCTATTTTGGTTTCTATCGCTGTGTTTTTGGGAGTGAATTTCTAATGAATGTTATGAACTCTAACTTTGAACAGCTTTATCTTCCTGTGTTTCAAGAAATGGAAGTTGATGCTGAGGAAATCCAAGTAGAAGGCAACAAAGTTTATTTCTCTCTTGTTAAGCCAAACACTCCTGATGATTTCATCGCTTTAGTTATCGAGGCTAAAGACAGCTCTAGCTTTGTGGCTTGGAACAAAACAAACGATCCTCAAAATGAAACTGATGTGGATTTTGACTCTCTTGTTGTGGATACACACACCCCTGCTCGTGTTGAACAAGTTGTTGATTGTTATGCAGTAGAAGGTATGTCGATTGGTCTGACAGATAAGCAAGAAAAAGTACTTAATGATTTTCTTGAAAGCTATTTTGAAGAAAGAAAAGTAGAAGAACTTATGGAGTGGGCAGCTTAATTGCTGCCTTCGGGAGAATATGATGAACGCACCAGTAGAAATTCAAAAACCTATAGCTTCTCAAGAGAATCAACTGTTCGGTCTCGTTGAGAAAGTTTTATCAAGTGCTAATCCTGATATGGCTGTCATTGAAAAAATGCTTGATATGCAAGAGCGTGTTTTAGCAAAACAAGCAGAAATGGCATTTAACCGTGACTTTGCAATGATGTCGAATGAAATCCCTGTGATTGCAAAATCTTCTGAGTCTAAAATTCAGACAAAATCAGGTGGTGAGTTTTCTGTTAAGTATGCTTCGCTAGGCTCAATCATTGAAATTGTTCGCCCAATATTGGCTACATATGGATTTTCTGTCAGCTTCCAACATAAGCAGGAAAATGCAAGTCAGATTAAAATATTTTGTATTTTACGTCATCGTGATGGTCACTCAGCACATAACGAACTAATTTTACCGCTTGATAACTCAGGTGCAAAAAGCTCTGTTCAACAAGTAGGCTCAACCATTACTTATGGAAAACGTTACTCCATTTGCTCTCTCCTAAATATTGCAACTGGTGATGATAGTGATGGATTTACAGCTAATGCTAAAACGATCCGACCTAAAATAAAACCTGCACGATTTAATAATGCATTGGATGCGATTAGATCCAAAGATATAACCAAAGATGACTTACTTAGTGAGTACACGCTTACCAATGAACAAAAAGCTCAGGTGGAAGCGCTATGAAACTATTCAGATGCTCAGGACTTGCCGATCTAATCGGTGAGCCTAAGAAAAAAGATGCTGTACTTAGTGATAAAGCTAAGTCCTCTATCCGAAGCATGGTGAAAGAAGATCAATTCGGCTTTCGTTCATTTACTGGAAATAAGTACACCATCAAAGGTAATAGCTTAGAAGATCAAGCAATTCAACTTTCAGGAAATATGCGCTTTCGTAAATATCAAAAGCATGTTGGCCGTGTTCAAAATGAACTCATTACTGGTGAGTGTGATGTGCTAGATCAAAAGCGAAAATTGATCATTGATACAAAGTGTACTTGGGATATTGGCTCTCACCCATTCTTTGAAGATGAAGCTTTAGAGAAAGTTAAAAAAGCGGGTTATGACTGGCAAATGCAAGGCTATATGTGGCTTTACGACTGTGAAGTAGCTCATGTTGATTTTTGGTTATTCCCTTGCCCTGCTGAGCTTTTAAATGATTGGGATGACATAGATCAACTCGTTCACATGGTTGAAGCAATTCCATTAGATGAACGATTAACGACTGTCACCATCAAGCGTGATGAAAGCATGATTGAAAAGATCAAACAGAAAATACCGCTTTGTCAAAAATACTATGCAGAGCTTAGTCAGGAATTGAGCAAGAAAAAACATGCAGCGTGAATACTGCTTTCACTGTAAAGAGCTTATGGAATGTGACACAGAAGGTCGATGTGTCGCTTGCTATACCTACATTGTTTTTGGAATAAGAAGATGAACACAGTAAAACAAACTCGCATTCATAGAATCCCTGCTCAAAAAGGTGTAGATCCTATTGATGTTTTTATTGATTGGTATGGAGATGACCAATCACAAGTAACCATTCGCTGTTGGGATAGTGCTTGGACAAGTTACTGGGGTGCTCACGGACACCAAGATATTGAGAATTATCTTGCTGAAGTACATAACTGTTCACTGGTTAATAGATTTGCAAGAACACAATCATCACGTGAATTGAAATGGCTAAAAGGAATCTGTGAATCAATTCAGTTTTTCTTTCAAGAGAATGACTTTGGTAAAAAGGAAGAAAAAGAATGCGTGGCGTAAATAAAGTAATTCTTGTCGGGACGTTGGGCAAAGATCCTGAAACTAAGACTTTCCCTAATGGTGGATCGGTTACTCAGTTCTCTATCGCAACGAGTGAAAATTGGGTAGATAAAAACACTGGTGAGCGTAAAGAAAATACTGAATGGCATCGTATCGTTCTAAACAATCGCCTTGGTGAAATAGCACAGCAGTATTTGCGTAAAGGTTCAAAGGTCTACATCGAAGGTTCTCTTCGCACTCGTCAGTGGACTGATCAAAACGGTCAGACACAATACACGACTGAGATTCGGGGCGATCAAATGCAGATGCTAGATAGTCAGCGTCAAGATGGTCAGCAGAACAATAACTATGGCAACCCTAGTCAGGGCTATGGATACGGACGTTAGGAGCTTTGGGAATGACTGATTTAGAGAAAGAAGTACAAGAAGCGTTTGAGGAAATGGCTCACAAAATGGGGATGTGCCTTGATCAATATTGGGGCGATGGTTATGACAACCCCTATGAAAATGACGATACACACCTTGCTTATAATATTTTTCTTGATGGCGCTAAATCAAAACAAGCCGAAATTGTTGCGCTAAAACAAAAGCTCGAAAAACTTGAAAGTGGTGAGTTTGTTTTGGTGCCTAAATTACCCGCTAGAAAAGGTGGGTATTATATTCGCGATACAAGGCTACCAATCGGAAACTGTATGAAGTTTTGGTATACACATGGTTATGGCACAAAGCATAGTAAATTTCATTGGTTTGAAACCGTAGAACAAGCCCAACATCATGCAGGAGGCGCAGGATGGTTTGAAATTTGGTATGCACCATACATTGATTCAATTATTGAAAGTACAGTTGATATTCAAAAGGCATATAGATCAGAAGAAAAAGCCATGATCGAAGCACTGGAGAAAGACCATGAGTGAATGGATAAGCGTTAAAGATCAGTTGCCTGATGATGGTGAAAAGGTTTTAGTTTTTATCTTGGATACTATTGCTTGTGCTGAAAAAGATAAGGTGTTTGGCTTTATAGATGTTCTTACTGGTGAAGCATTAAGATCTGACCTAATAACTCATTGGCGACCTCAAGTAGAGCCACCAAAACCAAAAAACCTCATAGACAGCTTTATTGCAGATGGTGGGTTTGATAAAGCAATTAATGAGGTGAAGTGATGGAAATCAAAAATATTGAAATAAACGGCTATAAACTTTTCTTAAATAATGATGATGCGATTTATGTTGCAAAGTCTAAAGATGATGTTCTTGAATATTACAAGGAATTAGTTGGTGATGATCTTGGTGGCGACTTTGAAAGTGATGAAGCCTTTAAAGATCAACTTATTATATTGCAAGTCGATAGCGACTATGTAGCTAAGCTAACAAAGATTCATGATGATGAAAACGGCTGTACTGTAGAAACAACAATATATGATTTGTACAAAGAGCAAGCAGAATTAAATGTGAAGTGTGAACCTATAGTTTGGTTTAACTGGTAGATATGGGGTGTAAAAATGGCGAGTAATATTCAATGTGCAGAGGTTGAGCAAGATAATCCAAGAACAGCTCAAGAAATTGTAGACCAAACACACAATCTTGCAGAAGCTTTTTACAGAATAATGGGCTATGAACATAATAGAGAGAAACATGGAAACCTATATGACTCTCAACACCCAACTGAGCTGATGCTTTGGGATTTTGCTTGTCTTGCTCAGGAAGAAATAAGCGGTGCGCTGGTTAGTGAGTATTTAGAGGAGTTAGAAGAAAATAATGGCTAAATACATACAAACAGAACTCGGCACAGAAAAACAATGTATTCACTGTGGCGAGTATTTCCCTACCACGAAAGAGTTTTTCTACGGCACTGGTTATATTAAAAAAGATGGTACCTATAGCTTAGAAGCGAATTGCAAAGACTGTTATAAGCAACGCTTCAAACCTTGGGTGAAGAAATGTAATAACGTTAGTTATCGGTATGCGTGAGGTGAATGATGGGTGCATTTAAGTGTGTAATAACTGTTGAAGGACCTATTCCTCCTCGCTTCATGCTTGGTGATGATATTGGCGGTGGTGTAATCATTACTGAAATGAAAAAGGTGGATGAGGAATTAGTATCTGCTTCTCAACTTGCATTGAAATACAATTTGAGTGTTCAGACAATCAGAAGAAAACTAGCCCAGTTTAATCAAGGATCAAATGGCAAAGGTCTGTACAACATTAAAATTGCTGATGAGATTTTAAATCCTAAAGTTAGGCAGAAGACAAGTGGAGCAAAAAGAAAAAATTAAACCATATGTTTTTTGAAATCCTCCGAGACCTGTACGGTCAAAATGCATGGGTCTCGGGTAAATTGCTTTATTAAATTTCGTGTGTCATAGTAAATATCTAGTTTTACAAAAAAATTATAAAATTATAGCGTGTCAATAATTGTGTCAATTACACATAAGTAATTGTTTTTAAATAAATGTTTTAATCCTTGACATCGTAGAGGTCTCCAGTTCAAATCTGGATATGCCTACCAATATAAAACAAGGGTTTACAAGCAATTTCAATGACTTGTAAGCCCTTTTTTAAT
>NZ_VTDQ01000058.1 GCF_015627175.1 Acinetobacter pollinis | reverse complement strand
ATGCTGTAGAACTTTAAAGTAAAAATCAAAAACAGTAATCAAAGAAAATCTAATTTTTGATGTGGATTTAGTTACTAATATTCAGTTTGGTTTAGCTATTTCATTATAAAACTAACATTCAAAGCTATTAAGAAATCCGCCTTAAATGTGATATTTTATTAATATATGTTTTTTTATGTTAAATTCATCACAATAATTTAAAGGACGTGAGAATGGTTAGCCCTATCTTTCTGCATGAATTACCTATTGAACAAATCAATAAATTATCTGAAGAAGATATTCAGCAAATAATTAAAGCTGAACAGCTTTATTATGATAATAAACCTCATACGATTTATCATTTAGCTGCTAACGGAGCTAAGACTAAAAAAGGAGGATTACTTAAAGCATCGTCTAATATTTGGAAAGTCAAAGGACTATCTGTTGGTCGTGTTGGAGACGATGTAATATATGCTGATGGTACAACCTCAAAAATTATTTCAGGTGCTGGGGAAGCTTGTATTGTTGAAGGTGCTTCGATTGCATTGATTGGTAGTCGTTTAGAAAATGGCGATGAAATTGTTGAGAGTCCTAGTACAGGAATCACTATCCGTCTTTTTAAAGATCAACCAAAACCTAAGAATTTTCTTAGTCATGACTAAGTTTTAAAGGTTGAGAAAATGAAAGGTTTTGCAATTAACAATGCTCCTACAGATCATGGCGGAGTAATCCCAGCTACTCAAACAAAGGATTCTCAAATGGGAAATGCTTTTGTTAGAGCTGATGATGGACATTACTGTCCTAAATGTAAATGTTGGTCTACTGTGATTAAAAGCCATGATCATGTGATTATTGATGATAAGCCAGTAGCTTATGTTGGCGATAAATTAACTTGTGGTGCAACGATTCAACCTCAACAAACGCATGTTGTTGGGGATAGTCATGGTGACTTAAATTCTAGTGATAAATCTAATAATGAATTAGTTGAAGATAGTAAAGAATATAGTATTCAATATCAGTTACTAGATGAAAAAACGAGCCAACCATTAAGGAACTACCCATATATAAAAATAATCGATGGGGAAGAAATTAAAGGAGTTACAGATTCAAATGGGTTTACAGAAAAAGTCAGTAGAAAACATTCCTTTGAAATCGTACTAAAACCAATTTTAAAAGGAGTGGTGTAATGGATACTTTAGCTAAAAATACAGCATCCTCAAATGATGAACCAATTAAAGTTAAAATAAATAATACTTACAATATGATCTTTCTTTTAAAAGATGGTCAAAATAAACCTTTAATTAAGATGCCATACACCTTTGAAATTGATGGTATTTGTAAGATAGGAACTACTGATGAAGAGGGTTACACAGCAAGTATACAAACTGCTGGCGAGAAGGTTATTAATATCTATATAGGTAATAATCCACAAAGCCCACAAGACCACGGTAAAGCATTAATTATAAGTGCTAAAAGTACATTAGAAGTCAATCAGATTACTGAAGGGAAAACAGATAGATTACAAAAGCCTTGGAAAATATCAGATAGATTGCGCCAAGCGATGATTAAAGCTGAAGGAGCATATCCTAATGAATATAAATCACCTGAAGGAGGTACAAATACTATTGGTATTGGTCATAAAATAAAGCCTGCTGAGATCAAAAATGGAAGGTTCAATGTGGGTGGTGAATATCAGCAACCATTATCAATGGAAAAAATGCTGAAATTGAAAGATGAAGATGTATTCCTGAACGGTGGAGAAACCATTAATAAATTAGTTAATGTTCCTTTGTATCAGAACGAAATGGATGCTCTTATTGATCTTTGTTTTAATGGTGGGAAAGGCACATTATCAGGAGCTACATCTACTAAATACGATCAGAATGGTAATAAACAACCTGCTGGTACTAATAAAGTTGTATTAGTCGATTTATTAAATTGTGGGAAATATAGTGAAGTACCAAATTTTTTGAGAAATCATATCAATACTCAAAATGGTGAATGGTCTAGAGGTGTGCAAAACCGTAGAAATATGGATGCTAGAATGTTTGCGAATGAGAAAAATGGATACACTGTATTGAATGATGCCCCCAAAAAAAATAAATAACATTAAGTTAATGCTAGTAAGGATTTATATGAATCAAGTTAAATTATTTTTAACATGCATAATTTTATTATTCACAGTCAATAGTGCTTATGCTATTGAAACACAATATATTGATGATGGAATTGTTCAATATTATTGTAATGCTAATACATCGAATATATATTTCGATGCAGATTCATTAAAAGCTCCAACTGCAGGTATGCAAAAAAAAATAGTTAAGACATATCCATTATTGTTACTTAGTAAAGAGGATGAAAATGGTATTAGACTTAGATTAGGAAGCAAGAAAGCTATACAAAAATGTGGGGCAGTAAAATTAATTTTTGAAAGTGGTTTTTATAATTCTAATCCAGTTGGTGAGCTTGGTTTACTGGAATATCCTCTTATATCAGTCCTTATCAATAACAAGGCAATTATTAATAAAAGTCCTTTAAATTTATGTAATTCAAGTAGCACTCGTGAAACATGCCCTACGGACTTTTCAATACAAGCTATAGAAATAGTAAAATCTTCTAAAAACCTATATCAAGTAAAAGTTAAAAAAGCATTGCCTATAAGTAACGGTGATAGTGTTGAATTCAAAACAGAGTATTTAAAAGTAAATTAGAGTTCAAAAATTTTTAAGAGGATATAAATAAAGCTCGATGCTTTGAAATATGGCTTTAGCCATATTTCAAAGTCGAGCAACTTTGCACTTGAGGTAATTTGATCAATAATGAAAAGAACAAGCAAAGTACCGATGATTTAGTATTTTTTAGGGTCTATCTGACACCAATCATAGGTTTTATTTTCTACGTTACTCGGTTGGAAGGAGTAGCATGGCTTTTTCGTCATAATTCTCACCAGTGTTTCATCATCACTGCGTCTAATTTGTATGGGGTATTTATTAAGTTCAGCAATATCAACTCTACGCTGTTTAATTTCGTCTAAACTTGGCACATATAAGAATATACTTAAGAAAAATATCATCACTAAAGCCACAAACGCACTGGAATAGATCACAATAAATTGCCAATTCAATCGATGGGTTGCTTGGTCTAATTCTTGAATCCTATTTTTTAATACACCTATAGCTTGTCTATTTGTCTCTTGTAGCGACTTTTCAGCCTTATCTAGTACTCCACTAGCCACTTGGTTGTAAAATGCTTCTAATCGCTTGCTATCGTCTGCGATAGCTTCTCGATATTCTTTCATAGATGCCAATAGAATATAGAGTTGATCATCCAAATCATTTTGGTTACTCATAACGATATTCCGCCTCGATCTAGTTTTTGAGATTCTTTACGCAAAGCTTGGTTCGCTCGTTGCTGATCTAATTCTTGCTGTCGCTTCATTTCAGCTTGTCGTTCTTGTTCTAGACGTTTGCTTTCTTGGTTCTTTTGCCATTGCTCAAAACCTTGATTCACTCGGTTTAATCCTTGCTGTAAAACATTCTCTTTTTGTTGTTGCTGTTGATTGAGCTGTTTAGCATTGTATTGGTTCACCGTGTCGTTATAACGGCTAATACGGGTGTCTATACCTTGTCTACGCAGTTGAGTGACTGATGTTCCCTCGTGAATAGTAGCTTGTAATCCGTTGTTCTGATCAGCATAGCTTCGATGATCTATTTTTTCTCGATTACCTGATCTTTCTAACGCACGGTTAGCTAGGTTTGCCCATGTTTCCCGAATGTATTTAATTTCATTTTGGGTTGTTCCCATATCTAAAGTTTTTCTTTTGGCATTGCTTAACTCAATATCAGCTTTTGTAGTCAAAGTTAATTTGTGATCAGGGTCGAGTTCTGCTTTTCGCGTGGTAAGCATAATATGGGCATGATGGTTTTTATCATTACCACCTTTACTGGGTTCATGAATGGCTAAATCTGCAATCACGTCATAATGATTAACTAAGGACCGGGCAAAGGATTTTGCCAAGTCCTTACGTTGATCAGCATCTAATTCATTGGGTAAAGCAATCACCCATTCACGAGCTGTTCGAGCATCTTTACGATTTTCTGTTTTTTCTGCCAAGTTCCAAAGTTCATTACGGTCAATTTGAATATCGAGCTTAGAAATGATTTCTGTATGAGCAACACCGTTCTTTTGGGTGAAGTCATGGGTCAATCCTGTGCGTTCATCTTTGAGTTTTTCACCTGCACGATAGGCAGATGATGCAACGGCTGTACGTCCTGAACTTCTGTTTACGGTTTTAGTTGAGCAATGATAAATTGCCATTATCTTAGAATTACTTAACTTTTCTTTTTGGGTTCAATAGTTCAGAACCTGAACAAATGGCATCTGTAATAATGATATTTCCAGAGGTTTGTACAAAACAAAGGTGTTTTGTTTGATTTAAAGTAGCTACAAATCTAATTGAATTTAAATTTGGGTTTCTTGTACTTGGAGAGCTATTTATATCTGAAAGAGTAATTTGATCTTCTGTCGTAAATAATGCAGTTGCTGCTTTTTTCTTTAAGTTATCATCATTAATTTTTAAGTCCTTTAATATTACTGAGGCACAACCACTAGAAAAACATACTAATAAAATAGCTGTGATTTTTAAAAACTTCATCAATTTTTCCTTTGCTGGGGTTAAGGGGTGTTCCCCTTACGCATCTTTTGACTTGAGCGAAGCCAAGTCGTAAGTGCGCCATTTCATGAAAAATACGATAGCATATAGCCTATTGAATTTCAATTTATAGGGTTTTATGCTTGAGTAGTTTTCTTTAATCTTAAAATTAATCTCTATGAATAAATCTACTGAAAATATTGAAAAGAAAATTGAAGCTCAATTAGAAAAGCTAAAACAGTTAAAAGCGCAAAAACAAGCGATTGAAGCAAGAGAACGTGCTAAGCAAAAAGAGCAAGATCGTAAAGATGATACTAGACGTAAAATTTTACTTGGTTCTTATCTACTCAAGAAAATGGAAAATGAACAAAATAAAGAAAAAATACTCGCTGATTTAAACGAGTATTTGAAAGAAGATCGAGATAGAAAACTATTTAAACTATAGTATATATTATCTATTCATAAGAGTTTTATTCATGGCTAAAGCACACACTGTTTAAATAGAGTGATTGTATCATGGTACTTTTTTCTACTAGTGAACCAACCGAGCTTTTTGTGTTTAATCCGTGAACGAAATGTAGCTGTATAAGCATAATGTGAATATTGATCTTCTGGTGTGGATTGGTTGATGATCAAAATAGAACCATCTTCCCCCACATTTTCGAAAATTACATCGTATTTCCCCATTTGAATTTTATCTTCGCTTTCAGGAGGATTGTTAGTTTCATATTGTCTATAGAAATACGGATGATCTAGATAAATATAATCTAGATGCTCCAAGGCTTCATCTTCTGTTTTATAGGTTTTCTGTGCATTGTAGTGAGATGATTCTGAAGACCAAATACACTTAGGCCCTTCTTTAAAGAATTTAGTTTCAGTAGAAAAAGGAACTAAAGCTGATATAGGAACTGCTTCCCCATTTTTGATATAAGGCTTCATTTTTGCTCTTAATACACTATTCCTAGCAGCATTATCAACATATTTATTCCCTGAACTTTTTTCAACATTTGCTTTTAATACATTACCTTGAGTATCTGTAATAAACTTTATAGCACCATTAAACTCTTTAGTTTTAAAACTACGTATGTCAAGATTCAGTTCCAATATAGGTTCTCTTTCCCAATTAACATGTGGTGAAGATTGCTCAGAAGCGAAACTGAATGTACTGAGAAAAAGTAAGAATGAGTATATAAAAAACTTCAAAAATCTCACCAAAATTATAAAAAATAAAATTAATTGCACATTATACTTAAAGAAATTGATTGTCTATTTTTTATTAAAGTCTGTTTCAGTCCGTAAAGCCTTAAATATTCGTTTTGCTGTTTCCTCTCGGACTGATTGTGGGTCACGTAAAATATTGGCAATCCATATGGCAAATGCTGAATAATCTTTATTGCCAGCCAAATCAGATATGCTATGAACTTTAGATAATATAGAACTGTAAGTTTTAATTTGATTGTCTGTTAAGTTGCAAAACATATCTATGGTGTTTTGATCTCGTGTTATTTCTATATTTTTAGGTTTTGGCTTCTCTTTAACTATAAACCGAAAGCCAACAACAGAACGTCCTTTTTTTACATTCTCATAGCTTAAATTGATATCGGTATTTGCTGTGATTTCATTTAATGATGGTTTAATTACTCTGTCTTTTAGGTTGCAAAGTTTATCGTATGACGGAGGTAAACCTAATTCATTTTTTAGATGCTCTAAAGATATTTCAAATTGCCCCATTGTTTGATGCTTTTTAGCTAGATGATATATATCAAAAGAGTAATCTTTCTTTAATTTCAATACTATATCTTTCTTATATTTTGTATAAGGATTTAATTTATCGAACTCTTTAAGCATCAAGAGAACTTCTTCAGGAAAATGAATAGATACCGCACCATCTTCATATTTAGCTCTGATCACCCAATTGCAATATGTCTTTCGTCCTTTATCATCTAAATAACAAAAATAACGCTTAATTAAAGCCTTGCTTGCTTGCTCAAGTGATTTATATGCAGAATGGTTTTTTATTTCACAGTCTTGAGCAAAGCTTTCAGCAGTTATAATTATAGTATCTTTTTCCGTAGCGTTTTTTGTCCTAGCAATAGGACTAGCGAGGATTAACATACGCTTTTCATCAATACTCATGCTCTTAAAACATTCTTGGATACTGTTCTGCATCACAACCCAAGAGGGTGGATAAGTTTTTTGCATTTCCATAAATCTAAAATCTCTATAATGTATCAATTAACTACATCGTATTTATAGTAGTAATATAGTGTATTGGCTGAAATTTGACTATGATTTTTGTAGTTTTTTACAAAAAATACAAAAAATACAAAGTAGTTTAATGTCCTCTAAAAGTAGTTTTTATGTCCTCTAAAAGTAGTTTAATGTCCTCTAAAAGTAGTTTAATGTCCTCTAAAAGTAGTTTTTTAAAGTCTGAAATCATTGTAGGACAAGGGCTAGAAGGGTGTCTAAAAGCTTTTAAAAGCTTTTAAAAGAATAAAAGGAAAATCAAAGTGAAATTAAAAGAAATATATTTGTGTTGTTCATACTTTATCTAAAAGAAACAATTCAATACTTTGTTAGTAGATACTCACTAAAAAA
>NZ_VTDQ01000057.1 GCF_015627175.1 Acinetobacter pollinis | reverse complement strand
TTGCTTCAGGAAACCAATCTATCAGTATTGGTACAGGTAACCAAGTGACTGGAAATAACTCAGGTGCCTTTGGTGATCCATCTATTATTAATGGTGCAAATAGTTACTCTGTGGGTAACAACAATACCATTAGTACAGACAATACTTTCGCTTTAGGTAATGATATTACTCAAACGACAGCAGGTTCGGTTGTTTTAGGGAATAACTCAGCATCTCGTACGGCTTCTGGCGTGAGTGGTTATACACCAACTGCAGCAACAACAGCCGACCAAGCAGCGATTACAGCAACAACATCAACAACAGGCTCCGTTGCTGTTGGTGATGCACAAAATAATATATACCGTCAGGTTACAGGTGTAGCGGCAGGTACAGCAGATAGCGATGCAGTAAACGTTGCTCAATTAAAAGCTGTAGATAACAAAGTATTGGCCTTAAAAACGGAAGGAAATACAATCTCTGACAATGCAGGCCATAGCAATGCATCTACGGCAACTAGCAACACCTTAACAGATGGTACCAATACAACCACGACCACTGCATCTGGAACAACGTATGGTAAAGCTGATCCATCGAACTTAAGTAGTACCCAAGTAAACCAAACTGGTTTGAGCTTTAAAGATGCATCAGGCAATAGCACAGGTCCAAGCGTTACTGCTTCAGGCTTAGATGCAGGAAGCTTAAAAGTTACAAATGTACAAAATGGTACGATTGCAAGTAACTCTAAAGATGCTGTTAACGGTGGTCAGGTTGCAAGTATCTCTCAAAGTGTTGCAAATGCAATTGGTGGGGTGCAAGTCAATCAAGATGGAACACTTACAAACCCAACTTACAATATTGCTGGTGGAACGCAAACCACTGTATCAGATGCACTGAATGCCTTAAATCAAGCTGTTGAAAGTGCGAATACAACTGGTAAAGACATTAATGTTTCTAAAGTTACTGTGAGTGACTCAGCAGGAAACAGCAGTGTGACTAATCCAACTGGAACAACAGTTAAAGACAATTCTGGCAACAGTAGTGCAACTACAGCCAATGGTCTTTCTGTACAAGATAGTGCTGGGAATAAAGCGAGCTATGGTGCGACAAGTACGGTTTATCAGGCTGCTGATCATTCAAGTACAACCATTGGTACTAATGGTCTAAGCTTTAAAGACAGTACAGGCAATGCAACTGGGCCAAGTGTTACAGCATCTGGTATTGATGCTGGTGGTAAGACGATTACAAACGTTGCAGCAGGTGTGAACTCTACAGATGCGGTAAATAAAGGACAGCTTGATGCTGCTGTGAATACAGTTAGCAACACAGTGAATACTTTGTCTGATTCGGCAGTGCAATACGACAAGAATGCGGATGGTTCTGTGAACAAAAGTCGAGTTACCCTGGGTGATGGAACAACAGCGACAACACTGACCAATGTTGCAGATGGTCAAGTGGCTGCTGGTTCGAAAGATGCTGTTAATGGTGGTCAGCTTGCGAATGTACAGTCTCAAGTGACAGCAAATACCAACAGTATTAATAGTTTGAATAGTACAGTGAGTGATTTAGCAACAGGTAAGTCGGGTACGATTCAACAAGCTGATAAGAATGGAGACATTAATATTGGTAAAGATTCAGGTGGTACGAAAGTAAATATGGCCAATAACACAGGTGCGAGTCGTACAGTGACAGGCGTATCTGCAGGTGCTGTGAGCTCGACATCGAGTGATGCGATTAATGGCTCACAGTTATATCAGGCAAATACATCGATTGCGAATGTGTTAGGTGGCAATGCGAAAGTTGCAGCAGATGGGACAATTTCGACAAGCAACATTGGTGGTACAGGACAAAGTACAGTTGATGGTGCAGTGAGCAATCTTAATGGTCGTGTTGGTAATTTAGAAAGTGCATTTAACCAAACACATCAAGAGCTCAGTAAGTTTAGAAATGAAACCAATGCAGGTATTGCTGGAGCAATGGCAATTGCATCATTGGGGCAACCTATTGAAAAAGGTGCGTCAGCAATTAGTCTTGGCACAGGAAATTGGAATAATAGTACGAGTATAGCTTTAGGTGCCAGCATAATTAGTGAAGACCATCAAATCATGGGTGCTCCTGTAAATTATATCTGGAAAGCAGCAGGTACAAGTAATTTTAGAGGAGAGTCTGGGGGTGGTGCTTCTGTCACTGTCACTTGGCGATAATTAAATCTTAGTTGTCTATAAAATTAAAGGGTCGAGTTAAATAACTAATTGGGCCCTTTTTATATTATTTAAATAATTAATATATAGTTTTAATAAGAAATACTTAAATCAATTGTTTTGTATGTGTTAAGAAATCACAGTATTTAATATTTATCGTTATCTAGATATAATTGTACAGTGTGTTATACAACGCAAATAAAAATAAATTTTAAAATTATATAATTGGAGTTCAAGATGAGTGACGTAGAATCTCGTTTTAAAAGAAGAATATCATGGCCAAGTATTTTTGCAGGAACATTAATTGTTTTAGCAATCTCATTTCTACTTTCTATTCTTGGAATTGCTTTAGGCTTCTCGATGTTAGATCCTTTATCTACAAATGATATAGGTAATGGTTCTGGAACAACTTTAGGTATATGGACAGGCATTTCTTTACTGGTTAGTTTGGCGATTGGTGGATTTGTTACTGGTAAACTCGCTGGTATTCACGGTGCAATACATGGTTTTTTAGTTTGGTGTTTAGCACTTATTGTTGGACTGTTTATCAGTATTTCTACATTAAATAATGCTCTAAATTTAACAGGTAGTTTAATTGGTTCTGTGACATCTGCAACAGGAAGTGTGGCATCTTCTCTAACACATGGCGCATCTCAATTGCTCTCAGATGCAGATCTCAATCGTTTCCTACCAAATTCTTCAGAAATTATGGATTCTGGAAATAAAAATGTTATTAATGCTTTGGAAAAGAGCGGTATACCAGAGTTACAACCCGATTATTTAAACTCTCAACTCAATTGGGCAAAAGATAAGACTCAAGCATCTTTAAAAGAAATTGCTGTTAACCCTCAAAAGAGTGATGAAATTATTAATAATTTAGTTGCTGCACTTAAAGATCGTGTACAAACAATTAATCATTCGATTAGTAAAGAGGATGTTAAACAGGCGATTACCAAAAATAGTAATATGACAAGTGCTGAAGCAGATCGTGCTGTAGAAAATTTCTTAAAAGAAAGAGATATGGCCGTTCAAAAAGTAAATCAAGCTTTTGATCAAGTCCAAACTACGATTAACAGTACGAAAGAAAAGTATGAAGTGATGAAACAAGAGGCTCGAGAAAAAGCAGCTATCGCAACGAAAGCAGCGGCTAAGGCAGCATTATGGGCATTTATCGGTTTATTTATCGGTGCTTTAGTGAGTAGTTTCTCTGGTCGAGCTGGCGAAAGAAAAGCTTATAAATAATAAGTTCCTTAGTAAAAAGACATGCTTTTAGCATGTCTTTTTTTATATTATAATCGGCTAATCTGGTTAACCCAAGAAAATAGCTCATTTAAATCATAATCACCACTATGTGGTACTCCCCATGGTAGTGCAAAGTCCACTTTTTTATTTTTATTTTCTAACCGAATAGCCAAAATTGTAGGAATAGCTAAACTCGTATCTTTGTCATAAGCACCATGACGTATTCTCCAATACTGACTCACACCTGAATCATTTAAATAGTTCATCGGATTCATCATTTTAATAATTTTTTTGTCTGCCATACTATTCGTTTTGGCCTGATTATTTGCAAGCGCATACGATGTGAAATGCTGTTTATCGTGCTGTAAATTACCAAATTCTTCATTTTCCCCTGAGGATAAATCAAGTGCATCGAAAGCAGGTGGCGTTTTGGCTCGTCCTAGATATTCTAAGTATCCATTAAAATTAATATCGACTACTTTCTTACCATCTTTTTTTATCCATTCATAAGAAGATAAATCTTTACCATTGTCTATTGCCGATTGAGCAGATCTAATCAAATAATCTTTGATTAAATTTTTAAATGATCCATTCCCCATACTATCTAACGTAAGTAATTTACCTTCTTTATCATATAATTTTAGGGTATTTAAATATTGTGGAAATGCATTCTTTAAATCATTAGAAACTTTAATCTCATGAGAGTTAAGTACTCCAGGTACAAGCTTCCTTTCGACTTTATAATCAAGCATAGAAATATTCATCTTTTTATAGTCATGAATTTGATTGAGCTGCCATTCATATGCCATGTCTGCATGATCTAAATTTGTAATTGGACAATAAGATGAAACTGCAAATATTTTATCGCTTGTTTGTGCTGCACCTAATTTATTTAAATAAGGAATATAATCTTTATTGTCGCCTGTTGCGCCCAGTAATGCAGACATAGCACCACCTGCACTTGTACCATTGGAAATTATTTTATTTGCATCACCTGGCATCACTTGATCATTATATTTGAGATATCTAACTGCAGCTTTTAAATCAACAATGGCGGCTGGTGCTTTACCATAGCGGTCTGTACGCCCTCTTGCACCTGGTGATACGGCAACATAACCTTGTGCAATCGCATATGCAAGTGTACTTGGTGTATTGATATTTTTTCCACTTCGAGGTCCCATCGGTGGGCCTTGCTGTATTAATGTTGCAGGAGTTGCTGGCATATAACCTCCTATATTATTTTGAAAAAATATAGGAGCTGTATTTGCATTGTATCCATTAATTGAATCATTCTTGAAATATTGTTCTGGAATATAAATATTTATTACTTCATATTTAATATCAGCAGGATGTTTTACATAAACAATATTGGTATAAGCACGAACTTCGATATCTTTACCATCAACATGTACATGTTCAGTTTTATATGTATCTTTATCAAATTCTAAGTGATAAGTTTTTGTATCCGCATGAGAAATAGTACCCAATAGGATACTTGAACAAATTGTAAGTATTTTAAATTTCATCTTTCATTGATCATAAGTTTCGTAGATTTATCCTAAAATATTCATACATAAAAAAGAATGCTTCCTTTTACAACAATTGTATTTTAGATGTATAAAATCGACATAATTACTTCAAGATTTCTACATTCACTGATCGTTGGATCATTTAATTCTAGAAATGATTCACAGCCATTTTTAAGGTTTAGGTAATGATATAGGACTTAAATCATATATCAGATTATTTTGTATTAAAATATGCACCAGATTTAATGAGAAAATTTTCATTAAATTCCACTTTATCTACAGCCTGTTGCCCATGTTTAGCCAATAATGCACTTAATAAATTCTCAGAAATACTCATACCGGATGAAATAGACGGGAAGAAGGAAGGACCATCAGTTGAAAATAGAAGTGTTGCCACTGATTTTTTTGATAAGGGTGAAATTAAACTATCTGTAATAGCAACAATTTGACACCCTGCTTCATAAGCAGTTTCAAGGATAGAAATGGTTTCTCTAGAGTAAGGTTGGAAGCCAACAATTAAAACGGTATCTTCTGAAGAAAAATCTCGCATATGCATTTCTAAATTAATAGCTAAACCATCAATTAATGTAATATTTTTTTTAAATAATTTGTAAACGTAAAATATAGACCAAGCGATGGGAAAGCTTCCTCGAAACCCACAAATGTAAATATTTTTGCTTTGATCAATAGTATCAACAACCTTATAAAAAGAATCTTTGTTTTTTTCCTGTGTAGATACTAAGTTTTTCATTTGAGACTGAAAAAATTCATCATATACAATGTTACTCGTTTGAGTCACAGAATGATTTAAAATTTCCTTGGCTTTAGACGTATATTTATTTGTTTCTCTTAATCCATTTAAAATAATAAAGTCATCTTTAAGAGCATTCCATCCTTGGTAGCCTAAACTTTGGGAGAGTCTTAGAAGTGTTGCAGGCTTAACTTCTGCCTTTTGTGCAAAAGCACGCATCGACAATATTATCAATTCTTGCTCATTCTCTAAAACAAATGCTGCAGCACGTTGAAGCTCTGGTGAAAGCTCATCAAAATGAGCTGTTATCTGTTTTCTAGGATCCATAAATTTTATCTTTGCTTCAATATCTATAGTATAGCTGATTCAACCATATCATCGAATAAGATCTAAATTAATGCGTGCAGAGCGGTTGATTATTCTCTCCAAGTAAAGGTTGTCTGTATAATGTACCATTTTTCAAGATAGCCTGATAATTTGCACACATATTTTCATCGTATTCAATATGTGCATTCGAGTATTTTAACCTTTTATCTACTTTCTCAAACGCAATAACTTCTGCGCTAGGTAGTGCATCGTTTCCATAAAATCTTGTAATATTTGTATGATGTGTTGCACATGCTGTTAAACCAAAAGCACAAATAAGAAGTAATATTTTTTTCATACTATGAATGTATTAAATATAAGTAGTTATTTTATTTTCCATTAGACAACTTCAAAAATATATTCCTCATATGTTGATTTTTGTATATTTAAATCAGCCATATTAGGCCCAAGTTGTAGAAAAATAATATTTTATCTGCAATAGATCTGATTATATTAAAGACAAATATTTGAGTATTTCCATCAGTCATTTAATTTGGTCACCATTCAGTATAACACTCTTATTAATAAATTTTAATTTTGCTAAATTATCTAAAGCTAATTTTTAGATGTAATAACCCCATTAAAAAAGCAAAAATAGTATTACTTCTTTGACAAATATTATTCTCAGGGGTAATACTATCAAAATTAATTGCATAGACAGAACTAGAAAAAAACAAAGCAATAGAAAGTATCCAAGAAGTGATTCATTTACTCGTCACATACATCCTCATTCGGTAACTTGAATACCATTCCATTTGATGCTTTATCAACAGCAAGGGAGGCCAATAGCCGTTTTTTTGTATTGGTGGTTGCCCCATAAATCTCTTCAATAACACTCCCACCGCTAGGAGACTTCTCATCAGGGATTTTTTTAAAGATACAGCTAATTGCTCTTGAGTCCGCATTACCGATGGTCTGCAGTGCAGTACGATTATTCACATCAACTAACAATGAAGCCTGTAAGGTTCTAGCATATTGACTTACTGCTTTTTGTTGACTCTTAGGATAAGTCCGCTTGATGTAGGCATCAATGTCATCACGAATACCATTGCCATCGTTATCAATACCTCGTATTGTATCTTCTCTTTCTAATCGAGGAAGTGCACCCGAATCTTCCATTTTTGCAATTTTTTGCGCGGAAGACTCCTGTTGTGATTGGATTTTTTGTGCAGTGGCTTGAGGTTTTGGAGATGGTGATGAATTATCAGAACCTCCAAAATCAATTTTACATGCGGTGAGCATCCCCAAATATAAGAAAATAACTAAAATTTTTTCCATCAAAATTTACATTAATGTGATTTATTTCACATTTTAACATAAATTTACAATCTGATTGAATAGCTTTGACTGCACTGATTCATTTTTTGAGCTTCAAAAGTTGTGTTCCTAGCGGTTGTCATTGGTATTAACTTGTTCAAGTCATTTTTTCTTATCTACTCGATTTCGTTCTGCTATTGTATAAAGTTAATTAAGTCCTATTTGAGCTTTTGATTCTGTTCTTTAGTACACTCGAACATCTGACGTAAAGCATTTTTTATAAGGATTTAAACAACCGACTGGAACAAGACCATCGATTTATTAAATGACGGATTCGATCCAAGTTAAGTTTTAAATCATTTCGGTGTACCAAGATCATTTTATCTGCATTGAATGGATGCACATACTTCGTAAAAGACAACCCAATACACTAAAAGATGGAGTAATTCGTAGGATTATTTTATCTATTGATCGCGTAAAATATCAAAAATAATCATATATTCACCTTTAATTTTTGAATACGACACAACCCAACTTCTTGTCTTACTTATGACTAAATTGTATTGGCCTTTCAACAACCTAAATAAGTTTTCGATCTTATTTCGTTGGTTCAAATAGTACTTATCTTTTTTAAGTGCCTATATTGATTTCATATTCTTCCGATAATAGCCTGCTAAATCAAACTCTTACAATTGCATTTCCCTTCGAAACTTTGGCCAATATGGTTACGATCTATATAGATTGTCACTTTAAACCCTTCAACTAAATCTTCTACCATTTTAATATCAGCAACGCATCCATCCGATAATTCTGTACTGGCCATATATCTATCAGTATTCATAGCCACATGCAACTTACAATCAAAGAACCAAACACTTGAAACGAAATTTCGGATAGAAATTTATGATGAACAACCCATTGATTTTTGCATAGAGGTAGCATGGTTGAGTCAAATCATGAATAAGTGATTTATTTATCTTGTATAAATCCAGTAAGCAAAGCATATAATGCCAATTGATGCTTACTAATCAAATTAGTTATACGTTGACAACATGATAAGTGTTTAAGCCATAGTTCTGATATTTTTTAAGAAAAAAAAAGATTTTAGAGCTTCTAAATTGAAAGGATTTATAGTAAATGGCAATAAATATGATTTCAGAGAAGTTGAGCTTAGCTGTATTCGTTTAAGATATTGATTCTGCTTTATAAATTTAAAATAAGTGGGTTGAAATTTTAGAAAAAAATCATTAATAGTAAAGCAGTCATGTGTTGTAAATCAACTTATGGCTTTAACACTTGTCTTTTTCAAATAGATCCTTCAACCTGACTCAAGCTAACTAATATAAATAATCAACATATTACATGATATAAAAATTTAATCTCTAAAGGCTAAAAATAGATTTGGTACCTAAAGTGGTTACCAAAAAATCATTAATGTAAATAATAATTTTATAAAACAAAAACTTAAAATTTTATATGATGCGTAGTCTACGCATCATATAAAAGCCCTTTTACTTTGATATAATTAATTTAACTACCCGAATTATATTACTTGTTTAATAAATAATGAGTCTTACTGAAATTGAAGTTCGTCAAGCACATCCTAAAGAAAAGATTTATTTTTTATCTGACGAAGATGGGCTCAGTTTAAAAATCGATTCAAATGGAAGAAAATCATGGTCTTACCGTTATACAGATCTAAATACAAAAAAACGTCGTCGCATTCAACTAGGCATCTATCCTAGTATATCTTTGAAAAAAGCACGACAAATAAGAGATAATTTTAAAGATAATCATTTTTGTTTTGATAAAAATACTTATTCTAAATCAATAACTTTTTGCAAAGTGGGTGATGAATGGCTTGAATTTAAGCTTAGAAATTCATTTAATGATTCACCACGATGTGGTGTAGTACAATTGGCAGAAACATGTTTAAAGCATGATGTTTATCCTGAACTTCAGGATAAACCTTTTCAAGACATTACTCGCTATGACCTTGTATCGGTAATTAAAAAAATAGAGGAACGCCAAGTCAAAGAACCTGTTAAAAAAGCCTGTAGCTATTTGAACCAAATTTATGACTATGCTGTTGCCATGGGCTATTGTAACTATAATATTGCTTATGGTTTAAATAAAATTACGATTAATCAAAAAATAAAGAAAAATTATCCTTATTTGAAAGCAAATGACTTATCCGACTTTATAAATAATTTACAAAAACTAAATGTTCACCCTATTATAAGAAAAGCGCTAATGTTCAAATTACATACGGGTGTAAGAGGAGCCGAGTTACTTTTAGCTGAGCCAGATCATTTTGATTTAAATAATAAAATTTGGAAAATTCCAGCACTCCATATTAAGCAGTTCCGAAGAAAAGTTATTTTAGGGCATGATATTCCTGATTTTTTAGTACCACTATCAGATCAGGCTCTAGAAATTTTAAAAGATGTTATGCAATGGTCATTTAGTGAAAAATATATTTTTGCTAGCCCAAGAAAGAAAAATCAACCTCTTCATTTTAATACATTAAATATGGCTATACGCAAGATGGGATATAACAAAAATCAACTTTCCTCTCATGGGCTCCGCTCTACTTTTAGTACGATTTTAAATGGTTCAGGCTTATTTCAAGATAATTGGATTGAAGCACAGTTATCACATATCGATAAAAATCATACACGGGCAAGCTATAACCATGCTGACTATTTAGTTCAACGTACCGAAATGATGCAGTGGTGGAGTAATTATTTAAGTATGACAATAAAAAAATAATATTATTGTTCATATCAAAAATTTAATTATATATAGATTAATAGTAGTAAATTTATATTATTAACAATACTATAATTATCCTTTAATAAAAGGTGTTAATTTCATGATTTTAAAAAACCCATAGAAGACATTCTAGATTTTAATATATGACTCTATTTTTGTACGATAAAAAAATATTATAACAATCATTTTTATTATTAAAATATAAAGATAACTAATTATCAGTCTAAAAAATCAAATTTATAATATCTTATATTTACTACTATTAGTAAAATATCAGTTTTTATTAAAACCCTCACCATATAGATGAGGATTTCTAATTAGATTTAATTACTAAGCAATCATTATTAGTCTGATCAATTAGTTAACTATATTAGTTATGCCAGAAATTTAAAGTTGATTGGTTATTAAATTTAGCTTGGTATTTATATATTTTATTAACTTCCATGGAATAACACATGTCATTAGGTTTCCCCATATGCTGAGAAAAGTCTTCACAGGTTATCATTTTTAGATTACCTTTTCCTTGTTCTCCAGGATATGCATTTGAAAAATATTTAGTCATAAAATCAATTTTCTTCTGACAAGTATTACCACCATTATCAGCTGAAACTTTTACAGCTAAACCCTTTTGAAGTAATCTATCTCCTCTATTGTAAGGTAGTACTCCACAAATCCTATATCCCGATTGGGCATAACTAGATGTTGTTAAAAACACTGTACAACTCAATAGGCTAAGTATGCTAAAGATAGAGAATATTTTATGTTTAATCATGACCGTCTCATTTAAAGGTATCCAAATTATGGACCAACAAAGATATAAATATGAGTAATATGATCTTTATTATTCACTCATTTTAATCAAATAGCGAAGCTAGTATTTCACTAATAATTATATACTCATTTAACTTTATTTTATTTTTTTGTGATTAATTTTACAAAAAATAATTTAACTAACTTAGATAGATACTCCTGCTAACCGTTCTAAAGTACTCAATTTTCATCTATTAAACTAAATAATATTATCTCGAACCCATTTATTCACCTGTATAAATCTAGACCAGAATAGTCAGATCATAGTCTCAAAAAGGCTCTTTGAATATCTTTAATGGACTCAAACTCTCATATATTTTTTGACACAATAATTAATTTGAAGTGATATAGTCAAACAATCAAAAATATAAGACAATTTAAAAATGAGTTATTCAGAACATTTTAGACGAAAAGTGATAGCGAAGCTTGAGGAAGGATATTCCATACGAGCGGTATCGACACAATTTGAAATTGATAAAAATACAATTTTGAGCTGGAAAAAACGAATTGAGGTTAAAAGAACTCGCCCACGCAAACCTTTTAA
>NZ_VTDQ01000056.1 GCF_015627175.1 Acinetobacter pollinis | reverse complement strand
GATAGTACACAATAAAAGCAAAGAACTAATGCGCGAGAATTAAATTATTTCCGAAATTTCGGAGTCAGGCACACTATTAGATAGTAGTGTGCCAATCAAACTACGCACGGGTGTCGGGTCGGTCGGTCGGCAAGCTCCTCCTCCCTCACCCGTGCGTATATGCGTACAGAATGTCGTATAACTTAATTTTATGTTAAATTAGATACACCTAATAATAACTTCATATCCTTCTTTAACTTTACTATGTTTGCTCTAAAAACAATTCATTATGTTACGTGGTAAACAATTAGATGAAGTCATTGAACAAGAATTGCAAATGATATTGCTTGAAGGTTTTGAAAAATCCCCTATTTCGCACAAAGCTCTTCATAGTCGTCTAACAGCTAAGGGCTATATATCTGGTGGATTAAGTACTTTGAGTTCAGCTGAACGACGGGAGCTCATATCTATGTATATATCTGAGCAAATTTCTCCACTGAATCTAAAGACTAAAGAACAGCAACTTTATGTGAATAAAAAGACAAGGCAGGCTTTGTGGATACCAATAAAAATCTGCGCACACAAATTGATGATTTGGAGTCACAGCTTCATCAGAATACTGAAACGCCTATAGATATTATTGAAGAAGTAAAGTTAAAAATCTATTTGAAGGTAGACCATCTACTAGCGCCTCATCTTCTCAAAAAATATTTATCACGGGAGTAATATTTTAGGGTCAACATTGAGTGTTTGTGAAATTTGATAGAGTTTTTCAACAGTAATGCTGACTCCCCCCCTTTCAATTCTCCCCAAATAGCTACGATCAATCGTTGTTAATAAGGCTAATTGTTCTTGGCTAATTGATTTATTTTTCCGAATTTCCCTGATTTTAAAGCCAATCGACAGTGTTAGTTCTTGATTCATAGGTGATAACCATAAATACAAGAACTATCAGGAATTGAAGTGTTTTAATTCACGGATTATAATCCTGATTATTTGAGTGATGAGTATGGAAATTCAAAACTTACCAATATTCAAAGAGCTTTCTCGCGTATTTTGTAGCTATAAGATTGACTCAAAGTAGTAGATAGTATGGTTATTTAATCGTCGATGTTGAAAAAAGTAGATATGGACAAACCACTTATACCGAAGCTGAAAATTTGCATGATCTACGATCACAGTTTTGCATTGAATCACCATCTACCCTCCAAGAACTAAATTTGAAAAAAGAAGAGTTTGAGGGCAAAATCATTGCACTAGAAGAAGAAATTGAAGCATTGCATGATTTAAAAGGACAATTTCCTGATATCCAATTTAAAATTGAACAAGTTAAAGCAATAAAAAGCAGAGAAATTAGTAACTTTCAAGCAAAAGTGAATGCTATGAAGTCGTTGACAGTTTTTTTTTAGAACACGATAATTAACTAAAGATCCAATTTTTGGTTAATATTTACTCAATCATGTCTTTTCTTAAATAATTTTGAACTTTAGGATATACAATAGAGAAAATACTTATGAAATCTATAAGCTTATGTATAAAGATAATATTAAAAGTACTGCGATTACATATAAAGGCTATGATTATCAAACTTTATTCGGCATAAGCATTCTTGCTGACTGGCTGAATTTCCCAGACAAATACCAGAAGGTTTTATTTGAAGCGACTGATGATACTGACTATACACCGCAGGCATTAGATGATGTAATTTGTGTCAGAAAAGATAATAAATATGACTACTATCAAGTTAAATATTCACCTTCTCCTGAAAAAGAAGAAAACGAATTTTCTTGGGATTGGATTCTTAAAAAGTCAGGAAAAACCGAACGTTCAAAAAGTATTTTAAGAAAAATATATGATGCCTACAAACGCATACCATTAGATCAAATAAATTCGATCAATTTAGTAACAAACAAGCGTCTTGCAAGAGATGTAGAACCTTGTTTTCGAGAAACTCCTTACCTTCAATTTGAATTAATACCTAAAAATATTCAGGACGAAATCATAAAGCAGTTAGGTAGTAAAAGCGAAGCTAAAACTTTTATAGAGAATTTAAAAGTTGCTTATGATGATCCCATATATTTAGTACTCGAAAATCAGGTACAAGATTCTCTAATGAAAGTTAGCGATGAAATAGGATGTTTACGTCTCTTATATGAAGCTAAGAAATGGGCAACAATTCAACATTATCCAGCCCCCCAAGGTTGGATTACTTTAGACATATTACGTTCTGTTATTCATACCAAAAGACCTGAACCTATACCTCAGAGTTTTTATATTTCAGATGATTACGTGTTGCCAGATGAAAGTTTTCATGAAAATTTTGTTAGTGAAATCATTGATGAAGCAAAAACAAATATACATGTTCTAACTGGTAGCCCGGGCTTAGGTAAAAGTACATATCTGAGTTACCTTTGTAATGAATTAGAAGATAAAAAAATTCCCTATATCAGACATCATTATTTCATTTCTACAAGTGATAGAACACAGGATAGACTTTCTTTAAGAATTATTGCTGAATCACTTTACTCACAAATCAGGCGATTTCATCATAAAATTAATATTTCATCTCATGAACAACCTGAAAACTTAACTAATATTCTTGAGAACTGTGGACGTTACTATAAAAAAAGTGGAAAACCTTTTATACTTATTATTGATGGTTTAGATCACGTTTGGCGAGATAATAATAGAAATATCAATCCATTAAAGGAGATTTTTAAAACATTATTACCACTACCAGACAATCTTAAAATTATTGTTGGTACGCAACCTGTAGATGATGAATATCTACCAAAAAACCTTTTAATTCTATGTCCTAAGAAAAACTGGACTTACCTTCCCCCTATGTCTGGGAATGCCATTTCAGCTTATATAAATAAAAGAATAAAAGATGGGGCATTAATAACGAATGATTATGGAAATAAAGATGAAATCATCGCCAAAGCTGCTTCAGCACTATTAAACTCTACACATGGTTATCCTTTACAACTAATCTATACTTGTGAATATCTAAGAACTAACTTACTTCCCATTAATGAGTGGCAAATCAATAAGCTTCCTATGCATAGTGGCGAAGATATCCAAAAGTATTATTTATTGATTTGGCAAACACTAAATCATAAGCAGAAAGAGATATTACATCTTATTGTAAATTTTAATTTTTTCTGGCCTAAAACTTCTTTTAATAAAATTTTTTCTGATTCATTGTTAGATATAAATTCGGTAATTTTTTTGCTACATGAATCTTTATCTGGTTTAAGACCATTTCATGAGAGCTTAAGTGTCTTTGTCAAAAGTAGAGATAATCATGATGAAATTATTGAATTATTATTATTACCTCTATGTACTTGGCTTGAGCATGATGCTCCTGAGTCATTAAAACAAAGATGGCTATGGCATTGCCATGCTTTACTTGGTAATACTAGTCCTTTAAGAAGTGGCCTAACACGTGATTGGATTATCGATAGATTAGTGGAGAGTTATGATCCTCAAATTTTTATCGATTTACTAACCCAAGCTGAAACGGTTGCTTTCAAAGAACGACAGTATGCTGAGGCATACAAACATAGATCGATAAAAACACGCTTATTAAACGGTCCTCAATATCAACTAACTGATTTTAATCAATTAAAAATTATCTTTCTAACCACTGCTCCTCAATCTGCAATCAATGAATTAGTTTCTTTACATCACCAGCTTTCGGTGGCTGATTTGGCAATTTTATCTATAGCCTTATGGTATAGAAATCAAAAGCCTCAAGCTTTATCAACTGCAAATCTGTGTTTTAAAAGATTCGTCAGTGAGGAGAGATTATATAATGGTCATGAACATAATGAACTTTATAATAAAAATCTTCGTCTCACACTTGCCGCTAAAATTTTATGTGATGAAAATTATATAAATAGCCTTATTCATAATGGTAAAATCAAAAATTGGAATGAAGAATGGATACCACTCTTATGTCAGACTAATTGTTTAAGTAATAATTTTGAACAATTGCTGGATGTTTTTAATGTAATAGAAAATGAAAATATCCAAAAGATGATAGCAGAGAAAATAATAATTCTAGGTTCTATTGAGGAAATTGAATTTGAAAGCTTGGAGAATGAAAGGCTGTTTAATATTTGTTCTTTAGGGAAAGTTGTTCAAATTTTAGAAAATAATTTATTCAAGAAAAGTTATTTAATTAGCGAAGATAAAAATGAAGCACACTATCTAGTATATAAAAGTGATCAATTAACCTTTAATTATAAAGACTACTTTTTTGATAACTTTTTTCAACATTTGGCATCTCAAGGAGGGTTTAATCATCTGCCTATACTAGGTGATTCCGTAAAAGCTTCTCTATATAATTTGCTAGTTAAATTATGTGATCATATCGTAAAACTGATTGAATATAATCAAGAAATTAAATTTATCGAAATATATTCATTGCTAAATAGCTCAGATCTACCTATTGATGAAAATTATAAAGATAAAGGAGAATTAATCCGATTTAAGAATAATTGGTTCGAGATTTGCATAATTGTAAATTTAATCGTTAACAGAAAAAGTATTAATCTATCTGATTTTAAAGGTTCTGAAGAAAAAGAATTTTTCAACATTGATTGGTTTATTGACTGGTATGCAGAACAAAATATTAAGTATTTCAATAATGAGACTATTGAACACTTATTTGAAACTATAAATAAAAGATTCTCTCAAGAAATTCAGGAGACAAATGAAAGGTGTGATTATTTTTCAAATTTAGCAAAAATTGCACTACTGCATCACAAATTAGAATATATCAAGCGATATTGTTACCAATGTTGGGATCTTATTTTAGGTTATGGTTGGCATAAAGATGTGGGTATTTTTGAAGTACTTGATTCAATTGAATATCTATCTCGAAAAAATCCAACTGATGCCCTCTTTTATTTAGAGCAAATTTCGTCAGAAGTAGCGCAAATTTCGGAATATACTGATGGTGACGAAACTAGACATGCCTTGCCTCAATATACAAAACTTTTGTCCAACCTTAATTTGTCCTGTTTAATTTCTAAATTTGAATGGGAGGTTGAAAACGGTAGTTGGTATAAAGCTGAAAATTCTTTTCACCAAATATTAAGTAAGTTACCGAAATTGTCGTCTCATATTTGGGAATCAATTTGTCGAACAGGACTTTCACAAGGTGATCTGTATGCACTACAAAATAATTTAGATATAGAACGTGCAAAAGAATTAATCAATATTACATTAGATCACAATGGAATGGTGGATCTTCCTAATGATATTAAAGAAACTAAAAACTCATCTGAAAATGAAACTCCTAGTCTTATTAACTATGAGGCTTATCCCTTAGAAAAATTTCCTGATTTTTTGAAGTTTATTAAATCTGATTATAAAAACCGAGAGTATTTACTACCATGGATGGAATATTGGAAACCTAAAGCAAAAAAGACTGATTTTATAAAATATATTTGGAATGACTTAAAAGATAAGGAATTGTTATACGAGGTGGAAAATATACTGCTCGATCCCCTTTATGAAATTGCAAAAAGTGTTAGAGGAAAAAAATTTGCATTTGATGTGCTGATCAAAGCCCATTCAAATAAAGGGGGATGGTTTAATTATCATGAGTCTTCAGAGCAAAGTTTCAAACGTTTAGATATTGTTGCTAAAGAATATGAAGATAGAGCTGATGAGTTTATTCAAAAATCTACTCAAAGTAATGATACTCTAAATAAGCAACTTGTTATTCCTTCTTGTAGATTAGTCTATTTATTGGTCAAACTTAATCGTATAGAGGAAGCAAAATCATTTATTGAAGTAATGATTGATGTTTTAAAGGAAGAAACCCTAAACTTAACGTTGCAAGCACCAAACTGGGATTGGGAGCAAGATTTAGATGAAAATGACATAGCTATTACATTGCTTGTTACGAGGTTACATTGGCCTTTCACAAGCATTAAACAATGGACAGCAAACGAATTATCTTCTTTGCTCGCCACAATTGACTACAGTAAAGCGGTTGAAGTTAAATTATTAAAAAATTTAGAATCTAAAAAATTAGAGTCTGAAGTTGTTGAAATATTGTGTGTATTTTGGATGGCTTGTCAGAAAGGCTATCATCCAACTATTGTTCTTGGAGAATATGTATTTGCTAGATCTAGTCTGTCTGATCAATTATTGAATGCTATAGAGTCTAAAACCTGCAATTACGGTTATTACCAAGGAAACTTTGATATTGACTCAGACTTAATTGAAAGAGAATCAAATTTCAGAAAAAACCTTGGATATGAATTTCCACTTGTGTATTTGAGTACTTGCGAATATCTCGAAGAAAAGTTTTTTATTCCCTTGATTGAAGATTTTCAGCATGAATGGAACAAAACATTTATTAATGAGCCTAGATTTCATGATACATATCAATATTTTTTAGAAAGAAATAACACTGGTCAGTTTTACACATTGAATAGCCATAGAGCCAGATCTGCATATTTAAGAGTATTTGAGGTTGCTAAACGTCGTTATGGAATGCCCAATGACTATGCTAATTTCTATTCAATAAAAGCTTTGCCACTTGAAACACCATATTTAAGTTTCTTACCATTTAGAGTACCGTGGTTTACAAAGTGGAATTCGCAAGAGGAATACAGTATTGAATCTCTTAAAGATTATCTTAGAAATTTAATTCAAGTTTGCAATACAAGCAATAAAGGTCAAGTTCTGGGGGCTTTATCCTTCCCAATAAAAATTAGTCCTAATTTGCACTTAGATATCACTTGCACAATAATGAATGATAAAAATGAGGCAACTGAAAGATCTCAAATAGTTTCTATTGGCCTAGGATTAGAAAGAAATTTAGAATTCAGATATCTTAAATCTAAGACTACAACTTCTGATAATTTTTCTTTTGTTGGAACAGCTTTCCCTCATCATAGATATGGTCATTGGTTTGTTGAACAGGACTCAAGAGGTATATACATCCCTATCATGCCTGACACTGAAATGAAAATTATAGGTCAGTCAGATGGTAATCTTATTAAATATCTCTTAAATGATATGGAATTTGGTGTATCAGGTTATTGGAATGATGAATGGAAAAGGTCATATCCTTCAAAAATGAAACCCAAATGTGCGACTTACACATTGCTTTCCCCACAATATTTTCAATATATAGGAAATACTGAAACTGAATTTAAATATGTATGTAAGGTAAATATTGCTTCAAAAGAACGGGACTATAGTGACTTTCAATTTGAAGAATTAACAATTGAAATTTAGCTAGGTGATCTCAAATTAACATTCAATACCATCTAATAAAGCCTTTGCTAGATGGTATTGAATTTCTTTAAAAGCTAAAACAAATAAAGTAAAAACAGCTTTCTAAGAACTTATAGCTTCTAAAATCTTAGTGCTTTGTATATTCCTATCAGGATCAGTAACACCTAACTCTTCTGCTGTTACAGGTATAACTCCCCAATCTTCTAAAACGGTATCAATGATTTCATTATGGCTTTTCACTATAATATAACACTTAGGTTTACGACTTTTATATTCTAGTGGCCAATAGCTATTGAGTTCAAAGAGTATTCTTCTTATGTTTAGATCACTTAATGAATACCCCATAAACAACACACTGTGGCTTAATAAATCTGATTTAAATTTGATATCAATAGGATCTTCAAACTTCATTCTTCGATAATAACTACTTTCATTTAAAACAATACTATTATCATCTGTGAAATCACCATGAAATTTTACTATTTGTGGTATGTTTTTTTTGATATCACCAATGTTTAATATATCTGTTATCTTTTGATAAGGTTTACCATGTAATTCAAAAGCCTTTTCGATCCATTGATCATAATTAGTCGTATAAATCAATCCATAATTTCTAGTCGCTAAAACTTCGTGTAATTGAGAACTTCTTAGTTTATCCATCGACTCCTGCGTGTGCCATTTTTGATCAAGTTTTGTTCTAAGATTTCCAAACTTTTTATGATGTTTTATGTAATAAAATTCAGCTAAAATTAATGCATTGCCATCAGCAAGAATATTAAAAATTCTTGGATCATATTCACAGTCTTCAGCTAGGATTTTAATCAAATCACTCCAATTAGGTAAATCTAAAACAGTAGAAATACCAGCCCCTAGAAATAGCATTAACTTTTCATCTTTATATGCTTGCTTTAAGGTTGTTAAATGTGAATATCTACTCATCATAAGCTTCCTATAAATGATCTAAATTTATCAAATGCATTTTTTCTCATAGATATTTCTAGTTTTTCATCACCTAACTCGGCATATGTTTTGTCATACCCTGTTGGAATAAAGACACAATCCCATTGGAAGTCACGATCTCCTCTAGGCTCAACTGATACAGTTCCCTCACTAACTCCTTCGAAAGAATATATCTTTTTTCCATCACAAAAACCAACAGATGTTTTCGCAAGTATTTTAGTGTTTTTAAAAAGATCACAAAATTTATCTGCTTGTAATGTTTCCCAAAAAACTTCTGTCAATCCTCCTGGGAATCCATTCATTATTTCAAGATATAAACTAGCGTGTTCAACCAATACTGGCTCTTTAAATCTTGCAAATGCTTTCTCTAATTTATCTTTTAATAATTCATTCTCATCAAAAGTCTGTAGCTCCTCAATTTTTGTTTTTCTAGATTCAAAAGTAACACCTGTACCTTTCATGTAATAATCTAGCTCCCTTAATTTATGAGGGTTGCCTGTTGTAACTATTATCTTCATAAAGCATCTCCTTTGATAAAAGAATATTTTTTTTGCTGTTCGTAATGGTTTATAAGAAATTTCTCGTTATTTGTTTCTTGAAGAAATATCTTATAATCTTCAATTAAATTTAAATTATGTATCGCTGGATTATCTGAGCATAGAACAAAGGGTACTTCATATTTAAGGAATTGATGGAAAGTATAGCTATCATCTTCTTTTAATGAGTTTGTCCGTCTATTAGATATAGGACATACTTCTACAGCAATATCTTTTTCTCGAAGTAAATTCATGGTATCTATACAATGCATTGCCGCAGTTCCATGTCCTATACGATCAGCTTCAAATAAGTTAATAGCATTCAAAATGTTACTAAGATTACCAGTTTCACCGGCATGTATAGTTATACCTAAATTTAAATCATGTTTTGCCTCTTTAAAAAAATATGGTAAGTTTTCAGGTAGTGGTATATCTTCATTTCCGGCAAGATCTAACCCAACTATATTTTTGGGACATCCTAAATTTTTTATTGCTGAAATGATAGTTGCTACATCCTCACAAGCTTGATCAGATCTTCTTACTGTAATTATTAGGCCGTAATTTATTTTTGTTATCTTAAAAGCATTTTGTAAAGCATCTAACATCCAAATTATAGCTTCCTCTATTGAAATTGAGTTTAAATTTGCTATATAAAAAATAGTATTTCTTATTTCAACAAATTTAATATTTGATATTTTTAAGCTAAAAAATGTTTGTAATACTATTTCATTTAAATCACTCTGCGATCTAGGTATTAAATTTAAGACTTTCCATGGTTTTAAATAATCTTGCAGATTTTTTTGTGGTTCGAGAATATTTAAATCTTGATTGATATCAAAATTTGAGGGAATTTCATTTGTATTTTTTTCTAATAATTCCTTAACTAAATTTGTTGGAATAGCTCCATTTAAATGAACGTGTAAATCACCCTTAGGAAGATTCACTATCATATCTTCATTAATTTTTTGTAGTGCAGACATAAGTGTAGAAATAAATATAGATGATTGAATTTTATCATAAAATCTATTTCAAATTTATTTATTTCAATTCTGAATAGCCACTGATTTTGTAGACACCTTTTAATTAATAGTGGACTGCCACCACTCTCCTAGACAAATTTAGTCTATTCTTAAGACATTTTTAGTAGGAAAATATGCATTCATAGCTAGGTTCATGAACCAAATATTTTGTAAGTTATTATTTTAATACTCTAAGTAATTAATTTAATTACTTATTAAAGATAAAATTGATTGTGAATTAGATTCTAGGTGAACATAAGTTAAATAAGGTGTACTGCAATCTCTCACAGCCTACTCGAATAATGAAATGATTTGATGTTTTAGCCACTGCTGAGGATCTTCTTTTGTAGCGTAGACATTCACAGTATATTTAATTTCTGGAAATGGTAAGTCAAAAATATCAAACTCCGAGCTATTTAAAATAGAAATTGCTCTTAATGGTAATGTAATAATACAATCATTTGATTCAATCAAATAAGGTACAATCATCATATTGGGGACTTCTAAAGAAATTTTACGGTGAATATTTCTGCTTTTGAGTAAGTTATCAATTATTCCATCATGATCATCCCAAGCACTTATTTTAATATGATTGGCATTAGCATAATGATGTAAACTCATGGCTGCATATTTATTTTTAGGCGCAACAACAATATATTTATCTGTAAAGCATGTTGTTATATTGACCCCAGAGCTAGAATCAAGTTGTTCTGAGTAACCGAGAATTAAATCAATTTTGCCAAGTTTTAAATCCTCAAAAGACAATGCCATATTTTGAAATATAATTTTTAATTTAATATTTGGCGCACTACTTTTTAATTTCTTTATCAAAGATGGTATTACACAAAAAGCGGTATAGTCAGTTGCAGATATCGTAAATGATTGAGAGCTTGTTAATGGATCAAACTTCTTTTTCTCAAATACTTGGCTAGAAAGATTTATCAACATCTCGGAAATAAATGGAGCAATATCATCTGCCCTTTTCGTTGGCTGCATTTCACCTCCCATACGAACAAATAGTGGATCATCTAAGAGTACTCTTAGTCGGTTTAATGCATGACTAAAGGCTGATGGACTAATATGAATTGCATCTGCAGATTTTGATACCGTCTTATTTCGATATAGTGCATCAAAGACTATAAGTAAATTTAGATCAAATTCATGTGGAATAAAATGCATATAATTCACTTTAGAAATGTAAAAAATGCAGTATATACACTTTATTTTTGATTTAAAATATTTCTAAAATTTTTGAGGTGTATTCAATGTGTTATAAAATTAGACAAGTGGCTTTAGACGATATACAAAGATGCTATGAAATAGAAATACGCGCCTACCCTCTTAAAGAAGCTGCAACTAAAGAAAAAATTAAAATTCGTGCTAAAAAATATCAGAAAGGATTTATTGTCTTAGAAGAAGATCAACAAATTATTGGTTTTATTAACAGTGGTTGCGCAGATCAAATCGTTATGTCAGACGATTGTTTTAAAGAGCTTATAGGACATAATCCTCTTGGGGCACATTTAGTTATTATGTCAGTTGTTGTAGATCCTCAATTTCAAGGAAAAGGATATGCTGGCCATATGATGAAAGATTTTATTCAGAGGGCTAAAATATTAAATAAAGAATCAATTTATTTAATGTGTAAAGAAGAATACCTTAAATTTTATGAAAAATTTGGATTTAAATTTACTCAGATCTCGGCATCTTCTCACGGTAATGAAACATGGTATGAAATGCAGTTAATTTTAAGAGATTAAGTCTTAGCGTTATAGCTAGCATGAAGCTAGCTATATTTACAGCTAACTTTAAATAGATTTTTCAATTTCAATAATATTAACCC
>NZ_VTDQ01000055.1 GCF_015627175.1 Acinetobacter pollinis | reverse complement strand
TTCTAACCCGTTTATGGCGAAGTGAAGGGATCAATTGGTTAATTGATGAAAGCCAAGCATTTGTATTACATAACAAAGATCAAATCCAAGCACAGAAACTGCGTTTAATTGATGCCAATGCCCAGTTTAAAGCATTAGATCGTCAACTGATTCGCTTTCATCGTAGTGATGCGACAGAAACATTCGATACCATTACCAGTCTGACAGCTTCTCGTCAGCTTCAGCCAAGTACGGTGCATGTACAAAGATGGCAACCGCAATATTTAGAACAAGAAGATGGTGCAGGTTCAGTTTTATCTTTAGGTGAGCAAAGTGGTCAATATGACAATGCCACACTAAGCTTAGAAGATGCTTGGCATGTAAGCCCAGCATGGGTGGGAGATCTGAACGGTGAAGATGGTGTCACACCATCAAGCCATCAACAAGTTGAGGCATTGAACAGCCATTTATCCGATCAAAACCGTTTAAAGTCAAAATACTTTACTGCACACAGTACCGTACGTGATGCGCAAGTGGGCTATTGGTTTAAACTGAATGGCCACCCTGAAATAGATCTACACACAGGTTCAGACCAAGATTTTCTTATTTTAAGCAAACACTTCTATAACCAAAACAACTTACCCAAAGATATTCAAAAACAGGCAGAAGAACTACTCACGTCGAGTCGTTGGCATCATAAAAACATTCAAGAAGATGAACAACGCCAAGGCAATACCTTAACACTCATCAGACGTGAGATTAAGGTGGTGCCTGAGTATCATCCTGAACAACATAAACCGACAGTGCATGTTCAACGTGCGCAGGTAGTGGGTGTTGAAGGTGAAGAGATTCATGTTGATTCATGGGGTCGAATTAAAGTTCGTTTCTTATTTAGTCGTGCAGAAGACAACAGCCATGATGGAGGTGCAGGGAGCAACCAAAGCGATACCGACTCTGCATGGATAGATGTACTTACCCCTTGGGCAGGTGAAGGCTACGGTGCCAGATTCCTTCCGCGTGTTGGTGAAATAGTTGTCGTTGACTTCTTTGATGGCAACATCGACCGCCCCTTTGTGACAGGTCGCTTGCATGAAGCAGAGCGTCACCCGACACAGTTTGATCAAACTGGTCCGCTTCCCGAAACTAAAAGTTTAAGTGGTATACGTTCACAAGAGATCAAAGGGTCGGGTTATAACCAACTGCGTTTTGATGATACTCATGGACAAATAAGTGCTCAGTTACAAAGTAGTCATGCATCAAGTCAACTCAATTTAGGGCAACTCAGCCATCCCAAAGCACAAGCGACCAGTGAAAGTCGAGGAGAAGGATTTGAGTTAAGAACAGTCGAGCAGGAGAAGGTCTTTTAATCTCTACGTATAAACAATCAGATGCAAAAGGAGATCATCTTGACGCTCAAGTTGTAAAACAACAACTTCAGCAAAGTAAAGACAATAGCGAAGTGCTGAGTGCGGTTGCAAAAAATCAGCAAACTGATGAAATTGAAACGATTGATCAATTAAAAGCATTTGCAGATCAGCTTGAAAAAGACGTTGCAAAATTTAATAAAGCACTCTTGGTTTTAAGTTCACCTGATGGTATTGGTCTAAGTACGGCACAGGACATTCACTTATGTGCAAATGCCAAGATTAGTCAAACGGCAGGCGACAGCATTAGCATGAGTACGCAAAATAACCTAATTGCTCAGGCACAAAATAAGATTAGTTTGTTCGCAAGTACAAAGGGCATTAGTGCAAAAGCTGCGAAAGGCAAAATAGATCTTCATGCACAAGATGACATGATTGAGCTTATTGCAAGAAAAATGATGAAGATCATTTCAACGGAAGATGTTTTGGAATTCATTAGTGCAAAAGGTATTTCATTGAAATCGGGTGGCTCAGAAATTTCAATTTCTCCCAATGGGATTACCCTCAAAACAGCCCAAGGCATTCTGTACCACGCTGCACAACATCAATTTAAAAATGGCGAGAAAGTGGAAGCTCAAATACCTGAGCTACCAAAACAAGGTCTACATGCCATTAATTTCCTATTTTCAGATTTAATGGGGCGAGCACAAAAAGATGTCAAAGTAGAAATTGTAAATACTCAAACAAAAGAACCAATTTGGCAGGGTAAAACTGATGCATTGGGTATAACAAATCTTTCCGTTTTAGATGAAAAGCAAACATACAAAGCTTTAGTTGGTTTTGACTATTGGGCGAGTGAGTTTGAAGACGAAGAACAGTATGCAACAGAAATAGAAGAAGAGGAGAGTTTTGATCTAGGTGAACATGAAGGCCCTCAAACTGAAGTAGATGAGATGATCATAGATAAAGGAAATAAAAATGTCTGAGTTCTATACTGTAAAAAAAGGCGATACACTTTGGGGTATTGCAAAACATTATAATATTCATGTCAGTGATTTAGCATCTATTAACCATTTACGAGGCAATGCTGTTCATCACTTAAGATTAGGGCAAAAGATTTATTTAAAAGAGCATCCTAAAGATCTAAAAACATATGAAACAAAATTGACCATTAAGCTTTTTGATTTGGCATTTAAACCAATTAAAAAGGCGACATTAAGGGTTGAATATGATGGTAAAAAAGAAACTATATTTGTGCATGATGGTGTAAGTAATGAATTATTTATTGAAGATCATGCAAAAGGTTTAAAAGTTTACTTTAAAAATTTAAAAGAAGAATTTGATCTTGTTGCAGATCATAAAAAAGTCAGCATTGGCAATAAAGTACTTAAGATTACGTCTAGGAAAGTGTTAGTCGAGGGAAGTTATCATCCGAAAGAAGGTGTACAGCATACTTCTACAGATTCAATTAAACGAAATCTTCGTAAGGCTGGTAAAGAAATTCTTGAACATACAAGACAAGTTCAAGACAAGATGCCAAAGCCTCAAGTTCCAACAGTACCTGTACACACAGAGGCACAACCTGCAACATCAAAAACAGCAATACCAGAAAGTCCAAAAACGACAACACCTACAATTAAACCAAAATCGCCAGCTCAACCAATGTTAGGAGCGCCCAAAGTAAAAACACCACCACCTGTAAATGAACAAAAAAGAACAGACCACGGCAACAGTACACATGTGGTTGCAGTTCATTTTTCAGAAGATAACTTTATTATTATTCCTGAAAATGAAAAATACCGAGGCTATATTTTCGCAGCAGCAAAACGACATAACTTAACCCCGCATTCTTTAGCAGCTTTAATTAATGCGGAAGCTGCTAAATTAAATGATAGAGGAGAGTGGAATCCAAAATCCAAAGCACCGCCTCCGGGTACAGCAGCAGGTTTAACTCAATTTTTAGATGGTACTTGGTTAGGCATGGCAGCCGATCCTAATTCATTGGTCGGGCAATATGTTGCAACAAAGTATCCAAATGTAAAACCTAAAGATTTATCAGCGTTTTTAAAAAAGAACAGCCATATAAAACAACAGGTTTTAGATTTAAGGTTTAATCCAGAGATGTCGATTGATGCAGCAGGGGCATATGCACGTGCCAATTTAAAGGGGCTACAAAAATATGTACCTAGTGTGGGGCAACTACAAGACGCTGAAGCATTGGCAAAATTGGCTTATCTTCTACACCATGAGGGATTAGCTGGGACAAAAACAATTATTAAAGATAATCTTACTGAAACAAGAGCGTACGAATTACTCAATACACAACTTGTATATACAAATAAAAAAACGAAAGAGTTGGTGACAAAACGTAGGGATATTCTATTAAAGCGTTACCATAATGACCCTATTAAAGCCTATAAGTCATGGTTGATGGGGTATGTGAATGATAATATTCGAATTCAAATTTTTTATCCAAAAGGTAAAAATAATCAAACTACGTATATTAGTCTAGATTTTGAAGAGGTGTTGGTACAGTTAAACCCACAGTACCAACGTGTTGGTGAGGCTGCTCCTTTACAAAAGGCCAAAACTACAGCACAGGCTCAATCACACACGCAGCCTACCGAGTTACCAAAGCAAACCATACAGCTACAAGCACAATCTACACAGCCGACTGGTGCAGTGGGTGGGGAGAATGGCTGGTTTGACCCTATTAGATTCTGTAAATTAAGAACCGAAGGTTTAAGCAGTATAAAAGGCTCGACCTTTGGTATGGTACGTGATGGTGGTAAGAAAGCACATCAAGGCATAGATTTAGAAGCAGAACCTGGCACAGATATTTTTGCAGTCTGTGGAGGCAGTATTTTGATATCTAGAGATTCTGGTGGTGCTTATGGCAAAGTGATTGTGTTAGAAGTTAATGTCGCAGATTTACCGCCTAAGCATCAAGCATATGCGAAGAAACTGGTAGGCAATCAAAAAACAATTTACTTTTTTTATGCGCATTTATCCAAACTAGATGTAGGCTTCAAAGATACTGTGCAAGCAGGGCAAAAACTTGGTCAAACAGGTTGTACAGGCAATGCGTCTAATATGAAACATATTGCAACTGGGGCACATTTGCATTTTGAAGTACGACATAAGAAAGATGTAACTAAAGGGTTAGGTGGACGTTTAGATCCGTTGCCATTTATCTCAAGCAAATTATTGTAAGGAATAAACCATGAAATATTTAAAAGTACTGGCATTACTGTGTGGTGGGTTATTCGTCAATTTAAGTTATGCAGACGACCCTGAATGGGATGATATTATGATTGAAAGTGTGCAATTAAAAAAACCGATTGATTATTTAAGTAATGATAAACTTAATTATTACTCTTATTATAGTGATGATTTAAAAGTTAAAATTGTAGACTATGGCATTCTAAATAGATCAACAGGAAAAGAGAAATATCAATTACAAGAGTATGGGGTAGAAATCCTAAATAAAAATAAAATTTATCAGTTATTTAAAACAAGAGGGTCGTATAATAATCAGTTCTGGGTACGTATAAATAATATTTGGTTAAATGAAGAAGCAGGTTATCTTGCCCTCACAGTAAGGACAAATGATTATGTCAATTATGGATCATTACCTGAAAGAACAAATGATGTGACTACTTATATCTACAATTTAAAAAACAATAAATTTATGAGGTTAAATTCAATATCAGTCAGCAGTAACGTCGACTCTAAAGGGGATGCGATTAAGCCACTTGATTGTACTGTAGGGGTGAAACTAAGTTATAACGAAAAAACTAAACTGTTTACCTATACAGACCTTATTCAAAAAGGCTGTGATGGACCCATCAATGCGCAAACTATAAAAAATATGCCAGTTTATAAAGTGACGTTTGACCGTAATTTTAAGTGCATTTCGACCAATAAATTAGCTGGTGGCTGTAGTGATGAAGATAATATAAATGAAAGCATCGGTAATTATACTGCTGAATTTCTTCGTATGAAGAAAAAATAAAGTAGTCACTTTAAAGCCAATATGAAGAGTCGTATTGGTTTTTTTATGGGGAATAGAATTGAAATATTTAAAAGTATTAGCACTGTTATGTGGTGGACTATTCGCCAATTTAAGTTATGCAGATGACCCTGAATGGGATGACATTATGATTGAAAGTGTGCAATTAAAGAATCCTGTTGACTATTTAAGTAATGATAAATTTAATTATTACTCTTATTATAGTGATGATTTAAAAGTTAAAATTGTAGACTATGGAATTAGCAACGAATCTACAGGTAAAGAGAATTATCAGTTGCAAAAATATGGTGTCGAGATCCTTAATAAAAATAAAATTTATCAGTTATTTAAAACGACGGGTGCTTATAATAACAAACTATGGATTCGTATAAATAAGATTTGGTTAAATGAAGAAGCAGGTTATCTTGCCCTTACAGTTCGGACAAATGAATATATCAATTATGGTACATCGCCATATAAAACAAATGATGTCACCACGTATGTGTATAACTTGAAAAACAATAAAGTTATAGAATTAAAGTCGGTATCAGAAATTAGCTCGGTCGATGCCAAAGGTAACCCAGCTAAAGCGATGGATTGTACAGCAGGTATGAAATTAAGTTATAACGAAAAAAACAAGTTATTTACCTATACAGACCGTATTCAAAAAGGTTGTGATGGACCTATCAATGCGCAAACCATAAAAAAAATGCCAGTTTATAGAGTGACGTTTGACCGTAATTTAGAATGTGTTTCGACCAATAAATTAGCTGGTGGCTGTAGTGATGGTGATGATGTTAATGAAAAAATTACTACTTATCCTGCTGAATTTCTTCGTATGAAGAAAAAATAAAGTAGTCACTTTAAAGCCAATATGAAGAGTCGTATTGGTTTTTTTATGGATAAAATACTAAAATACTTTACTATACCGCGTATGAATATTGCTAAAGACAGTAAGCTTTTTAAATATAATTATGCTGAGAAAAATTATAATTTTAATAACTACCGAATTTATTTTCTAAATGTTATAAAGTATATAAGTAGGACGGGTGAGAATGATCCTTTTTAATGACTCATATTGTTTAGCTAACCTAAATAGCGGATAAAAAATCAATTAAAACTCCTGAATTTTAAGTTTAGTTACAGCACATTGATAAGAGATTTATGTTGCATAAATATGGGCTATCTAAGTAAGATCTCAGGTAAATCTCTCTGACTCATATGATGCTTATACTCTTCATTTAAATGGTTTGTAACCATACTTGGTCTTGTGATGAGATCACCATTCAATTTTATTATCTATAAATACATTAGAATGGTAAACAATTTTGAATTCTAGGGCTTTCTAATCTTTCATCTACTGAAAAATATGCTTTAATGCTAGAAGTCAAAAAAAAGCTATATTGATATGGAACCAATAATACAGTCGTTACTTGATACGGATTTATATAAGTTTACAATGCTTCAAGTGGTATTACATAAATTTCCACAAACACATAGTGTCTACCAATTTCGCTGTCGTAATTTAGAGGATACCGTTTATCCTCTACCTGAAATTTTAGATGATTTAAATCATCAACTCGATTTACTGTGTGAGCTTAAATTTAAACCCGATGAGCTCTTATATTTAAGAAAACTTCGTTTTATTAAAAGTGACTTTGTTGACTATCTAGAACTATTTCAATTGAAACGTCGTTTTATCGACGTGGGTTTGGATACACAAGGACGTTTAGATATCCATATTGAAGGGCCAATGATTCAAGCATTAATGTTTGAAATATTTGTACTTTCAATCGTAAATGAACTGTATTTCCGTAGATTACACTCAGTAGAAGTCTTAGCAGAAGGTGAAAGAAGATTACAAAAAAAATTGGAACAGCTTAAAACTTTTGAGAAAAAACAAGCTGGTACAGAGCCCCCATTTTTAGTTGCAGATTTTGGTACGCGCCGTCGTTATAGCTTAGACTGGCACCGTCATGTCGTACAAGAGTTTAAACTCACTGCACCTACAATTTTTAGAGGGACAAGTAACGTTTTACTTGCAAAAGAATTGGGCATGATTCCTATAGGAACAATGGCACATGAGTTTTTACAGGCCTTCCAAGCACTTGATGTAAGGTTAAGAGATTTTCAAAAAGCAGCCCTTGAAGCATGGGTACAAGAATATCGTGGGGATTTAGGCATTGCATTAACTGATGTGGTAGGAATGGATGCTTTTCTTACAGACTTCGATTTATATTTTGCAAAGCTTTTTGATGGTCTACGTCATGACAGTGGTGATCCATATGTTTGGGGAGACAAAGCATATGCCCATTACCAAAAACTTAAAATAGACAGCAAAACTAAAATGTTAACATTTAGTGATGGTTTAAATCTAGATCGTGCTTGGGACTTGTATCAGTACTTTAAAGATCGTTTTAAAGTGAGTTTCGGAATAGGGACAAACCTAACCAATGATATGGGAATAACACCGTTAAATATTGTATTAAAATTGGTCGAGTGTAATGGACAGTCTGTCGCAAAAATTTCTGATAGTCCGGGAAAAACGATGACAGATAACGATACATTCCTCGCGTATTTAAGACAGGTCTTTGAAATTCCAGCAGAGTAATACGACATGCAGTTTTGTATTGAGCTTATACAAAATTAAGAAAAGCAGACTGTTGCCTTATGCTAATATTGAAAATGTCAAAGAATATAGAATTTATCCGCTATGGCTACACCAGACTTGCCCTTTGGTTTGCTTATTGAGGCAGAAGAACTTGTTCCATACTTGGGTCATCCTAAAGTACGTATTGTCGACTTAACAAGAGCTTCTGTGTATGAGCAGTTACATATCCCTCATGCAATTCATGTTAAACCACAGCAGTTGCTCCAGCAAAAAGGAATGGCTTCAGGTTATTTACCAGATGAAGAACAACTGCAAGCATTAATTGAATATTTGCAGTTGTCACCAGAGCATCATGTGGTTGCATACGATGATGAAGGCGGAGCATGGGCAAGTCGCTTGTTGTGGAACCTACATTGTATAGGCTTTTATCGCACCAGTTTATTGAACGGTGGTATACATGCTTGGCTTGGCGATGGTCTGCCAACCAGTAATGTTGTTGAAGAAATTGAACCCACCAGTCACTTTATTTCAGTGCAACCTATTGCACTCGAAAAACATCAAATAAATTATTTAGAAATTAGACAACTTATTGAAAATAATGAAATTCAAATTTGGGATTGCCGAACCTTTGACGAATATACAGGTAAGCGATTAGCTGCAAGAAAGGGTGGACATATTCCAAATGCACATCACTTTGAATGGAGTAGTGCCCTAAATCGTGAAAATCGTTTAAAATTACATTCTTTTGATCGTATTCAACATACTTTAAAAGATATTGGATTTAATTTAGATCAACCCGTTGTTGTATATTGTCAGTCTCATCATCGGTCAGCATTCGCTTATTTTTTAGGACGTTTATTGAATTGGGATATCCGCGCATATGATGGTGCATGGAGTGAGTGGGGCAATATGTCAGACAGTCCAATTGTTATGGGAGAGAAACCACTTTGAATCTTGCAGCATTAAAGAATAAGGTGTTTTTAAAAGCACAGCGCATTGTTCCTCAGCATCAGCTGAGCCGTGTTGTGGGTAAAGTGGCAGCCAGTGAGAATGTTGTCGTAAAGAATTTAGCGATTCAGGCATTTAAAGCGAAGTATGGCATTGACCTTTCGATTGCAGAACAGACCGATGCATTAAAATATAAATCTTTTAATGAGTTTTTTACTCGCTCACTTAAAACGGGTGTGCGTCCTGTAGATGATGTTGAATCACATATTGTGTCTCCTGCAGATGGTGCAATTTCTCAAATTGGTAAAATTGTAAATGGTGACGTTTTTCAAGCCAAAGGCCAAAAGTTTACGGTTGAGCAATTAATTGGTGATCCAAAATTGGCAGAACCATTTAAGCAAGGAAATTTTGCGACTGTATACCTATCACCTAAGGACTATCATCGTGTACATATGCCATTCTCTGGAACACTGACAGAAACACTGTATGTACCAGGTGAGCTTTTTTCTGTAAATCAAGTGACTGCAGAAAATGTAGATGCCTTGTTTGCACGTAATGAGCGTATGGTCTGTTTATTCGATACAAAAGTTGGGCGTATGGCTGTGGTGTTGGTCGGTGCAATGATTGTTGCTGGAATAGAAACAGTTGCTACGGGTAAAGTGAAACCAACAGGACGTCTTGAACTTGAACAGCATCAGCTTGACTTAGAAAAAGGTGATGAGCTTGGACGTTTTTATTTAGGTTCTACGGCAATTGTATTGTTTGAAGAAGACGTCATGCAATGGGACGATGTTTTCAAAGCTGAATCACATGTGGTTATGGGTGAAAGACTGGGTGAGGTTATCTAGTTTTCTAAAAGAAGTGTGACCAAAGGTCACACTTCTTTTAGTCCTGATCTAATGCTTTGTCACATGCTTTCGTATCTTTTCTTAATCTTTCTTGCTCTTCAGGCGAAAAGCTATAGAAGCGACTAATTAATTTATGCGCAAATTCTTCATAAATTTTGGGTTTATAATAGGCATAATCTGGAATTGCATTTTGCGCTACATATAAGAAGTTATCGTACATCTGTGTGGGATTCTGAGAGATTCTAGGTTTACTAATCACGTAGCAAAGCGATGATCGGTGGTAGGCTTTATCATCGTCGTTAGGACGGTGTTTTGATATATACACATATGCAGATACAGCAATAACAATAATTGCCCCAACAATGGGGAGGCCTATTTTTTTTACATTCATGGTAAAAATTCTAAATTAATTTTCGCTTTGGTAGAGACATTCTTTCGGAAAAATAGCTTTAAAGCAAGAACCTTCATTTGGAATAGATTCAATTTCTAAGTACGCACCATGTTGCATGAGTACGTGTTTGACGATAGCTAATCCGAGGCCTGTTCCACCTGTTTGACGACTTCTTGCACTATCTACACGATAGAAGCGTTCTGTCAGACGTGGTAGGTGTTTAAGATCAATACCAATCCCATTGTCTTGTACTGTGAAATATCCATGTTCTTGGTCATCATGCCAACCAATCGTAATATGACCATTGCCTTTAGGCGTGTACTTAATGGCATTAGTAATTAGGTTACCAAATGCACTTGCCAGTTCCATATCTGAGCCAATTAAGTCACAATGACTATCTATTTCTAAGTGCAGGATGTGTCTGTATTCTGTATTGTAAGCCTGTGCATCATCAAAAAGCTGTGTCATTAGACTTGGCATATCGACAATTTGATTTTTAATAATTTTTTTCTCACTTTCGAGGCGAGAGAGTAAAAGTAGATCGTTGACTAAGGCATTCATGCGTCGCGTTTGTGATTGCATTTGATCAAAAGCACGTCGCCATCTTGGGTTAAAATCATCTTGTTCTTGAAAGGTTTCTAAATAACCACTGAGTACCGTCAGTGGTGTACGCAATTCATGTGAAATATTGTCGACAAAATCTTTACGCATTTGCTCTAAGTTATGAATGCGCGTAACGTCATAAGCAACCAATAGGCGACTTTCTACGCCAAAACGTGTCAGCTTAATTTGTACATAGTGGCCTTCATACAGTGAAGATTCGATTTTAATGCCATCTGGATGCTGTTCCATATCTTGGAAATATTCAACAAATGCAGGTCGTCTTAAAATGCCTAAAATATTATTGCCATGATCACTGGCTTTAATTCCTAAAATACGTTCTGCCGCAGGGTTACACCATTCAATTTGATGAAGTTCGTCGGTAATCACTACCGCTTCAGTTAATGCAAATAAAGAGGCTTGAGCACGGTCAATTAGGCTTACCATTTCCGCCTGTACAACACGTTCTTGACGTTGTGTTCGATAAATATTAAAAAGCAATGCCCCCCAAATACCATTAATATTTGGAGGCGCATCATAAGGACGACTTGAAATCCACTCATTGACTAAGTAGAGCGCACGGACTTGTAATGCTGTAAATACACTAAAGCCAATTGCAATACATAACCAAAAGTGTCCGCTACCTAAACCAATAAGCCCCGCGATCAGAAGTAAAAAGATCAATACTTTGAAATCTTGTTTAGCAGACTCCCATAAACTGCTATAACGATATTTCTTATGTTCGTGGCTTAATTCAGGTGTTGGGTAGGGTTCATACATAAGGCAATGGTCTTAAATATTAAGCATCGGTGCGTGTTGAAAAACGATAACCTGTTCCACGAACAGTTTGAACAAATTTATCGGCACCAAATGGTTCTAAAATTTTACGTAAACGGCGAATGTGCACGTCAATAGTACGGTCTTCAATAT
>NZ_VTDQ01000054.1 GCF_015627175.1 Acinetobacter pollinis | reverse complement strand
TTAAAAGGTTTGCGTGGGCGAGTTCTTTTAACCTCAATTCGTTTTTTCCAGCTCAAAATTGTATTTTTATCAATTTCAAATTGTGTCGATACCGCTCGTATGGAATATCCTTCCTCAAGCTTCGCTATCACTTTTCGTCTAAAATGTTCTGAATAACTCATTTTTAAATTGTCTTATATTTTTGATTGTTTGACTATAGATGTAGATCAGGCGACGCTTGGGAGATATTTAAATGAAATAGAAGCAGAGTTGAATATGAAATTATTCGTTCGCTCTAGAAATGGTGTACAACCTACAACCGATATGATTGGGATTTTACCGTATATAAATACGATACAAGATCAAATCCATGCTTTAGATCGTACTATTCATCAGTCTAAAGAGCAGGTTGCAGGTATTGTTAAAATTAGTACAACGGATAGCTTGGCTGTCGACTTCATAGCGCCCATGCTTGTTACACTTAAGGAAAAATACCCTCATCTTAAGGTTGAATTGATTACAACTATAGATACGCTCAGTCTAGATAAATCTGAAATTGATATTTCAATTCGTACATATAGAGCCACAGAATCTGATTTTATCGTACGTCATTTGGCAAGTTGGGAAGTGGGGTTATATGCATCTGAAAAATATCTAATAGATCATGGAATGCCTAATACCATAGACAACCACTTTATTGTGGCGTATCAGGAAGGTATAACAAGTAATTTAGACATAAATACAGTTGTTGGTGAGCCTATTCGAGCATCACAAGTGATCTCTAGAGTAAATTCAAGTCTTATATTGGCAAACTTAGTTCATTTAGGTGTAGGTATAGGGGAGTTGCCAACATATATTGCCAATAAACAGAAACTTATACGGATTTGGCCTGAGAAAAAAAGAAAAAACGATTATGAGGTTTGGTTAGCTTTGCATAAAGATACTTATAAAACACCTAGAGTAAGAGCAATTATTGATGAGTTAGTTTATATATTCGAAATGGAAAAATGCTCATTTTAAGTTATGATTTTAAGTAATAAGCATCTGAAAAAAATAGTTAAATAAATGTATAAAAAGAATAAGTAATCTATATTTTATTATTTAATTGAAAAAAATATTAGATGTAATCTCATGGTAGAAGATTTTATATGAGATACGTTTAAATGTACGATAAAAATAAGTTACCTATTTTAGATATGAGAAAATTTTATAATATAGAAGAACGACATATCTTTCTAAAAGAGTTGAGATATTTGGCGCGACATATTGGTTTCTTTTATTTAATAGGTCATGGTTTAGACCAAAAGCGTATAGATGAAATAAAAAAAAATACACATTTATTTTTTGCACTAGAACAAAAAGAAAAAGATGCAATTTCTATTGAAAATTCACCTCATTTTCGTGGCTATACTCAAATAAATGGTGAATATACACAAAATGCGCCTGACTCAAGAGAACAAATTGATATTGGTGCAGAGTTAGACTCAATTCCATTGACATCAGATCTTCCGATTTGGACAAGATTGCAAGGCCCAAATCAATGGCCTCAAGGGTGGCCAAATTTTCGAAATGTAGTGGAAAATTGGTTGTCAGATAGTCGCAGAATATCTATAGATTTGATTCATGCTTTTATGCTGGCATTAGGTGTAAAAGAAAATGTATTAGATCAGTTTATTTTAAATCAACCAAACGAGTCTTTAAAGCTGATTCATTATCCCAAAATGGCATCTGACTCACAAAATCAAGGTGTAGGGGCACACAAAGATACAAATATTCTGACACTCTTATTACAAGATGAAGTAGGCGGATTACAAGTTCTTTCTGAGAATGTATGGGTAGATGTCCCTTATGTTGAAAATGCTTTCGTTATCAATATCGGTGAGACATTAGAGCTAGCAACTGATGGTTATCTTGTAGCAAATACGCATCGTGTCATCTCTCCTAAAAATAAAGATCGTTATGCAATTGCATATTTTATTTCCCCGAATATTTTTTCAGGTGATCTCCCAGTTCTAGCGTTGCCACCAGAGTTAAAACTATTAGCAAACGGCACTACGAGTGATCCAAATAATCCACTTCTGAAAAATGTTGCTGAAAATAATATGAAAAGTCGACTTCGATCTCATGTAAATGTGACTAAGAAGTTTTATCCCAATATTTATAAAAATTTAAATAAAGAACGTGGTGATTTATATGAAAAACATTAGATGGTTAATTGGTATTGTTATTACTGTATTTCTAATTACGAGTTGCTCAAGTTATTTAAAACAAACAAATTCCAAAGAGAATATAAATACTCAAGGTGTTACTGTTGGCTCAACGGGCTCGGATGCCCAAATTTGGAAATATATTGCACAATCTGAACAAGCAAAAAAAGCAGGTCTAGATATTCATGTCAAAGAAATTAATGATGGTGTTGCATTAAATCAGGCAACAGTTGATAAAGAAGTCGATGTAAATGCGTTCCAATCTTGGGGATATTTAAAGGCTTTTAATGAAATTAATCATCATCAATTGGCTGCAATTGCAACAACATATTTAGAACCAATGGGACTTTATTCAAATAAATATCATCATTTAAATGATATTCCTGATGGTGCAATTGTTGCTATTCCCAATGATGCTGCAAATACTGCACGTGCACTGAGACTACTTGAGCAAGCTCATTTAATTACATTATCAGAAAAATTTAATTCTATTCGAGGGAATATTTCCGATATTATTGATAATCCTAAACATTTAGTATTTAAAGAAATACAAGGGTCAACGATCCCCCGTGTTCTTTCAGATGTAGATTTGGCAGCTATAGGTAATACGGTTGCTTTAGACAGTCACTTGAATGTATTGACACAATCACTTATTCATGAAAATGTAAGTGATAAGACAGCACAAAATATTAATGTCTTGGTTGTAAATAAAGAAAAAATAGGTGATGCAGGAATTAAGAAATTAGGCCAACTCTATCATGAGTCTTTTGTAAAAGAATATATAAAACAGAATTTTTCAGGGACTAAAGTAGATGTTGACCAACCTGTAGCCACATTACCTGAGTAATAGGAGTCAAAATGAGTCATGTATTTATTGTAGGTGGATCTGGCCAAGTCGCAAGAAAAGTAATTCAAAAGTTGCATCAAAGAAATGTAGCGGTCACTGCAATGTATAGAGATACTTCCCAAAAGGCCGAACTTGAGGAGTTAGGTGCAAGACCTGTATTTGCAGATTTAACAAAAAGCTCTCCTGATTCACTCAAAGACATATTAAAGATAAGTCAGGCCGACATTGTTGTATTTGCTGCGGGAGCTGGGGGAAAAGGTGGACAAGAAGCGACAAATTTAGTTGATGGCAACGGATTGGAAATAACAGCATTAGCAGCAGAAAAGGCAGGCATAAGAAAACTTATTCTTGTATCCGCATTTCCTGAAGCAGGAAGAACCAAAGATTTAGGAGATAACTTTGAAAACTATATGCAGGTAAAGAAAAAATCTGAATATTTTCTAACAAAAACACAATTAGATTGGATTGTTCTTAGACCAGGTACCTTGGTAAATGATATAGGGACTGTGGCCGTATAGAAGCTGGTGTAGCACTTCCATATGGTACGATTACAAGAGAGGATGTAGCACAAACTATTGTAAGTATTATTGAGACACCACAATTAAAAAGAAAAATTATTGAAATAATACAAGGAGAATATAATATTTCCGAAGCAGTTCATTCTTTAACTGAAAAATAAAACATAAAAGCCGATTTATAAAAATAAATCGGCTTGAGGGATTATGGATCCGTTGAGTAAATATAGTTTATAAAGTTAAAAAATAAAATAATACCTTGGTTGTATTTATTTTACTAAATGTTAATTTTAAGTTTTTGTTTTATATATGATAATATATTTAATGTTAAGATGATAATTATTATTATTTTAATAATTTTATTGTCAATGAGTGTTAAATAAATATAACTATTAATTCTAAATATTAAAAAATTGGTTTAAATGATTATCATGGTTTTTTAAAATGATCGACTTAATTTTAACTTCAAAAGATCTATACAGATCTTCTGAAGTTATAGCTTTTTATCTGGCATAATTTTTTGCGCCAACTACACATATAACAGCAGCTATAGTTACCAATAACATTGTCCAACTTATAGACTCATTGAGAAGCACACTCGCAACTCCAAGCCCTATAAATGGTTGGAATAGCTGAAGCTGACTAATAGCAGCAATTCCTCCTTGAGCTAATCCTCGATACCAAAAAATAAAACCAATTAGCATGCTAAAAATTGATACATATGCTAAGCCAATCCAAGAAGATACTGATACATATTCGAATGATTTAGGCATGGTAATTATAGCTATAGGTAACATAATCGGAAGTGATATTAAAAGTGACCAACTGATGACTTGCCATCCGCCTAGCGTACGAGAAAGGCGTGCACCGTCTGCATAACCTAAGCCACATAAAATAATTGCCATTAGCATGAGTAAATCGCTATTTAAAGACGTACTATTACTGGCTAAAAATGAGTAGCCTGCTACAAACATTGCACCCAAAAGAGAGAATAGCCAAAATAAAGTTTTTGGGCGTTCACCTCCGCGTATTACTGCGAAAATTGCTGTCGAAAGTGGGAGTAAACCGACAAAGACAATTGAGTGAGCTGAAGTTACATGTTTTAAAGCTAAAGCTGTAAATAATGGAAAACCTATTACAACACCTAGACTAGTTATAATAAGGGAAGGGAAGTCACTTGTTTTGGGTTGAGGTTGTTTTAAAATAATAAGTAGGAAAATTGCTAAAAATGCAGCAATTGTTGCCCGCATACTGGTTAGAAAAATTGGTGAAAAATCTTTAACGGCTATACGTGTTGCAGGAAGTGAACCTGCAAAGATGAGAACGCCAATAAATCCATTTATCCAGCCATTTGTAATATATTTCACTTTTGTTTTCCTGACTTAATTTCATGTCTAGAAGTGAAACATAGATAAAGATCATAGAATATGTACAATTCTATGCAGAGAGTAGTAACTGTTATGATCAATTAAACATAACAGTGAGCTATAAATAATATATCACTGCTTTGACACAATATTTGTTAGTATTACGCTGAGTTTGCAATATGATTTTAAGAGGTTTTAAAAATTGAGTAAAAACAATGTAATTAGAGAATTGTTTGATAGATCAATAGATAAGAAGATTTGGGTTGCACCGATGGCAGGTGTAACAGATAGACCTTTTAGAACATTATGTAAATACTTTGGTGCAGGTCATGCAGTTAGTGAAATGATGACTGCAGATAAAACCTTACGAATGACAAAAAAGAGTTTATATCGGGCTAATTTTGATGGAGAAATTGCACCAATATCTGCACAAATTGCAGGCTCTGACCCATTGGAGCTGGCTGAAGCTGCCCGTTATCAGGTGGCAAATGGGGCGCAAATTGTCGATATAAATATGGGATGTCCGGCAAAAAAAGTGTGTAATAAACTTGCTGGTTCTGCATTACTTAAAGATGAAGACTTAGTAAAACGTATTTTAGATACTGTGGTAAATGCAGTAGATGTGCCTGTAACATTAAAAACCCGACTAGGTTTTTTAAATGGACATGAAAATATTTTAAGAGTTGCAGAATGTGCTGAAAATTCAGGTATACAAGCTTTGGCACTACATGGGCGTACGCGTGAGGATATGTATTTAAATACGGCACGCTATGACTTAATTACTGAAGTTAAAAAAATAATTAACATTCCTGTAATTGCGAATGGAGATATTGACAGTCCTGAGAAAGCAAAATATGTGTTAGATGCAACAAAAGCAGATGCAATTATGATTGGTCGGGCAGCGCAAGGACGACCATGGCTATTCCGAGAAATTGCACACTACTTACGCACAGGCGAAAAACTCGCTGCACCTGAAATTATAGAAGTTCGTGATGTTCTTTTAGGCCATTTAAGTGAACTATACGAGTTTTATGGTGAATATTCAGGATGTCGGATTGCAAGAAAACATATTGCTTGGTATACCAAGGGGTTACATTCAAGTAATGAGTTTAGACAGCGTATGTACAAAGTAGAAAATACTGCACAACAAGCACAGGTTGTAGCGCAATATTTCAATCAACTGTTGGAACACGGTCATATTATGAGTGATATACAAATAAAACAGGTAGATTTATTAAACCCCTAGTTTAAATGTGACTTAACTAAAACACCGTTCATATCGTATTCTAATGTGATATTCGAATGTTTTTGTAAACATACCATCTCATTGGTTTTAAGATGGAACTGTCTTGCTAACTCATCATTTGATATGTTTTCTGGTTTCTTGCGCCGTTCATTTTTTCTAAATCGTAGCCAGTTATAACTTGCCCAACCGATTAAAGTAGAAGAGCAAATGAGAATAGCTAAACTAATTTTTAAAATATTATTTTTTTTTGCGACTAGGCCATCAATAAAAATATAGTGCTGAATGGTTTTAATTTCAAAGAACCATAACAGTAAAGTTATTAAAGGAAAAAGAAGCAACATAAAACACAGCCATCCTAAGCACTGAAGCACATATCCACTAAGCTTATTTCTAACGAAATGTGGTTTATCGATATATTTAGGAATGTCGAGTGGAGATTGATCTGGGTGATTATGCATTGCTATTGTCTCCATTGAAACCTCGATCGGGACTTACCCAACGAGCACGCTTCTTTTTTTGTAATAGTGTCTTAGGGGTTGCAACGATCGTCGTAAGTGTAATGATTAACCAAAAAAAGAGGGGATACCAGATAATCCAAAAATAATTTCTGATAAAACGATTTGATCCATCATAGCGTTTATCGATCCATAAACTAATACTAAATTGAATTAAGCAGGTGAGACCTAACAGAGCTCCATACCATTCTGGGAAAAGTGTTTTGATATAAAGAGCATCGGGGAGATTAAAATATAAGCCAATAAAAAATAGAATAAAAATAAATAGTATTGTATATGACCAAAGAATACTAAGAAGACTTTCAAGTGCGATAGGCCACATACGGCGTAATCTCCATTTAAAGATTTTTTGAATATAATCTTTAAGCACTTCGACACCGCCTTGTGACCAGCGTAATCTTTGTTTCCACAATCCTTTGAATGTTTCGGGCATATAGATATAGCAGAGTGCCTGAGGAACATATTGAATGTCCCAATGATCAAACTGTAATTTCCAAGATATATCAATATCTTCAGTAATTTTATCATCTGACCAAAAACCAACACGCGCTAAAGCAGTTTTACGAAACCCTGCAATTACACCAGAAATTGTAAATACTCTTCCGTATGTTCGTTGAGCACGTTTAATGAGTCCAATAATAGAAGAAAATTCTCCAACTTGGAGTTTACCTAAAAGGCTAGAACGATTTAAAATACGTGGATTGCCAGTGACGGCACCCACACGTGCCCCTGAAGTAAGTGGTTGCATCATCCATGTCACAGCATGCGGATGTAAAAGCGCATCACCGTCAATACAAATTACATACTCATATTGGCTAACCAACACACCTGATTTTAGTGCAATCGCTTTACCTTGATTTTCACTTAAATGAACAACTCTAAGTCTTGGGTGAATTTGCTCAAGTTCATCTAAAATTTGAGCAGTACGATCTGAACTTCCATCATTCACAGCAATAACTTCAAATGTTGGATAACTCGTTTGTACAGCATATTTTATAGTGTCTCGAATTTGAGATTCTTCATTAAAGCATGGAATAATAATACTGCATCCATCTAAGGTGGGCTGAGGTATGGGCTTAGATGTCTTTTCATGTTTAAAAAAGAACCATATACCACCAACAATCCAAATCCAAGCCATGAGTAATGGATAGAAGAATGCAAAATCAAATAAATATCCGAGCCATTGAATCATGGTTTGACTCCTTCTAAAAATGGATTTTTATACGTCAGTGGGCTCATATTTTGGCTTAAAGGATTATATAAATGATGATGTACACGTGCTGCATTGGCTAACGTATACGTATGAATACCAATATTTTGAATACCAATTCTTTGTGTTTCTCTTAAAATATGCTGTACATTTTTCCATGCTTCTTCATTTTTTAAATTATTAATATTGATATGAATAATTAATTTATTTTTACAGGCCTGTGGTAGCACTTTTAAGTGTGAAAGGTATTCGGCCATCTCAACTTTATTCTCGGGCTGGTCGAAATCGAGATGAATATAGTCAAACTTCATAATGAGTTGGGGAAGAGTTTGCTTTAAATATGGAAGAGCTTGTTTGTTTAGTTTTCCGTGAAGTGACAGTTTTGAGTCAATACTTACATTAGAGTGATACTCTGAAGAGCGCTGAATATTTTGGATTTCTTCTAATAGAGGGTGACTTTGACGAGCTTTTTCATCCATCATTACAATTTCGGAAAGTGTTTCACCTATATCAAAATCTAAACCTGAGATATTTGGATTATTTTTCATCAGATCGACAATGAAAGGCATTAAAGGCTGACCTGATGACTTAAACGTGCTTATTGGAATATGAGCATAGGTATTGATAAATAAGCGTGTTTTAGATTGCCAAATAAATCTGTTGAGTAAGTCTTGTTGAACGTGTAGTGTACGGTTTGGAAAAAAACTGACAACTCCCTGAGGCGTGTCCTTAATTACATCAATAAAAACACGATTGATAGATAGAGCCTGTATATTATTTAATAGTATGCCTAATTTTTGGTTACTTTCATCCTCTGTCTTGCCAACAAGGTCATCGAATCCAAGTGAAATACTGTGACCTTGCTCTATAAGTAAATCTTCGTGATAGTCAATAAGGTTAGATAGCTCTTGCTTAAGCTCTTCAGCAGTTGAGTTGTTTGTGACCAAAATACGTTTAAGTGTGCCGTCAGAAATATGATTAATGCCAGATTTTCCTAGACTAAATGAAAATGGTAATCCTGCTTCTTGTGCAATTTTTTCTGATTCTGGGGTAACTGCACCATAAGGCCAAATAATGGTTTTTACATGAATACCTAATTCTTGATCGAGGCGTGCTTTCGATTTTTGTAAATCATTTAAAATGCGTGTTTTATATTCTATATCTGTTTCATAACGATTTTCATGAGATAAATATTGCCTAGTTGTCGCTGCAGGTTGTTGGTTTCCTTGAGGGTTGGATAAAACACCTTCATGTAGACTATCTGAATGACTTGCAAATTCGACCAATCCTGAGTTTTGCATTTCTCTCATTTGCGGCCAAGACATTAAGTTATTTGTACCATAAGCTATTTCGCCATTAGGATTTCTTTTATCAATCCAACTTGTAACAATTGCAAAAACAGCAGGAATTTTATATTGCTTTAATAATGGAAAAACATGGGTGTAGTTACTCAGTGTTCCATCGTCAAATGTAAGAAGAATTGCATTTGCGGGTAAAGGTCGTTTCCCCAATCTTGCTTGGTCAATATCTTCTAAACGGATAGGATGCCATTGTGAGCGGTGTAACCAATCAAAAAATGCGACTAAATTTTTTGTATTGACTGCATATGGATCTTTGTCGCCAAATTTTTCGACATCATCTCGGACATCATGAAAATTAAATGAAATAGATTGATTGCGATCAAGAATATAAGGATCGTCCATATGACTTGGCTGACTGCTGTAAGCCCAAAGCGGCAGCAATCCGAAAATAGCCGCAAGAATTAATGGTTTCATTAGAAGCTTCCTTGTAATGCCAATAGACCATAAAGTCTATTTTTATCTTGAACGTTAAAAGTGGATTCTGCGAAACCAAAACCATATTGGATGCGCCAAGTACGATCGAATGCCCATTCATGTAAGTATTGAGCATTCCAAGATGCTCTCGTTCGGAGATATTTCTGATTAGACTGTCCAAAACCTATGTCTAAAAATTGTGTAAATTTTTGATCGTAGGATCTCCACGTTAACCATTCATGATGAACATTAACGTGTGTTGATAAGGAGTGCTCAGAATCTGAAAACTGCATATTTTGTATATGGTTTGAACTTAGACAGAATTTTATTTGTGCTTCAGTCAGATGATGAGCTGAAGAAAATAGTTGCTGTGTAAGGTTTGTAGAGAGATCTTGCTGACGATTTCTATATGGAAGTTGAATGTATTGATATGCAACTGAAAGTGAACGCGACTCATTGGTTCTGAATACTGTATTGAGGACGTATTGATGTCCACGCATATAAGGAAGTGTGGTCGTGGCACTATTATAATTTAGTAAATATTTAAAATAGTCGCTGAGATCTTGTTGCCACTCTAAATTAAATCCAATATTTTTTTGACCACGTTGCTGAAATATGCCTAAGTTTAAACTTTTTTGCTTTGAGGCCCATTCAAGACCTGCACCAGATTGCTTAGATAAGAATTGTTGATGTGGTGCATTGTTTGTGAATGTAGCATGTTGTGTATATAACCTATAATTGTCATAGATCCATGGAGAGTTCACTCTTAGATAGTGCTCAGGACGTTGGGTAGATGATTTTTGACTGAGTCCGAAGTTAGATGCATAACTCATTGTAAATTTTTGACGTGTTTTAAAGTCCTTAGCACTTTCTTGAATAGCCGTATCATCAGGGTAGAGTAAAGCCAAACTGCTGAGCTGTTGCTTCCATAACTGAATATTTCCTATAGCTTGTGAGTTTTGCAGTTCATTGATACGAGTTGTTTTATCTGTATTATTTTTTCCATTTAAACGTTCTAAGGTTTGCTGAGATGCTATGAATAAGCCTCTCCACCGTTGTACAGTAGCTAAGTTGTTAATATAAGCTTCATTATTTGGCGACTTTTCAAGAATGTTATAGAAATACTGTTCGGCCTGATTTAAATGATTCTGATATCCATAATTCAATCCTTTTAAACTAATATATTCATAACGATCAGGTGCTGTAGTTTTGTCTACACCCTTAGCATGGCTATAACGAAACGTTGGAATGAGTGTATCTATTTGTTGAGCGAGCAAATCTGCTGATTTGTACTTCTCTTGCTCTAAATAGCTGTAATATAGACCTGAGTAAACCTCGATGTCTGCATAGTTTTTCTCTAGTAACAAACTCTGGTAGAGTGGTTCAGCTTTAGCAGGCTGTTTTAAATATAAATATGCATTTGCAATTGAATGTCTAACATAGGCAGGCATTTCAAGGAAAGATCTATTTAATTGATGAGCATAACGTAAAACGGCTGTGAAATTTTTTCTTAAGCCTAGTGCATAAATATAGTTATAGTAAAAGGGTAAAAACTGAGGGTTTTCAGGTGTTAATAATGATTTAAGTTGCTCGGCATTATTCAGTATTTTATCTAAAGATTGAAAGCTAAAACTTTCAGACTCGCCCTTATCCAATAAATATTTATAGTTTGAAAAAGCATTATTAATACCTTGATTAAATGCCGATAGTTGAATATTCAGTAAGAGTTCGGGGTGTGTTTTATTTAAAGATGATTGTTCAATCACTTGTAATGCTTGAGATGAGTTATCTAAAGCCATCAAGGTATAGAGATATTCTTCCGTAATTTGTGGATTATTTTTATTTTTTTCATGAAGAGGATAAATGAGGTTTAAGCTTTCTATAGCATGATGAGAAATTCTCCAAGCATAAGAAGACTGAATTTGTTGGTCTATACTTAGATGAGATAAACCAAGTTTACGTAAGTCTTGGATCGCATCTGAAAAATTTTGAGACTCGGCATTTAGAACAGCTTTTATGAGTAAAAGGTCATTCGATGGGTGATATGAATACATTTGTTCGGCAAGATGTTTAGCGAGTACAAATTGCTTTGCATTTCTTAAGCCTTGTAATGTTGGAATATATGCGTAAGTTGGATAGGTGCTTAGATTGATATAGTGAATATATTGGAGATCTTCTATACTTAATTGCTGGTATTTAGATTTTAAAGTAAAGTAATCTGCAAGGAGGTACGGATCTGTCGAGTGCTGATTGAGCAGCGCATGAAGTTGAAATAGTCCGTTATCCACCTCGCCATTATATATCATACGCACAGCGTATTCACGTTGGCTTATAACTTGTTTGTTTATAAGGTCTGTAGATGCTTCTACAGAAACAATGGACAAGCTCAAAGAAACATAGATAAGAAGAAATAAAAATAATTTAAACGGGTAAAGTGAGTGACGCATTCGCAATAAATGTGATTTGTGTCACACAATTGTACTATATATATTACATTTTACTTAGTAATAATATATTAAATGTATTTATTTCAAACTTAATGTAATTTATATATTTGAAATATAAATGAAAATTTTTATGAAACTATGAGGATTTTAATCGTTGAAGTGGGTTAACTCAGTCGAATTTTCAACTTTTAGAGGTCTTAACGCAAAAATTGACCGTGTATGGCGAATACCTGCAATTGAATACAGTTTTTTTCTTAAGAATTTTTCATAATGTTCAGCATTCTTTACCGCAACTTTGACTATAGTCAAACAATCTAATTACTCATACAAAAATGAAAAAACATCTGAAAGAGTCGATCAATACAATCCTCTTGCCATTCTTTTCTCTTTTTCTTAATCCATGCCCAAGTCTTTTCAATAGAATTCAAATCAGGGCTATAAGGCGGTAACCATAAAATCTGATGCCCATGATGTTCTAGTAACTCCTGTGTGTCTGC
>NZ_VTDQ01000053.1 GCF_015627175.1 Acinetobacter pollinis | reverse complement strand
TATTTACCATTAGTCATAAATACACGTATGCAGATGGGTTAACAGGTCCTGATGGAGTCTATGGTTTTGTCAGTGAGGATTTAACGGGTCCATATCGTCCAATGAATAGTTCAGGGCTAGTGTTAGGAAATCCGTCTTCGCAGCCATATCAAACGTATTCACATTATGTAATGCCAAATGGTTTAGTTACCTCTTTTATTGATACGATACCTATAGATTTCGAGACATCAGAGCATTTGAAGTATCGTATTGGTGGTACAGAAGCGCCAACAGTGCGTATTGAACTGCAAGGGGATCGCTCTTTTGTACGTGAAGTGCTTGACTATGGTTATATTCCTGCCATGCGTAATATTACTTTAAAACCTCAAATCAAGCCTTTTGGGAGATAGTACAATGAGTAATGTTGTCCTTTATATTATTTGCCTTCAGTTTTTCTTTTAGATATTTAAGATGTAATTTTACTTAAGTTTTTTAAATAACTACCACTTCGCTTTTAGAAAAGCGAAGTGGTTTAATTGATTATCTCTGTACGTATTCGATATTTGCGTAATACGCATCTCTAGATTGTACGAAAGATGAATAGCGAGGAGCTGCAACCATCATGGTTACTTTTTTCCCAGCAACAACACATTGGCCGTTCGGACAATTACCTACTACCATAACTCGTTCTACATTTCTGGTACAAGACTTTTTGCCAGGAGTTGATATACAGCGCATATCATATAGTCTTCGACATGCTGCTCCGTTGTCCCATAGTCCATCCGAGACTAACACGACATTACCATTACTAGATGAAATATCTTGAGCACTAACATTCGGACAGTTTCCCATATATGAATATGCTGAGCCTCCAACACGTCCATAAAAGCTAAGAGTACCAACGTCCGCAAATAATTGCTGAGAAATAAAAAAGCTAAACGCAATGAAAATAAAGTTTTTTAGCATTTCAATATAAACTAAAATAAGGGAAATCGATTATATTGTGATTAAATTATCTTTATGTATATTAATTGATAAATTATTTACATTTTAAAAGAGGGTATATTGGTCCTGAATCAGATCTTTTACTATTTTTTTTGCAATAAACTGATGTTCATATTTTTTATGAATAACTATAATTTCACGAAAAAACTGTAATTCATTATTGAGTTTGAATATTTTGACTTGAGCTGGCCTTTCTTTCCATAGTCCAACATCGGGGATAATTGCGATTCCAAGATTCGATTCTACCATTTTAACAATCGCTTCGATGTCATCTACTTCAATTAAGTCCTTAGTATTTAATTTATAATGATGGATAAAGTCTTGAACCAACACCCCTCCAAATGACTTGTAGTTATAGCGAATAAAAGGGTATTTCTCTAAAATTTCTCTAATATGACTTTCATCAACAGATTGATGTGTAATAAGTAAAAATTCCTCTTTTTTTAATGTATAAGACTCTATCGTTTCATCCAAAGCAAAAGGTGGCTTAATAATGAATGCGATATCTAAGCGATTTTCCATCACAGATTCAAGAAGATATTCTGATATACCAGGTACTAAATTAATTCGAGCATTAGGAAAATAAGTAATCATTTTCTTTAATAACTGTGGAAGAAAACTGACTTGAATCGTTGATATTGCACCAACTTGTATTTCTCCTGAAAACTCAGTCAATGAGGGAGGAAACTTCATTTTTTCTGCTAATGTCATCATCTCTTCAGCTAGGTCGATTACTCTTAAACCTTCTGCATTTAAGTGAACATTTCGGCCCACACGGTCAAATAGTTTACTGCCTAAATATAATTCCAATGATTTAATTTGTGCGCTGACCGCAGCTTGTGTTAAACCAATTTCTTTACCAGTAGCACTAAATGATCCGTATTTTTTAATGGCAATGAGTGTTTTTAATTCGGTAAGCATAAGCTACTTTTATGACATAAATATATAATGTAATTAAAAAAAGTAGCTATGAGAAGTAATTAAAAAACTATTTAGCAAAAAGTTGACCCATGTCTTTAAATGCTTTGAACTCGAGAGCATTACCACAAGGATCGAGTAAAAACATTGTTGCTTGTTCACCCACTTGTCCTTTAAACCTGATATACGGTTCAATGACAAACTGCGTATTAAATCCTTTTAAGCGTTCTGCTAAGTCTTCCCATTCATTCCATGATAGAACAATACCAAAATGAGGAACTGGGACGTCATGTCCATCTACTGGATTGGTATGTGCATGCTCTTGTGTGGTGGTTTTTGGGTGTTCATGTATTACAAGTTGATGTCCATAAAAATCAAAATCAACCCATTGAGTGCTTGAGCGCCCCTCAGATAATCCGAAAATTTGACCATAGAAATTTCTTGCCGCTGCTAAGTCATATACAGGAATTGCAAGATGAAAAGGGGATAATGCCATAATCGAATCCTTGGTTATTCATATCAGTAATTTACCTGCCAGATTTGTTTAATAATCATGAGTAGGTCATTCGATAGTAGAAAAATTAATTCAATTATAAAAACAATATATTTTTATGAGTTTAATAAATATTTTTTGTGGATTATTCAATAAGAAATAGATTGAGTTACTTCACTATATCTCTATATATTATAAAGATTAATTTTCCAAATTTGGAGATTGTCAGTTGAATTATAAAGGTTTAGAAACACTATATTGGGTTGCTCGTTTAAATAGTTTTAATAAAGCTGCTATACATCTCAATACTACACAGTCTTCCGTATCTCAGCGTATTTTAGCTTTGGAAGCTGAACTGAATATCAAGCTTTTGAATAGAACACCACGCTATATACACTTAACAGACAAAGGAAAAATTGCATTTAAATATGCTGAAAAATTAATTTTACTTAACGAAGAGTTCTTATCGACTATTGCTGAAAATGACAGTTGTATTGAAAGTACAATTCGTTTAGGAACCTCAGAAACCATTGTGCATACGTGGTTGGTAGATTTCATTGACGTTGTTTATCGTGAATACCCTTATATTACCTTAGATATTATTATTAATATTACGCCAGTATTGAAAGAGATGTTAAAAAATGGCGAGCTTGATATGGTTTTTATGTTAGACCATACATGTGACTTCGATTGTATTCAGCGTCCTTTATGTTCATTTGAACAAAATTTTCTAGTTTCTGCCGAGTTTGGCAAGCGATTTCAATCTAAAGGCGCGTTTACTTTTCGTGATTTAACAAGATCGACCATGATTAGCTATCCCAAAAATACACACCCTTATTTAGATTTAAAGCAACAATTGAATCAATTAAGGTTATTAGAACCTAAGACAATTACCAGTTATTCATTAACCACTTTAATTAAGATGACTGAAGAAGGAATGGGGATTGGTGTGCTACCACATTATTCTGTCTTAAAAGAGCTAAGAGAAAAGAAGTTATATTTATTGCCCTCTGAAATTCACTTAAGGCCTTACCATTTTTTATGTGTTTACACCATTGGAAGTGATGACAATGTAAAACACAATCTTGCGGATCTTGCAGTGAGTGTTTCTAGCAAAGCAATGAAAAAGTTAAGTCAGCAATTTAAGAGTGAAAACTTTTATTTATTTTAAATGATCCAATATATGGCATAAGGCACTATATTAAAACATAATAAGCACTATTATAATGCTTATTATTTTTTTTTGTATTAAAAAAATTAATCTATAATCATTATAAAATATGATTTATAAAAAAACACAATAATATCAAATATTTAAATTCAATATTTTTTATTTTATTCCCTTGTCGCTTTTGTATTTAATGTGATTTATTAATTAAAAGAAATTTTTCATATTTAAAGGGAAGGGTATGCAAGATAATAGAAAGAAATTATTTTCAGAAAGACAATGGGCATTAATTGCATCTATTTTTCTGATGGCAACATCTGCTATGGGGCCAGGATTTTTAACCCAAACAGCAACATTTACCGCAAAAATGGGAGCTGCTTTTGGTTTTGGAATATTACTCTCTATTATTATTGACTATGTTGTACAACAAAATATTTGGCGTGTCGTCACACTTACTCAAATGCGCGCACCTGAGGTTGCTAATGCAGCTTTACCAGGCAGTGGGTATGTACTTGCAGTATTGGTTATATTGGGGGGATTCTTTTTCAATATTGGAAATATTGCAGGTGCGGCGCTTGGTTTAAATGCACTTTTAGGGCTTGATACGAAATGGGGTGGTGTTATTAGTGGAGGCATTGCCATTTTAATTTTTGCATCAAAGCAAGCTACTGCAGTAGTAGATAAAAGTATGATGGTATTAGGGATCGTCAAAATACTCATCGTAGTCATTGTTGCAATTATTGTTGCACCTCCTGTAGGTGATGCCTTTCATCAAACTATTTTACCGAGTCATATAGACTTTGCCAGCATTACAACAATTGTTGGCGGTACAGTAGGTGGTTATATCTGCTATTCAGGTGCACATCGTTTACTCGATAAAGGTGCGGTTGGCCCAGAAAATATTAAAGAGGTTTCGAGCGCAGCAACTAAAGGAATTATTGTCGTAGGTATTGTTCGATATGTACTTTTTCTGGCTATATTAGGTGTTGTCACTAGTGGTGCAATGATTGATTTATCGAGTAAAAATGCGAATCCAGCAGCTCAGGCATTTCAATATGCAGCCGGGGAGTTTGGATTTAAAATTTTTGGATTAATTTTCTTTGCTGCGGGTATTAGTAGTGCAATAGGTGCTGCATATACATCAGTTTCTTTTTTCACAGTATTTAAAAAAGATATCTCATTAAAACAACGCAATACTTGCACCGTTATTTTTATTGCAGCTGCACTTTTACTCTTTGTTATTTTAGGTGCGACACCTGCCAGTTTACTTATCTTCGTAGGCGGATTTAACGGTCTCGTGCTCCCTATTGGTTTAACCCTCTTTGTTTATGTTGCAGCATTTCGTAAAGATTTGATTGGTTATCAAGGTTATCCAAAATGGTTAACTGTTCTTGGCATTCTCACCTGTGTTCTGACTTGGTATATGGGGTATATCTCGTTCAATACTATTTTTCACTACTTAGAATCATAATAAGGAGATCATGATGAATATTGATTTAAACAGCGATCTAGGTGAAAGCTTTGGCTCATGGCATATGGGCAATGATAAGGAAATTCTAAAAATTGTGACCAGTGCAAATATTGCATGTGGTTTTCATGCAGGTGATCCACAAGGTATGCTTAAAACAATAAAACAAGCTTATGTATGTGGAGTTGCAATAGGTGCACATGTTTCATATCCCGACCTAGTCGGATTTGGACGGCGTAATATGGATTTATCTTATGATGAGTTATATGCCGATGTGTTATATCAAATTTCCGCACTAAGTGGCATGGCTAAGAGTGTAGGTGCCGAAGTGACCTATGTAAAACCCCATGGTGCTTTATATAATACCATTTCAAAAGACTTACAGCAGGCACAAGCAGTAGTTGATGCGATTTGTGCATTCAACTCAAGTCTATATTTAGTCGCTTTGGCTGGCTCACCACTCATTCATTTTGCAAAAGAAAAAGGCTTATCTGTAATTTCTGAGGCATTTGCAGATCGTGCGTATCATTCAGATGGAACACTCGTTTCCCGAAAAATAGATGGTGCAGTTTTACACGATTATGATGAAATTGCGTTAAGAGTCGTAAATATGGTGAAAACAGGCCATGTACAGTCAATTGAAGGTCATTTAACTCCTATTCAAGCAGATAGTATCTGTGTACATGGCGATACAAAAGGGGCATTAGAAATTGCTCAAAAGATTACTCACGTCTTAACCGAAGAAAATATATCAATTCGTTCCTTTTCCTCGTTAAAAGGAGGTCAGTAATATGAGTATTCATTATCAAGCCACACCGACACAGTTAGCTATAGCACATCAAGAAAGACTTAAAATTAGACATGGGGCAAATGTTCCAACAATGGGTCTTGCACCGGGTATGACACAAGTAAATATGATTTGTGTACCTGAAGATTGGGCATGGGATTTTTTATTGTATGCGCAAAGGAATCCTCAAAGTTGTCCTGTTCTTGATGTCATTGAATCTGGTGGTTTTAAAACGATATTAGGTAAAGATATTGATATTCGGTCTGATTTTCCTAAGTATCATATCTGGGAAAATGGTCAAAAAATAAATGAGTTAACAGACATTACAGAGATGTGGGAAAAACATCCCAAATTGGTGACATTTTTAATTGGTTGTAGTTTTTCTTTTGAAAACAATCTTTTAATGGCTGGTATCGAGGTACGCCATATTACAGATCGGACAAATGTTCCCATGTATCTAACAAATATTCCTTGCCGTACTGCTGGAAAAATTTCGGGTAATCTTGTTGTCTCTATGAGACCCATTCCTGCCTCTCACGTGTCTCAAGCTGTTCAGATTACATCAAAAGTTCCTCTTGTACATGGTGCACCTGTACATATTGGTTTTCCTGAACAGCTAGGAATTAATGATATTTATCGCCCTGATTTTGGCGATATGCCTCGGATGTTACCACACGAAATTCCAGTATTTTGGGCTTGTGGTGTGACACCTCAAGCAGCAGTCATACAATCTAAGATTCCTTTTGCAATTAGTCATGCACCAGGACATATGCTTATTACAGATATACCAGATCGTAGATGGTCAATTTAATTCTCAAGGCAGAAAAATAATGCGTTTTCTATCCGTAAGTGCAAATAGTTTTCTGATTGAGTTTAGTCATTTGTCAGAAACAACGAATTTCTTTAGATATTTAAAGCAACAGCATCATTCAGCGATTTTGGATATGATTCCTGCAGAAAAAACAATATTTATTGAATATTCAGCATTCCTTATTGAACAAAAGCAATTAATTGAATGGATTGCTAAACAACAAGTTAAAAAGATAGCACCAGAGGTGGGCGAGGAAGTTATTATTCCTGTCAGCTATAAAGGTATAGATTTGGCTCCAGTTGCCGAGCTATTGGGAATAACTGTCGCAGAAGTTATTAAGAGACATACAGAAAATGAATGGAAGGTTGCATTTATTGGTTTTTCGCCTGGCTTTGGCTATCTAAATAGTGAAAATGCACCATTTGGTAGTGTTCCTCGACTGAGTTCACCGCGTAAACAAATTACCATGGGGGCTGTTGCACTGGCTGGTGAGTATAGCGGAATTTATCCCAAAAATAGTCCTGGTGGGTGGCAGCTTATTGGACATACGGATGAAAAAATGTGGGATATTTATCGTAATCCACCAGCATTATTGTTGCCCGGTCGCCGTGTTATTTTTAAAGATAATAAAAATGGAAGTTCTATTTTCGTTGCTTCATCAATAAAAGAAATAGGCGCGGTTGAGCAGAAAGAAGGTCGTGAAGCTGTTCTAAAAATCTTAAAATCAGGCATGCAAACATTAATACAAGATGAGGGTAGACATGGGCAATTTGCCTTAGGAGTAGGTGTTGGCGGAGTTATGGATAAACGTGCGATGCAGTATGCGAATGAATGTGTAGGCAATCAAATTCATAACGCTGTTTTAGAAATTTTAAATGGTGGTTTTCAAGCTGAGATTCAACAACACACAGTTATTGCAGTCACTGGTGCAGAGGCTGAAGTATCTATTCAATATAAAGATGGACACACTGTTGAGGCTTCAACTTATGAAGCAATTGCATTAGATGTGGGAGATCAAATTAAGATTAAAACACCACGTGCAGGTTTAAGAAATTATCTTGCAATACGAGGTGGAATAGATGCACCCAAGATATTGGGGAGTCGAAGTTTTGACACTTTGGCGGAGTTAGGCGCAGCGCCCTTAAAACAAGGAGACAATGTCTATGTTGAGCAATCGATTGTAGGCGCTATTCCTTTTAATATTTCTTTTCAAAAATTAAGTCTTCCAACATCTTCCAATATTGTCATCTTAGATGTCATTTTAGGGCCTAGGCTCGATTGGTTTGATGCAGATAGTATACGAATTCTGAGCTCACAAGATTGGTTAGTCACAAGTGATATTAATCGTATTGGGTTGCGACTTCATGGAAATGAACCACTTAAGCGAATTAAACATGAGGAACTCCCAAGTGAAGGAACAGCTATTGGTGCGTTACAAATTCCTCCCAATGGACAGCCCGTATTGTTTATGAACGATCACCCTTTAACTGGAGGATATCCCGTTATTGCAACAGTTGCAGATTACCATTTGGATCTTGTGGCACAAATTCCTACAGGATGCCGTATTCAATTTCATCCAATTTCAGAATTCATGGACGTAAAAATATGAAACATAAGCTAATTATCGCAAATCGTGGTGAAATTGCAGTACGAATTATACAAACTTGTAAAGACCTATCTATTCATTCTATTGCGATCTATGCAAATGATGATATACAAAGCCTTCATACTCAATATGCAGATGAAGCATGGGCACTACATGGTATATCTGCTGAAGAAACCTATTTAAATATGGAGAAAATTTTAGAAGTTGCAAAAAAATCTGGTGCAACAATGTTACACCCCGGTTATGGGTTTCTTTCTGAACGTGCCGATTTTGCTCAAGCTGTTTTGGACGCTGGACTAATTTGGATTGGCCCCTCACCGAAGAGTATTCAACTTTTAGGTGATAAAATTGAAGCACGTAAAATTGCAAAAAAAGTGGGCGCACCACTTGTTCAAGGAACCACTGAGCCCTTAAAAAATGCTCAAGAAGCATATCAATTTGCTTTAGATTATGGATTGCCAATCGCAATTAAAGCAGCATTTGGTGGGGGTGGTCGCGGTCTTAAAGTGGTCAGAGCATTAAATGAAGTAACGTATCTATATGAATCTGCTGTTCGCGAGGCTGTTAGTGCATTTGGTCGTGGGGAGTGCTTCGTTGAACAGTATTTAGATCGACCAAGACATTTAGAAGCGCAAATTATTGCAGATCAACATGGTAATGTTGTGGTATTGGGAACCAGAGACTGTTCCTTACAAAGACGTAATCAGAAATTGGTAGAGGAAGCACCTGCACCATTTATATCTGAGCAAATTTTTCAGCAGATTTTAGATTCTGCCAGCGCGATTTGTAAAGAAGCCGAATATGTGGGTGCTGGAACCGTAGAGTATTTATTGAGTCATTCGGGGATGCTTTCTTTTTTAGAAGTGAATACGAGATTACAAGTCGAACATCCTGTAACAGAACAAACTACAGGTGTCGATTTGGTCGCTGAGCAAATTTCAATTGCATTAGGTCATCGGTTGTCGATAACAACGACGCCAAAGCCACAAGGACATGCAATTGAATTTAGAATAAATGCCGAAGATCCAACACGTGGGTTTATTCCAGCATTTGGTATGATTCATGATTTTAAATCGCCGTCAGGTCTAGGTGTACGCTTAGATACAGGTGTAAAACGTGAAAGTTTGGTTTCTAGCCATTTCGATTCACTTTTAGCAAAATTAGTGATTACTGCACCAACAAGAGCACAGGCGATACAACGTGCAAAACGTGCCTTAAGTGAGTTTAAGATTGAAGGTATTGCAACGGTATTACCTTTTCATCAAGATGTTTTACAGCATCCAGATTTTTGTGAGGATTTTAAAGTACATACACGCTGGATTGAACAAGACTACACCCCAAATTATGAGCCATTTGTACGAAGCCAATACCAGAAAAATAGTACCATTCAGTATCTTCAAATTGAAATTGATGGGAAGCTACATGAAGTAGGTTTGCCAAATACACTACTGAAAAATATGGTGCAAGCACCTATTGCTGATGTTGCATCGAGTTCAGAAACTGCATCTTATAATATGGTTGCTGCACCAATGAGTGGTGTTATTACAAAATGGAATGTGACTTCAGGTGAGTATGTAGAGAGTGAGCAAATTATTGGTATTATGGAAGCGATGAAAATGGAAGTACCTATTGTTGCCCATAAATGTGGAGTTTTAAATATTATAATTGATACGCAAAATACAATTACAGCAGATACATCTATTGCCTCTATTGATGAAAGTTAATTTTTATCCGTTTTTTAAGCTTGTTCATGTTTTAATAGAACAAGCTTAAAAGTTAAAATAGTACAAATAGATGAATACACAACTAAAAGAAAGAATATTAAAAATTTGTGAAGCTCAAATGGCTAAGAAGGGAGAAAATGTCGGCCTTTCTTTTTATGCATTTTTTAAAAATAAAAATGATGAACCAGAATTATTAATGCAAGTTGCCTCTTGGTGGATTATGACACATCGGTTAGATCACTTTGAAAAAGCTTATAAAATTAAGCAACTTATATTAAGTGAAAATAATACATAGCTTTCAATTTGAATATTTAAGTAGATGAATTTATGAGTTAAAGTTCTTTGCTTATCTAAAAATAGTAATTCTATTTTCTCGAAATTAATCTAAGTTAAATGATATAGATTTTTATTAGAGCAAATGAAAATGAGCCAACTACAGTCAAACTTTACACTAGAAAATTTATATCAACATACTTCCAAAAACTCTTTAATAGGGCAGTTGTGGGCAAACCCACCTTCTGAACGCTATGAAAACCTAGCTGAACATTTTAGACCAACTTTTGAAAAAATTAAGCAAGGTACTTTAGAGCGTGAAAAAAAACATCTTCTCCCTTACGAGCAAATACAATGGCTAAAAGACATTGGGTTTACACGTTTAAGGCTACCCAAAGCATATAATGGATTCGATGCAACCATTCCTGAGTTATTTGCACTGCTAGTCGAATTGGCAGAAGCAGATTCTAATTTACCGCAAATATTAAGGGTACATTTTGGTTTTAGTGAAGACCTATTGTTGTCGAAAAATAAAGCATTTCAAGAGAAGTGGTTATCTAGATTAGCACAAGGTGATACCGCTGGTAGTGGCTGGTCTGAGGGTGGTAAAGAGGCACAAAATCAGTTTCAGACACATATTTATAAAGATGATCAAGGTAGTTTAAAGCTCACTGGTAAAAAGTATTATACCACTGGGAGCTTATATGCAGACTGGATTGATGTAGGTATTACAGATTTACATGGTGAATCAGCTTCTATTTTAGTTAATCGACATTCTGATGGTGTATCTGTCGTTGATGATTGGAATGGTTTTGGACAACAGTTAACAGCCAGTGGTACAGCAACATTTCAATCCGTTCAGGTAGATGAAACAGATGTTTTAATAGATGCTGTGCGTTTTAAATATTCGGCAGCATATTATCAATTGGTTCAGTTGGCAATTATTGTAGGTTTAGGTCGCTCTTTAACGCATCGTTTATCTGATGCAGTAAAAAGAAGAACGAGAAATTATAGTCATGCCAATGCAACACATATTCGTGATGATGCTCAGGTTCTACAAGTTGTAGGTAAAGTCCGTAGTGCAACATATACATCGGGCATTATTGTAGAAAAAAGTGCAATTGCTTTGCAACGTGCCTTTGCATCAGGTTTAGAGACAAATTTGCAAGCAGAAGCTGAGCAAAATGCTATCGCTGAACTAGAAACAGCTCAAGCACAAACCATCATTACAGACTTACTATTAAATGCTTCAACCATTGCTTTTGATGCCTTAGGCGCTTCTGCAACAGATAAAGATCTTGCTTTAGATCGCTACTGGCGAAATATTCGAACACTTGCCTCTCATAATCCTAGAATCTATAAAGATCGTATTGTAGGCGATTTTAGTGTCAATGGAACATTGCCGCCGTATCAGTGGCGTATTGGTCATGTCGATGCATTAAAAGCAAGCTAAGGGTGAGCTATTAAACATGACCAAGAGAATTAGCTTTAATGCATTTGAAATGAACTGTATAGCACATCAGTCTCCTGGATTATGGCGACATCCTAAAGATCGATCTGTGGAATATAAAGAGATTGAGTATTGGACGGATTTAGCTAAGATTTTGGAGGAAGGAAAATTCGATGGTATTTTCATTGCTGATGTTCTAGGCATCTATGATGTATATCATCACAGTGCAGATGCAGCACTTCGTGGTGCTATACAAATTCCAGTGAATGATCCATTGCAAATTATTCCTGCAATGGCAGCTGTAACGAAACATCTTGGCTTTGGTTTAACCACCTCAATTTCTTTTGAACATCCTTATCCATTTGCACGTCGAATAAGTACACTTGATCATCTTACCAAAGGGCGGTTAGGATGGAATATTGTTACCTCTTATCTCGACAGTGGTTCTAAAAATATTGGTTTAAAAACACAATTAAATCATGATAATCGTTACGATATTGCCGATGAATATTTGGAAGTGTTATATAAACTCTGGGAGGGATCTTGGCAAAATGATGCTGTTTTAAGAGATAAAACACAGGGGGTTTTTGCAGACCCTAGCAAGGTACATGCAATTTCACACGAAGGTAAGTATTTTTCTGTGCCAGGTATTCACTTATGTGAGCCTTCACCACAACGAACACCTGTTTTATATCAGGCAGGTGCATCATCTCGCGGACAAACTTTTGCCAGTCAAAATGCTGAATGTATTTTTTTGGCTGCACCCTCTAAAGCAGTTACCAAAAAGTTTGTTGATGGCATAAAAGAGAAACTTCTACAAACTGGACGCTCTCCAAACGATATAAAAATATATGCATTGGTGTCTATTGTGACAGATGATACTGATGAAAAAGCTCAGAAAAAGTTTGAAGAATACCAATCTTATGGAAGTTATGATGGCGCATTGACATTACTTTCAGGCTGGTCAGGTGTTGATTTTTCACAATATCAAGCAACAGATCATGTCGAATATATTAAAACCAATGCGATACAGTCGCTACTAGATGCCTATGTGAACGCAGATCTGAGCAAGGTTTGGACTGTTGATGAAATTGCACGCTGGAATAGTTTGGGTGGAAATGGGCCTGTATTTGTTGGTTCTGCTACAACAGTTGCAGATAAACTACAAGAGTGGATAGAAGACACAGGAATAGATGGCTTTAATCTAGCATATATTCTTGCACATCAATCGTTTCAAGATACAGTAAATTGGATTGTACCTGAACTGCAACGCCGTGGAGTTTATCAAAAAGAATATTCCTCAGGTACATTAAGAGAAAAATTATTTAATAAAGGGGATTATTTGCCAGATAATCATAGAGGTATAT
>NZ_VTDQ01000052.1 GCF_015627175.1 Acinetobacter pollinis | reverse complement strand
CACACAGGAGTTACTAGAACATCATGGGCATCAGATTTTATGGTTACCGCCTTATAGCCCTGATTTGAATTCTATTGAAAAGACTTGGGCATGGATTAAGAAAAAGAGAAAAGAATGGCAAGAGGATTGTATTGATCGACTCTTTCAGATGTTTTTTCATTTTTGTATGAGTAATTAGATTGTTTGACTATATTTTATACAGTTTTATAAACGCATGCTTTAGAAAATTTACAGTTTGATCTGCATAGATCAGTTATATTTTTTATAAGTATAAAGTAGATATTTGACGATGAAAAAATTATTAGTATTTGGTGTTATCTGTATAGGTATTTCGCTTAGTGCATGTAATAGCCTGCCATCCTTACACAAGAAACAACGTATAGGTATGGCCAATCCTGCAAGTGAATACTGTGTCGAACAACAGGGTAAACTTAAACAACTCAAAGATGCTTATGGCAATGTCAGTTTTAACTGTAAATTACCAAATGGTGTAGAAAAGAACGAGTGGGATCTTTACCGCGAAAACCATCGCTAACGATAAAAAAAACGGCATTTTATGCCGTTTTTTATGATTAAGCTGTAATGTCAGCAAGATTACCTTTTTGTTCCAACCATTGTTTACGATCTGGTGAGCGTTTTTTAGCAAGTAGCTTGTCTAACAAACCTGCTGTAAATTGAGCATCATCTAAATCTAATTGCACCAAACGACGCGTATCAGGGTCCATTGTCGTTTCTCGAAGCTGACTGGCGTTCATCTCGCCTAATCCTTTAAATCGAGTAATTTGCGGATTCTTTGTTTTGGTACGGCTAAGTGTTGCATTTAGCTCATTTTCATCAAGCGCATAATGTACATCTTTTCCATCATCTATACGAAACAGTGGTGGCATTGCCACATATAAATGGCCTGCCTCGACCAACGTCGTAAAGTGCTTCACAAATAATGCACACAATAACGTTGCGATATGCAATCCATCAGAGTCGGCATCAGCCAAGATACAAATTCGGCCGTAACGCAATTCAGATAAATCGTCACTTCCCGGATCAACACCAATCGCAATTGCAATATCATGAACTTCTTGTGAGGCTAAAACTTCATCTGAAGCCACTTCCCACGTATTTAAGATTTTTCCTCGAATTGGCATAACTGCCTGAAAATTCTTATCGCGTGCTTGCTTTGCACTGCCACCTGCAGAATCACCTTCGACAATAAACAATTCACTTTCTTCTCGAGTCTGTCCCACACAGTCTGCAAGCTTTCCAGGTAATGCTGGCCCCGATACAATTTTTTTACGCTGTACTTTTTTGGCAGCTTTTAAACGACGACCTGCTTTTGCAATAACAATTTCTGCAAGCTGTATAGCAACTTCTGAGTTCTGATTTAACCATAAGGTAAATGCATCTTTTGCAATATTTAAAACAATGCCTGATGCCTCGCGACTTGAAAGACGCTCTTTCGTTTGTCCTGAAAATTGTGGTTCTTGAAATTTTAAGGAAAGAATATAGTTTACACCGTCCCATACATCTTCTGCAGAGAGCTTTAGATTTCTCGGTAAAAGATTTCTTAATTCACAAAATTCACGTAGTGCTTCAGTTATACCTGAACGCAAGCCATTTACATGTGTTCCACCTTGCGCTGTTGGAATAAGGTTTACATAGCTTTCTTGAACTTGTTCGCCACCATCGACATTCCAACATAATGCAAACTCACAACTTGCACGTTCTGCATCACCTTGTGTCACAAACACAGGAGTTGGCAAAATTTCACGATCTTGAACCTCATCCATCAGATAATCGACAAGACCATTTTCAAACTGCCACTCTATTTTTTCGTTATTAATTTCATCAATATAAATAATTTGTAAACCAGCAGCCAACACTGCTTTTGCTTTTAAATTATGTTTTAGTGCTTTGAGTGCAAATTTGGGACTATCAAAATATTTTGCTTCTGGCCAAAAATGGACACGTGTACCAGATGCACGTTTGGGTGCCTTCCCTTCCAAGACTTCAAGCGCTGCAACAGGCTCGCCATGTTCGAAAGCCATTTTATATAAAGCGCCTTGACGCTGAACTTCTACCTCTACACGTGTAGATAATGCATTTACTACTGAAATTCCTACACCATGTAAACCACCTGAAAACTGATAGTTATCCGTACTAAATTTTCCACCAGCATGAAGCTTAGTAAGAATAATTTCTATACCACTTTGACCATATTCTGGATGAATATCTACAGGCATCCCACGTCCATTATCTTGTACAGACAGCGAGCCATCTTTATATACTGTTACAGTAACTTTATTTGCATGCCCTGCAAGTGCCTCATCTACTGCATTATCAATAACTTCTTGTGCTAAATGGTTTGGGCGTGTTGTGTCTGTATACATACCCGGACGACGACGAACAGGATCTAAACCAGATAAGACTTCTAGGGATTGGGCTGTATATTGTGACACGTTTTATATATTCCTTAATGAGAGGTGTTGCAACAAAAATACGAGTAGCATGGGAATCTTTTCAGCAAAATTATCCATGACATGATTGCCACCGCATTCTGTCATTATCATACTAGAAATTTTGCGCTCACCATAATAATCTTGTGTTGCCTTATAATCCAAAGTTGCATCGCCTTGTTGCAGTAACACCAACAGTTTGCTTAGGTCTGGAACATCGGTAGTATCATATTGTTTCAATGACTGAATATCTTTAAGCGTTAATGACCAGTTTGGTGTGACTTCATAAGGCAATTGATCTAATCCAATATGCGTCTCAAAGAGTTGCCATGGACGGATGACTGGGTTAATTAAAACACCTGAACAATCATAATGGTGTGCCAAATAAGTTGCATAAAAACCACCTAAGCTACTGCCAACAAAACAAATATGCTCTCGTTTATATTTTGCATCAATTTGTTTTTTGATCTGTTCAATAACAAGTTGTGGAGGAAAATTGAGATCGGGTAAATGTACTTGTATATGAGGATATGCTGTCTTGCAATATCTTTGTAAAAGTGTACCTTTTACAGAGTTGGCTTGGCTTTTAAAGCCATGTAAATAAAAAATATGATACATAATAAATAAAAAAACCACCTCAAAGGTGGTTCTTACTTTAAAGTTTACGGAACATTTGCCAAAAACAAAGAATGGTTAAACAGGCAAAAAATACAATAGATAACTCAGGCAATGAAAAACCAAATAATGTCCAATCAATTTTGGCACACTCACCTGAACCGGTGAACACTTGTGCAAGTACATCTTTCATTGGAAAAACGTCAATTAAATAGTTCAAACCAGGGCCACAACTTGGCACTTGATCCGCAGGTAAATGCTGTATCCAAATATGTCTTGCAGCAACACCAGTCGACCAAATAACACCTAAACTGGCAAGCAACGCATAAATGCGCTTCATTATATTACTTTTAGGATGGTGTAAAAATGCAATTAAGGCAACTACGCCCGTTGCAATGAGTCCTACACGTTGAAAAATACATAAAGGACATGGCTGTAAGTGCTTTACATGCTCTAAATAAAGTGCAAAAGACATTCCTATAATACTGGCTAAAACCAGTAATCCATTCACGAGACGATAGCTTACTTTCACGCTTTACTTTCTCACTCTGCTATTAGCGAAACTTATTCAAATATTCTTTAAAAGTTTCAGTTGAGGCTTGCTCTAAAGCCAACTGATCTTGCTGAGAGATAGTAACAAGTTTGTCAAAATATTGCTGTTTCTCGGCTGTAATTTGATGTGTGTCATATATTTTAGCATGCTGTGTTGCCAAGTGACCGCCAAAACGACGTGTTCCACCATGAATTTTCATGTCTTCAATCACTTGAGCTGATGGCGTTTTTTCTGGTGTTTGAATGCGCAACAACATGTCATTTAAGGCTGGTTTGTACAAAGGCTTATTTAAATCTTGATCGAATAAATTTGCCAAAGGTTGCATAGCAGTTAAGTGCTCATATAGCCAATCTATTGCAGAAATTGAACCTTGTTCCATATCTAACATTAAATTTTCAGCACGTCCTTGCTCTACAATTTTACTTTGATTCTGCTCTATACGTGTTTGTTCATCTTCTGAAATCTCAGGACTATCAAGGAGTAAACAATATAACGCGATCAGTTCAAGAAATGCAGCACTATTGGCCTCAATACCAATAGGACTATACGGGTCTACATCGACTGCACGTAACTCAACATAAGCAACGCCTCGATTTTCCAATGCCTGTGATGGTGTTTCATTCCCTTTTGGTGTTTGCTTTGGACGAATAAGACTGTAGTACTCATTTTCTATTTGTAATGTATGATCATTAATTTGAAGAGGTTCACCATACTCATCATCTAAACCTAACTTAGAAAAAGGCGCATATGGCTTTTTAACCGCTTGCTGAATACCCTCTAAGTATCCTGTTAAATTATTGTAATGAATTCCTAATTTTTTCTGTGCAGAGTTTTGATAACCATGTTTCCCCATGCGCAGTGCTGTGGCGTATGGTAAATGTAATGAACCTGCAACTAATGGTTGTAGATGATGGTTTTGCCCAATTAAAAAACTACCACACACAGTAGGACTAGCACCAAGTAAAAAAATAACAATTGGTGTCAAACGTATAAAATTACGAATCAGACCAAAATAACGACTGCTCTTGTAATCTTGTAAACTCAATGCTTGAAGCGCTGGATCTGTTTCATGTGCTTGTAATTGTTTAAATAATTCATCTGGAAAAGATATATTATAATGTACGCCAGAGATGGTTTGCATTCTACGCCCATATCGTATGGCTAAGCCTTTTCGATATAAGGTTTTAAATTGTCCTATATTTGAACTGCCATATTGTGCAAATGGAATATTTTCTTCATCTTCATCTAACATGCACGGCATAGACATCGGCCAGAGTTTTTCACCCTCAGGCAAATTTTGATGTGCAATACAATGAAGATCTTTTAGATAGGCCAATACTTTTTCAATAGAAGGCTCAGGAGGTGTAATAAACTCCATCAATGCCTCAGAATAGTCAGTCGTAATATGAGGATGTGTTAACGCAGAACCGAGACTTTGAGGATGTGGTTTTTTTGAAAGATAGCCATCACTTTGCATACGCAGGCTTTCACGCTCGATACCACGTAAAGTTCCCTGAAGCATTGATGCGTCTACCCAAGCTGGCACTATAGAATGAGAACTTGCTTTGGGTTGACTCATAGTATTCCTCACTTTAATTTTTCGCTGTCTATTTGTTTCGTTGTTTATATTGCATGAATACCACAAAATACTACGTAAAATCATGCCAATTTCGTGTAGTTTTTGAAGGACAACATACGTCTAAATCATATTTAAATCGTAAAACTATACAATATCAAGATCTACATTCATGATCGAATAAAAATATACACCATTTCATTGGGTCTGCTATGAACAAAGATACTATTTTAGATTTTTGGTTTAATACTGAACACAAACCACTATGGTTTGTAAAAGATACACAATTTGATCAAAAAATTGCAGATCAATTCCAAAAAATTCATCATCAAGCATCACAAGCTGAGTTATGGTCATGGAGAACCACCGCTGAAGGGCGTTTGGCAGAAATTATTATTCTTGATCAGTTCTCTAGAAATATTTTTAGAGATCGGCCTCAAGCATTTGCTCAAGATGCACTTGCACTTGCGCTGGCGCAAGAAGCGATTTCTTTAAGAGTAGATGAAGCACTCTCAAGTGAGGCACGTTCATTTCTATATATGCCATTTATGCACAGTGAGTCAGAAGTTATCCACATGCATGCTGTACGCTTATTTGAGGCATTGGGGAATCCACTCAATTTAGCGTTTGAGCATAAGCATAAAGTGATTATCGATCGATTTGGAAGATACCCACATCGAAATCAAATCTTAGGCCGTTCATCGACTGCAGAAGAAATTCAATTTCTGACTGAACCAGACAGCCACTTTTAAAATCGTGCGTGGTCAACCACTATCGTTTGGAGTATAAAGATGATTAAAAAAACCTTTCCATGTTTGGTTTTAGCCATAACCGTAAGCCTCTCAGGTTGTATGACAACATTTGAAAAACCACGCACCTTTGACCAGTTGGGACATTTTTCGAGTTATCCACTGAATCAAAGTACTTTCCGTGTGAGCTTTAAAACTAGTCCTAATATGAGCTATGGCACAGCACAAGAAATTACGCTTCTAAAAGCAGCTCAAATTGCTGTTCAAAACGGTTTTGGTGCGTTTAAAGTCTTAAATGATCCTAGTAACCGTAATCAGCCACCAAGACAAACCGTAGTTTACCCTGCTCCACCTCCAATGTTTGGAGGTCCCTACGGTTTTTACAGACCAGGTCCAGGTTTTGGTTATGGTCCTTGGAATGAATTTCCTGAAGTTGTTAATCTTGATCCGACCGAGGTTTCATATACGATTGAATGTTATAAAGAGCCTGAAAACACCCCAAAAGATGCATTTAATGCAGGACTTATTTTACAATCCCTTGGTGCAAAATATGGTGTTGCCCCTAATGGTCAGGTCTTACCGCCCATTCAGCCACCACAACGCCACGCACCACCAGAATAAATAAGAGGATACGCCTATGGAGACAACCACAACTTCTACTCATTTAAAACGTAGTCAAAGACTGGCCACCATGGCACTTGTAACTGCCATTTTGGTTTGGATTGTCTTCATGGTTGCTGCAAAACTCTTTCCAGAATATGCATGGTGGATACATATTCTCATGCTTGCTGCCGAAGCTGGTGTGGTCGGTGGCTTTGCAGACTGGTATGCAGTTACGGTCTTATTTCGGAATCCTTTTGGGAAAATTCCTATTCCACATTTTCTAAGAGACCATACGGAAATTATTCCTCGAAATAAAGCACGTATTGCCGAATCTATGGGTAGGTTTGTACAGGAAAACTTTTTATCACCTCAAATTGTAGAAAAAAGTCTAAGTAAAACTGACCTCACCTTAAGTATTGGACAATGGTTAGAGAATCCAAATAACAGTACACAGGTCACCCAAGTTGTACAACAAACCCTCCCTAAAGTATTCGATTTTGTAGAGCAAGAACAAATTGCTCAATTCATTCAAAATAACAGTGTGCAGTGGATTCAGAATACTAAAATTAATCGTCTTGCCAGTGAGATGCTTCACTCTATTTTAGACAATGATTTTCATCAGGATGTATTACAACGTGCTTTAGATTATTCACATGAGTGGGTACTTAAATACCCTGAAAAAACCCGTGATATTGTCACTCGTATTTTTAAAGAAATGGGAATTTTAAAACTTTCTAAAGGCGTAAGTTGGCTTGGCATTGATATGGAGCAACGTACTGTTGACAGTTTCATGCACAAACTTGAGGAAATACTAAAAGATCCAGAACATCCATGGCGACAACACATAGAAGACTATGGACAGTCACTCATTGGTGAACTTAAAAACGATGAAAGTGCGGTAAGTATGCGTTTAAATTCAGGCAAAAATGCATTATTAGAAAACCCTCACGTCCTTAATTTTATGACTGGTGCTGTGGTTATTTTGTTTAATGCCATTAAAGAGGATTTACTGAAAGAAAACTCTGGTATTGCCATGAATATGCGTGCAGCGATTGAACTTGTAGGTAAAAACCTTGCCGAAAATAAAGAGGTTCGACAATTACTTAATACTCGGCTTATTACGCTTGCCACCTATTTTAGTGACCAATATAGCGATAAAGTCATTCGTTTTATTAGTCAGCGTATTCATGAGTGGGACTCTACGGAAATGATTGCCAAAATTGAAAACTCCGTTGGTGGTGATCTACATATGATTCGTGTAAACGGCGTCATTGTAGGTGCATTTATTGGTTTAATCCTTGGTGTTATTCGTGCATTGGTCGATTATCTTTTATAGTTAGATTATATTTTGATTATGTCATGGATGACCTACAGAAAAATATACTGCATGATGTAGGAAAACCATTCTAAATATAACAATAGCATTTAGGCAAAATCATGCATCTACCTGAACCCAAACTGCCACAGCAAGGCACAACCATCTTTTCTGTAATGTCTGCGTTAGCACAACGTCTAAATGCTTTAAATGTATCACAAGGCTTTCCAGATTTTGCTACACACATCAACTACCGTGTCATACAACTTTCCAAATACGCCTCATAACTTCCCAAAAGCGCTTTATCTATCGTGTAGTTTTCTTCATTTACCTTAGTCACAATAACACTGTCTATTCCTAGTTTTTCTAAATGCTCATAAGTCAACAGCTCTCTTTCTTTTAGCAATAAAACAGTTCTAAGCAACCATGTTGAAATATCTTTATTAGGATTAGTCATTAAAGCTTTGCAATCTTGTTGACAAACTTTTGCTCTCATAACACTTCCATCAGGCACTTTTAAATTAAAAGTCTGATCTTTAGGTGGAAAAAATTGATTATCTGTATAGGTGTCACGTAATTTCTTATTTAGACGCAACTCCATTTCCCCCGAGTCTCTTGGTCTACCTGCTGCATTCCATAAGTTTAAACCACTTGCTAAAGGAACGCTTTTTTCATCTTTAGGAATATATAATGGGATAACAATATAATCTTTTGCAGGCTCCAACTCTTTTACTGCATGATTAATAGGCTTAACAGCAGTATAAACATCTCCTTTTCCTAAAATAAAACTATACGGATCCTCTAAAATTGCTATGGGGATATCTAGAATTTTTTTATTATCTGTTGGAAAATCAAATTGTTTGAAAAGCGTACTTTTTGAAAAATTAAAAGAATAAAAGTTCTTACCATCATTGAACTCAACAGTCTTAGTGGTATCTTTAGTTACGGTAATATTTTTAATATCGACACGCTCATATAATGTTTCAAAAATAAGTAAGCGACCATCTCTGCGTGTAATCAGATGATAAACAGAATCTTTTAAGGCATATGTAGAATAGGCAGAATCTATACGTTGATTTCTATATTCAGAAACTTTTATAGCCAACTCTAAACCCGAAAGTATTTTTAAATCAGAAGAAATAGCATTAAATTCAGCAACTTTTTCTTTTTTAGAAGTTCCTTTACATATAAAGGTTTTAATCCCAATACCTAAATGATCAATTTTTGCATCAAATGCTGTATCCGTTCGAGATAAATTATCAGCATCAAATGCCTTACAAAAAATGTTTTCAGCTGAACGATAATCCAAATAAGGAGCAGCGTTATCACTAAATAAATTTGAGAGTTGTGCTATAGCTGCCAAATATTGGCGATAAATGAACATACCTTCTACTGTTGGATTAAAAACAAACATTTTGCAACCAATTAAGCTTCTGATATCCCTATATATATCAAAATAACTCATTTAGTGGCTGCATTTTTATACATAAAACTCTAAAATTTAAGCTTCTTGAAACTGTGTTCTATTAAATAGTATGAAATGTGCGTCTTTTTTCGCAGGTGTTGGTGGTATTGATTTAGGATTCGATCAAGCTGGATTTAAAACAATTTACGCAAATGAAATTGATAAATTTGCTGTCGCTACTTTGCGAGCAAATTTTAATTTTTCTATCGACCATAGAGATATCAATGAAGTAAAAACTTCTGAAATTCCTGATTTTGATATTATGCTTGCTGGATTTCCATGCCAAGCTTTTTCAGTAGCAGGTTATAGACAAGGCTTTGATGATGAGAAAGGTAGAGGAAACTTATATTTCGAGTTAGAAAGAATTTTTAGCAAAAAAAAGCCATCAATAATTTTATTAGAAAATGTAAAAAATCTCGTTGGTCATGATCATGGAAATACTTTTAAAGTTATTCTCGAAAGTCTTAAAAATCATGGTTATCATATCAAATATAAAGTATTAAACGCTAGTGAATATGGAAATATACCTCAAAATCGTGAGCGTATTTACATTGTTTGTTTTAAGAACATTGAAACATACAACAAATTTAATTTTCCAACTCCAATTCCACTTAGCACATCTATTAATGACTTATTAGAAGATGAAAAAGTGATAGATCAAAAGTATTTCTACACAGAAAAAACCCCTTTCTTCAATCAACTGGTTGAAGATATTAAAGACTCAAAGACGCTTTACCAATGGAGACGTCAATACGTTCGAGCAAACAAAAGTAATATATGTCCAACATTAACGGCAAACATGGGCACAGGTGGACATAATGTGCCTTTATTAAATGTTCAAGGTAAAACAGACACTATTAGAAAATTAACCCCTAGAGAATGTTTTAATTTTCAAGGATTTCCTAAAAATTTTACTTTACCGACCAGTATAAGTAATGCAAATCTTTACAAGCAGGCAGGCAATAGCGTTGTAGTTCCTGTTATAGAAAGAATTGCTTTAGCAATTAAAAAAGCGATTCAAATAGAGTCATGAGCATCAAGTAAAAATTACAGACACCTGTAAGCTTTGAGAGTTGTTGACTGTATAAATCGTAAAATTGTTTTCCTATACGATTCGTGTAAACGGCGTCATTGTAGGTGCATTTATTGGTTTAATCCTTGATGTTATTCGTGCATTGGTCGATTATCTTTTATAGTTAGATTATATTTTTATTATGTCATGGATGACGTACAGAAAAATATACTGCATGATGTAGGAAAACCATTCTAAATATAACAATAGCATTTAGGCAAAATCATGCATATACCTGAACCCAAACTGCCACAGCAAGACACAACCATCTTTTCTGTAATGTCTGCGTTAGCACAACGTCTAAATGCTTTAAATGTATCACAAGGCTTTCCAGATTTTGCTGCACCTCCACAACTTTTAGAATATCTCGCAAAAGCGACCTTAGATGGGCATAACCAATACCCCTCAGGAGATGGTCTTCTTAAACTTCGTGAGCAAGTCGCTCAGATTTTTCACCATCGAGATCAGGTTCATTTAGATCCAATCTCAGAGATTACAGTCACAGCAGGCGCAACCATTGCTTTACATAGTGCTATACAAGCGTTTGTTCATGCTGGCGACGAAGTTATTGTATTCGATCCAAGTTATGACAGTTATGGGCCAGCCATTCAGTTGGCACAAGGAGTTGCCAAGCATATATCACTCAAGTCTCCAGATTTCCATGTAGATTGGCAACAAGTAAAAGATACCATTACCTCAAAAACACGCATGATTATTGTCAATACACCGCATAATCCAACTGGTGCGATTTGGTCAAAGGAAGATTGGCAAACACTTATCGAACTTATTCAAGACACCCAGATTATTGTGCTGTCAGATGAGGTATACGAACATATTATTTTCGATAAACAACGTCACTATAGTGCTTTTTCTTTTGAGTCACTACGCAATAGAAGTTTAGTGGTTGGTTCTTTTGGAAAAACCTTCCATGTGACAGGATGGAAAACTGGCTACTGCGTTGGTTCATCTCATTTAATGCAGCAATTTCGACAAGTTTATCAATTTGCGTGTTTCTGTGGTGTATCACCTGTACAAGTCGCACTTAGTCAGTTTATCGAACATTGCCCTAAGCATATCGAAAACCTTGCTTCTTTTTATCAGAATAAACGCGATTACTTTATCAATGGTCTAAAGGAAACCTCTTTTAAACTAAAACCTACCCAAGGAACTTATTTTCAGTTACTCGATTATAGTTCCATTAGACCGGATTTATCTGACTATGAGATGTGCCAATATCTTGCACATGAATATAAAATTGTGACTATTCCTTTGTCTGCATTTTATAAAGTGCCCCCACAATCTTCAAGACTTGTCCGTCTATGCTTTGCAAAGAAACAGACTACATTAGACCAAGCCATTCACATTCTAGAGAAAATAAAATAAGCACCTATTACAAAGCAAAGCTGTACCAACACACACAGAAGTCTTAAAATTATACCCTTTAGTCAATAGGTCAGTTTTATGCAGCAAAGCCCTTTGGTAACTGGCCAAAAGCTCTGGAAATCATTTTTCTTATTTTTGCTTCCACTGATCGCAACCAATATTTTACAAAACTTGTCCATGACCATTAATACAATTTTTGTCGGTCAATTACTTGGTGTACATGCTGTTGCTGCGGTTGCTGTTTTTTTTCCAATTCTATTTTGTCTTTTAGCATTTATGATTGGGCTTTCTGCAGGTGCCAGTATTTTAGTGGGTCAAGCATGGGGGGCTGGTAATTTAGAAACTGTTCGTCGTGCCGTAGGCTCAACTATTTTCATGACTGTGATCTCGGGTATAATTATTGCAATACTAGGCCTGACGTTTACACACCCACTTTTACGCGTGCTTGGAGTTGCACCCGATGTATCACATCTGGCTGAACCTTATATACGTAGTATGCTGATTGGTAGTCCCTTACTGTTTTTATATATTGTTTATACATCACTCTTACGGGGTGTAGGAGATAGCATCACACCCTTGGTATCACTTGCGATGACCAGCCTACTTGGCCTATTTATTACACCTGCGCTAATTAAAGGTTATTTAGGATTACCCCAATTGGGCATTATTTCTCCTGCAATCGCCTCAATTGTTGGAAACTTTGCAGTCCTTTTATTTCTAGCATTCTATTTAAATAAAAAACAACATCCTCTTCGTCCCAATAAAGCACTCCTTAAAGAAGTAAAACATCACGCTCAACTCAGTAAAACTATTTTAAAATTAGGGGTACCCACAGGTATTCAAATGATTACAGCATCTATTGCCGGACTAGTGGTCATTCGTCTTGTAAACTCTTTTGGTGCAGATGCAACGGCGGCTTATGGTGCATTAAACCAAGTCATTAACTATATTCAATTTCCGGCTTTCTCAATTGCAATTGCAGCATCTATATTTGCCGCACAAGCCATTGGTGCAGGAAAAGCAGAGCTTTTGTCAAAAGTCACCAAAACAGCACTTTTTATGAATTTAGCTATTACAGGGTCATTGGTCACACTTGCTTATTTATTTTCTCGTCATTTAATGACGCTTTTTATCACAGATCCCAACGTTGTTGCTTTAGGCCAAAAACTTCTTTTTACTATTTTATGGGCTATCTTATTTTTAGGAACCAATGCAGTGTTTGCATCAATTATGCGTGCATCAGGTACAGTTACACCACCTATGCTTATTAATATTGCAACCATCTTTATTATAGAGGTACCGTGTGCATATCTGTTCAGCCACTTTTGCGGGTTACAGGGCATTTGGTTTGCGTATGCACTTTCTTTTGTCAGTCTAAGTATTTTTCAGTTTTCTTATTATCAGTTTGTTTGGAAGAAAAAAGCCATTCGTAAATTGGTTTAGTTGAGTAGAAGGTATACTTTTACAGGTATACCTCTTAAGACTTTAAAACCGAATGGCGTCAATTACTTCTTGTAAATATTGTGCATCAATTTCATCAAATGTATTTAACGCACTACTGTCTATATCTAATACACCCAAGCATGTTCCATTTCTTAAAATTGGTAAAACAATTTCAGATTTTGAATGTGAACTACATGCAATATGTCCTGGGTAAGCATCTACATCTGGAACAATAAGTACTTTTGACTGTTCCCATGCATCTCCACAAACACCACGACCTTTTGCAATACGTGTACATGCAATAGGTCC
>NZ_VTDQ01000051.1 GCF_015627175.1 Acinetobacter pollinis | reverse complement strand
GCAGACACACAGGAGTTACTAGAACATCATGGGCATCAGATTTTATGGTTACCGCCTTATAGCCCTGATTTGAATTCTATTGAAAAGACTTGGGCATGGATTAAGAAAAAGAGAAAAGAATGGCAAGAGGATTGTATTGATCGACTCTTTCAGATGTTTTTTCATTTTTGTATGAGTAATTAGATTGTTTGACTATAGTATCTTGTGTTGCTCTAATAATTTAGTAATGAAATTCTCTAGAACAAATCCCAAAGTCACCATTTTTATTTCTTATTCTACTTTGGTCATCATTAGGTTTTTTTTATTTGTATGCCTTTTCTTTTCTATAATCCTTCAAAGCTAACAATATAGGCTTGAGCGTCAATTCCCTTGATCTGTCTGGTCAAAGGGATTATTCTTTGGCTTATTTTAAGAGTCATCTGATTTGTTTAAGTGGACTTTCCCCACCAAAAGACAGAAGATGAAATTTAGAAACGATTTCTAAATAGTTAGATAGTAGACTTTGCAAAATTTAGCGAGGTTTATTTTTTTGAGCATAGGTTTTTTTAGCCTTTACGCCAAACATCATACAAGTTATTGATTTTATTCGTTGTACTGGTACGCCCAGCGGGACTCGAACCCACTCCACAGGCTTCGGAAACCTGTACTCTATCCAGTTAAGCTATAGGCGCATGACTTATTTTCAGCACATCATAGCAAAAAACACAATAAAATAAAGCCTAATCCCTGAAAGTGAAATTTTTATGCTTATCATTTAAGCGTCCCATGATTAGGAAGCTGAATTACAAGATGACCACTTGGTTTCTTGAAAAGAATCCATCACAATATATCTATCTAACTATACGTGAGAACTTCATGACTGATGCTTTAATGCTTCACGAGTTGTCGAAAACTTATAAAAATGGTTTTCAAGCACTCAAAGGTGTCAATTTGAACGTACCTGAAGGTGAATTTTATGCGCTTTTAGGTCCAAATGGCGCAGGAAAATCGACAACTATAGGCATCATTAGTTCACTGACAAAAAAAACATCAGGAAAAATAGAAATCTTTGGTCATGACCTAGACCGTCACCCATCCAATGCAAAACAATGCTTAGGTGTAGTTCCTCAGGAATTTAATTTTGGACACTTTGAAAAGACGTTCGATATTTTAGTTACTCAGGCAGGTTATTACGGTATTCCCAAAAAAATAGCGGAAAACCGCGCAGAACACTACCTTGAAAAACTAGGATTATGGTCTAAACGAAATACTCAAGCACGTATGCTCTCGGGTGGTATGAAACGTCGACTCATGATAGCCCGTGCCATGATGCATGAACCTAAACTACTCATTTTAGATGAGCCTACAGCAGGTGTAGATATTGAGTTACGCCGCTCTATGTGGGATTTTCTGAGTGAAATGAATGATAACGGTACAGCTATTATTCTGACGACTCACTATCTAGAAGAAGCAGAAATGCTTTGCAGGCGAATTGCAATTATTGACCATGGCGTAATTAAAGAAGATACCTCTATGAAAAGCTTCTTAGGTCAATTGAATGAAGAAACTTTTATTTTTGATCTAGAACAGCCGATAGAACCAATTTCATTAGATATTATCGGTATGCAATTTAACTTAGTTGATCCTATTACTCTAGAGGTTACTATGGATAAAGCGCATGCAATCAACGAGCTTTTCCAGCTTTTTGAAGTTTTAGGTATTCAAGTTAGAAGTATGAGAAATAAATCAAATCGACTCGAAGAACTTTTTGTTAAAATGGTAGAAAAAAACTTACAAGGAGCTTCTTCATGAATATGAGTCAGCTCAATATTGCGTTATGGACACTCATTACAAAAGAAGTCCGTCGTTTTATGCGCATATGGCCACAAACCCTACTTCCACCAGCAATTACTATGAGCTTGTATTTTGTCATTTTTGGCAATCTAGTAGGCTCTAGAATTGGTGACATGGGTGGCTTTAGTTACATGCAGTTTATCGTTCCTGGTCTCATTATGATGTCAGTGATTACGAATAGTTACTCAAATGTTTGCTCAAGCTTTTTTAGCGCAAAATTTCAAAAAAGTATTGAAGAATTAATTACAAGTCCAGTTCCCCTCTCTCTTGTGCTTTGGGGATATGTAATTGGTGGAATTTGTCGTGGTGTATTAGTGGGCTTTATTGTCACGCTCGTGAGTTTATTTTTCACCCATCTAGAAATTCACAATATGTTCATTACTATTTATACCGTTATTATTACAAGCCTTTTATTTTCAATTGCAGGTTTTATTAACGCAGTTTATGCGCGTTCATTTGATGATATTTCAATTGTACCTACATTTGTACTTACACCTCTCACTTATTTAGGTGGTGTATTTTATGCCATTAGTACTTTAAGCCCTTTTTGGCAAAAGTTATCTCTGATTAATCCAATCGTATATATGGTTAATGCTTTTCGTTACGGCATTTTAGGACATAGTGATGTAAACGTGACAACCTCACTAATTGTCATTACACTATTCTGCGCAGTTTTTTATGCATTTGCTTACTATTTATTATCTCGTGGTTCAGGAATACGTGAATGAGTGTCGAACAATCTTTACTGGGCAAAGAAACCCAGTATCCAACACAATATCAACCAGATATCTTATTTCCAATTCCACGTGAACCATCACGTATAGCTTATGCATCTATCTCCGATATTGCACAAGGTACTGACTGGTGGCATATTTTTGAACTTTCATGGCTCAACACCCAGCACATTCCTCAAGTTGCAATTGGTCGTCTAAGCATTCCAGCAAACTCAAAATTTTTAATTGAGTCTAAATCTCTAAAGTTATATTTTAATAGTTTAAATTTTACATGTTTTGCAGATCAAAAGAATCTTATAGATACTGTAGAAACAGATCTTTCACATGCAGCACAAGCATCAGTTAAACTTGAGTTACTTGATGCAAATAGCCTTATGGTAGATCAACCTCAAGGTATATGCTTAGATCAATTTTCTCCCAATAAAATGTCTTCAGAACCAGACGCGACACTTCTTGAGTTCGATAAAGAAACTGAAGAAGAAACTGAAGAGTTACTCTACTCTAACTTATTACGTAGCAATTGCCCTGTAACTGGACAACCGGATTGGGGAACTGTCTTTATTCGGTATGAAGGCAAAAAAATATCTAAAGAGAGTATCTTGGCATATATTATTTCATTCAGACAGCACAATGGCTTTCATGAACAATGTGTAGAACAAATGTTTGCTGAAATTTGGCAAACGTTACGACCTAAGAAACTGATGGTTTATGCTGCCTACACGCGTAGAGGTGGTTTAGATATTAATCCTTGTCGTGTTTCTGATTTGTCTTGGAAACCTGAAAAACCATTTCGTCTTTCGAGACAATAAAAAAACTATTGTGATGTACTATAAAGTACATCACAGCCTTTGATAAAGATGTAACATACTCTAAAATACAAATGCGATATGCCTAACATAGTGAGATATTTATGGCACACTTTGGTTTTGTTCCGTCTGAACATTTACTGATAAAAATCCAAGAAATTATTCAAAAAAAAAATCATAGCGAAGCGCTTTATCCCCTTCGAGATGAAATTGCGCTACTTATAAATCAAGAAATTATTCAAGTATTACTCACACGTGTTATTGCCGACTTCCCTCAAAGCGAAAAAAGAGAGACTGCGGAAAAACTTGCTCAATTTATTGAATCGAGTGTAGCGACCCTTCTGAAACAGCTCCTTGGAAAAGCGCCCAATAAAACTGTTCAGCAATCCATTCAGTTTTCTAAAAAAAGCTTATTTAAGAAAGACAATGTTTACCACGTAGGCCAACATTTAGAATCACACATTACAATTAATCTTAAAGAAAACTTCAACCAGCTTCAACAAGGTAAAAAAGTAGACCTCATACTTTTATCAGAACACTATAAGCTATTTGCAGATGAAACCATTCGATATTATATGCATGATTTTTATCAAACTTTAGACTTAGGTATGATTAAGAAAAAGATAGCAGATATGGGATGCACTGCCATTAGAAAAGCAGTTCATATCGCTATTGATAAAATTATTCCTAGATTAAATAAAGAAGAATTAAAAATTATAGCCAGTCATCATGACAAATTGTTCTTTAATGAACCCTGAGTCGAATATACTATTTTTTTGTATTCGCTAGATAAGAAATATCTTGAATATGTTAGCATTCAGCCCTGCTGACCATCATCTATTAAGACAATATCATGCCACCAAGCTCACAATATAAATTCTTACGACAAGCTCCCCGTGATGGCCTCAGCACAGCCATGAAACCATCTCGTTGGCAAAAAATTCATGTTGATCCATGGCTCTTTTTATTTTTATTTCTTTGCGCCATTTTAGGACTGGTTGTGCTATATAGTGCATCGGCACAAGACACTGGACTTGTTACCAAACAAGCAATCAGTTTCAGTATCGGTTTTGTGGTTATGATTGCAATCGCACAAATCCCACCTAAAGTATTTCAAACCTTTTCCCCCTATTTTTATATTTTTGGCATCATTTGTTTAGGTGCTGTCAAAGCAGTGGGTGAAATTCGTTTGGGTGCACAAAGATGGCTTGATGTTCCAGGTATAGGCAGTGTTCAACCCAGCGAGTTTATGAAAATTGGTATGCCTATGATGGCAGCTTGGTTTTTAACACGCTACCCATTACCTCCAAGTTTTAAAAGTGTATTTATTACCCTTATTTTAATTTTTGTACCGTTCATTCTTATTGCTGAACAACCAGATTTAGGCACATCGCTTCTCGTACTTGGTAGTGGAATATTTGTATTATTTCTAAGTGGTCTATCTTGGAAGTTAATTGTCGCCGCAGTCGCTGCTGCAGGCATTGTTATTCCTATTGCTTGGGAGTTTCTTTTACATGATTATCAAAAACAGCGAGTTCTTACTCTCTTAAATCCAGAAGCAGATGCTTTGGGTACTGGTTGGAATATTATTCAATCCAAAACAGCAATCGGATCAGGTGGGTTTTCTGGAAAGGGTTTTTTACAAGGTACTCAATCTCATCTACATTTTTTACCTGAAGGACATACGGACTTTGTTATCGCTGCATATTCAGAAGAGTTTGGCCTCATTGGGGTTACCCTACTCATTTTACTTTATTTTGCGATTATTTGTAGAACATTCCAAATTGGTATGAATTCTTTTCATAACTATGGCAGATTACTTGCAAGCACCTATGGTTTGTCATTTTTTGTATATGTATTTGTGAATGCTGGAATGGTTAGTGGTATTTTACCAGTAGTAGGCGTACCTCTACCTTTTATGAGCTATGGTGGGACAGCAATCATCACACTCATGACGACCTTCGGAATTGTAATGTCTATACATACACATCGATAAATATATTGGACTTCTTATGTGGCTAAAAAAATTAAATAAAATTGGTCAGTACATTACCATTTTGAGTACAGCATTCATCTGTGTTTCATCTTGTCAGGCAAATGACTTTGTGAGTGCTCCGAACTACGATGCGTTCAAACAAAATGCCATGCAAAAGTATGGCTTAACGTCTGGTCAGATCGATCAAGCCATGGCAGGTGCAAAATCGAAACCAAATATTCTCAACATTATGCAACGCCCTGGAGAAAGTAAACCTTGGTATCAATATCAGAGTATGTTTCTGACACCATATACCATTCAAAAAGGTATACAGTTTAAGAATCAATATTCTGCCGTGTTACAGCAAGCTGAACAGCAGTTTGGCGTACCACAAGCCGTTATTTTGGGCATACTTGGAGTTGAAACTGGTTATGGTAGCAATAAAGGTTCTATTAGCACACGTGATGCTCTAGCAACACTTGCTTTTGGCTATCCAAGGCGTGCGGAATACTTTAGCGATGAACTCGCAGCACTCATTGCGTGGACATATAAAGATGGCGACCCCATCGAGTCTATTACAGGCTCATATGCTGGAGCCGTAGGCTATCCCCAATTTATGCCAAGTAATATTGCAAAATATGGCATTGACTATGATGGTAATGGTCATGTTGATCTACGCAACTCTGCACCAGATGCGATTGCATCAATTGCAAATTATTTAGCTAAACAAGGTTGGCAAAAAGATAGACCGATTGGTTTTGCAGCAAGATATACTGGCACAACGCCTGAAACAGTAATATCACAAGATTTAAATAAGCCTGTTCCATTTGGACTATTAAAAGAGCAAGGCGTTACACCACTAGACCCATTAATAAAAATTGATGATTTCGAACTTGTAAACTTAATACAGCTTCAAGGAGAGAATGGACCAATTTATTATATTACATATCCTAATTTCCAAGTTATTACGACCTATAACAGAAGTCGCATGTATGCGACTGCAGTTTGGCAACTGGGTGAAGAAGTCCAAAATTAACCTTTTAGTATAAATTCAACCAGTTTTGAAATATTTTTTTACAAAATTGGTTAAAAAAACAACTAAAGCACATGCGTATTCAGCCTTTTTGTAACTGTACTCCGCTCTTAGGTAGACACTGTCTATATATCACGCATATGATTCATGCTACGTCAAATACAGTAGCAGAAGTCTATTTATAGACAGATGTTATTATTTTTCAATAAGTTATTTTTTATTTATTGAGAAATAAAACTCTTCTAGGAGATTATTCATGCGCTTCCATGTGAAAGCCCTCGTGGCAGTGACCTTCGGGTTAGTACTGTCACAAACTCAAGCAGATTTAGTTCAATCGTCATTTAATACCAATGACAATGAAGGTAGTAACTTAGCAGCACGTGTCGTTAATCGCGATAATGACTCAAATCGCTATGTTCCATCTTTTAATAATTTTCCAAATTCAGAAGATAGAATTCGTAATCAAACATTAGCTTCTAAAGTAACTGTACCTAAAGATGAGCCATCTATGATTGATCGCTTAAATACAGTTGCGTCAAATACCGTACGTCGCTTTACACAAACGGGTATTGCCTCATGGTACGGAAGACAGTTCCATGGTAGAAAAACTGCAAATGGTGAAACATTCGATATGAATGCACTCACTGCCGCTCACCGTAGTCTTCCACTGAACTGTTATATCCGTGTGACTAATAAAGATAATGGTCGCAGTGTTGTAGTAAAAGTAAATGATAGAGGCCCTTTCCATGGAAATCGTGTTTTAGATCTTTCGTACGGTGCAGCAAAACGTATAGGCCTTACAAATGAAGGTACGGCTAAAGTAAGTATCGAACGTGTAGATGGACCAGACTCATAAAATAAAAAAAATACTAGAAGAATCATCTCCTCTATTTGACAACGTAAGCCACATTATTGTGGCTTTTATTTTACTTAGAATTATTGATATAGCTTTCCTGCAAATTTTAACCAACCATCTTCATGCTTATGACGAGGATCTTTATGCGTCCAATGAAGAACCCCTCCTTTATCATTATATTCATATTCACCCTTAAACTGAACAATACTCCCCACACTTAAATTTTGAACTTCTAGCGCAAGATCAATGTTATGTGCCACCAAAACTGTTATATTTCCTATTCCTAAAATGAATTTTTGGTGTCGTATACCTTGTTGGTCAGTTGGTAAAATTTTTCTTACGATGCCTTCTCCCTGAACAACTATATTACTCTGACGGTTTTGATACGCGCTTTGAATTGCGTGATTAGATTGTATAGCCTGTTTTTGAGGTGACTGATACGTAATATTAGAATAGGGCTCTGCCCGATGTTTATTTTGAAATGCCTTGTATGCAAAAATCGCAACTAATATTCCAACAATAAATATAATTATGTTCTTATTATTCATTTTAAGATTCCATCAAATTTGCCTTAAATACAAAAAAAGCCCCTAAAAGGGGCTTTTTTCACAGGGCTAGATTATTTAGCGCCTGCTTGAGCAGCAGCAACTTCTTCAGCGAAGCTTAATTCTGCTTTTTTCTCAATTCCTTCACCTACTTCAAAGCGAACGAATTCTGTAACAGTTGTACCTGTCGACTTAAGTACATCAGCAACTTTCTTATCGTTGTCAATTACGTACATTTGACGCTCAAGTGTAACTTCATTCAGATATTTCTCAACTGAACCAGTTACCATTTTTTCAACGATATTTGCAGGCTTACCAGATTCAATTGCTTTAGCTTCAGCAATTTCTTTCTCTTTTGCAACAAGCTCAGCAGGAACAGATTCTGCATTTACAGCAACAGGATTAAATGCAGCAATGTGCATTGCTAGACCTTTACCTGTATCTACATCACCAGTATAAGAAACAACAACACCAATTTTTAGACCGTGCTTGTAAACAGCAAGATTTTCGCCTTCAACAATTTTTGCACGACGAATTTGGATGTTTTCACCAATTTTTTGAACCAATGCAATACGTGCTTCTTCAACAGTTTGAGTTTCATCAAACTTCGCTTCAGCCAATTTTGCAGGATCAGTCTCACCAGTTGCTAAAATAACTTCTGCAACTTGATTAGAGAATTTTGCAAAGTTTTCATCTTTTGCAACGAAGTCTGTTTGAGAGTTTACTTCAACCAATACAGCTTTGTTACCATTTTGAAGAATTGTAATTGCACCGTCAGCCGCAATATTACCTGCTTTTTTAGCAGCTTTTGCTTGACCAGATTTACGAAGGTTATCAATCGCAACTTCGATATCACCATTCGCTTCTGTTAAAGCTTTTTTACATTCCATCATTGCAAGACCAGTACGGTCACGTAATTCTTTTACCATGCTTGCAGTAATTGCAGTCATGTTATTCTCCTAAATAAGGTAGAAAATAAATCTTTGAAGAAAAACGGCCCAAGGATAATGGGCCGTTTGCTTTTTCTCGACGTTTAATTTGCCACTATTACATGTCGCAAAAATGACAAGCTTGCGTCAAAACGCATTAAGCCTCTGAAGCAGCTTCTTTTGCTTCTTCGTTTTTAGCTTGAGCATTCGCTTGAGTTTGCGCGTATTCTTTACCAGCAATAATCGCATCAGCCATTGCTGAAGCATAAAGTGTTACTGCACGGATCGCATCATCGTTACCAGGAATAATGTAATCAACATTATCTGGGTTAGAGTTTGTATCAACGATACCAATTACAGGAATACCAAGGTTTTTAGCTTCTTTAATTGCAATTGCTTCGTGATCAACGTCAATTACAAATAATGCGTCAGGTAAACCACCCATGTTTTTCACGCCGCCTAAAGCACGCTCAAGTTTTTCCATTTCACGTGTACGTTCTAATGCTTCGCGCTTAGTAAGCTTAGCAAAAGTACCGTCTTGTGATTGAACTTGAAGATCTTTTAAACGACTGATAGATTGGCGAAGTGTTTTCCAGTTCGTCAACATACCACCTAGCCAACGGTGATCTACATATGGTTGACCAGCACGTTGAGCTTGTTCACGGATGATGCTTGCAGCAGCGCGTTTTGTACCCACAAATAAAACTTTGTTCTTTTTGCTCGCCAATTGGTTTGCATAGTTCAAAGCATCATTTAACGCAGGAACTGTATGCTCAAGGTTAATGATATGAATTTTGTTACGTGCACCAAAAATGTATTGGCGCATTTTTGGGTTCCAGAAACGTGTTTGGTGACCGAAGTGTGCGCCTGCTTGAAGAAGGTCGCGCATACCTACGTTATAATCTGCCATTTTAATACCTTTAATTTGGGTTAGGCCTCCATACGTCCTCATTCTCCACCCAACTTTGGGCACCCAGAGTAATGTGTCGACATATGTGCGGATTTTTGTCTTACGCTTTTACAATTACTTTCGCTAAATGAATTTATTCACGAAAAGCATTTGATAAAACGGGTGCGTATTTATACCATAGTCATACACAAATTACCAAAAGTTTTTAGAGATCATGAATAGTACTTACGAAGCTCCACGTCGACTCATCAAAACACCAGATGAAATTGAGAAAATGCGTGTGGCGGGACGTTTAGCAGCTGAGGTGCTGGATATGATTAAACCTCATATCAAAGCTGGAGTAAGCACACTTGAATTAGACCAAATTTGTCACGACTACATAGTTAAAGTACAAGATGCAATTCCAGCATGCTTGGGATATGGCGCAGCGCCTGGACGTGCAGCATTCCAACACTCTATTTGTACTTCAGTCAATCATGTTGTTTGTCATGGAATACCATCTGAAAATAAAAAATTAAAAAATGGTGATATTTTAAATATTGACGTAACAGTGATCAAAGATGGTTACCACGGAGATACCAACATGATGTATGTCGTGGGTGGTGAAACTTCAATTTTAGCAAATCGATTATGTAAAGTTGCTCAAGAAGCACTCTATCGTGGTATTGAAGTGGTTAAACCAGGTACATACGTAGGTGATATTGGTGCGGTTATTCAAAAATATGTAGAATCTGAACGATTTAGCGTTGTTCGAGAGTATTGTGGGCATGGTATTGGAACGACGTTCCACGATGAACCTCAAATTCTTCATTATGGCCAGAAAAATACAGGGATGCGTCTTGAGGCTGGAATGACATTTACAATTGAACCTATGGTGAATGCAGGTGTCTGGCAGACTAAAACTTTAGGCGATAAATGGACTGTCGTCACAAAAGATCATAAGTTATCTGCACAATATGAACATACACTTCTCGTTACAGATACAGGTGTTGAAATTTTAACACCACGTCCAGAAGAAGATTTAAGCCGTTTTCACTAAATTTTAAAAGAATGATAAGGCAGACATCGCACTGCCTTATCAATATGCATTAAAAATCAAAAAATTAAATAAATATGTGACACAATTCAAAATAATATTTTGATATATTGCTTTCTTTTCATATTGAGCACGTCAAAATGCGTAAAATATTTTTTCTTCTATGTTCTTTTTTTATATCGGTTCATGCCTTTTCAGCATCAAATAACAATTTATTTAATTTAATGAATCAAAGGTTATCATTTATGCCAGATGTGGCAGCAAATAAATACCTCACACATCAACCTGTAGAGGTTCTTGAACAAGAACAAAAAGTTTTAGAAAGAACATTAAGTATTGCAGATCAGGAAGGATTGGATGCCGACAGTGTAAAACCTTTTGTTATTGCACAAATGAATGTTGCGAAGGCAATACAGTACCGTTATATTGCCGACTGGCTATCTCAACCTAATATTCAGCTCAACCCACAAAGCCTAGATGCTGTACGTGTACACATTTCTAATTTAACCGTTGAAATGATGAAACAAATTGCAGTTTCTTTAAAAACAAAAGATAAGAGCATATGCAATTCAAGACGTTTTATGCACGACGTGAAATTTAATCATCTTACAAAATCAGATCAACAGTATTTATTTACAACACTACAAAACATTAAACTTAAATAATAAGCAAAAGATCAAATCGGATCCCCTATCCGATTTGATCTTTATTTGAATTAAGAAAAATCGAGATTATTTTCAAAATTCTTTAGCATATGTCTCGCCATTGCCAAATTTGCTTTATTCTGATCAAGAACAACATACAAAAAAAGTGCTGGATTATTTTTTAAAGGGCGAATTAAGTGATACTGATGACTTAACGTAATGAGGATATCTTCAACATCATCATCAATTCCCAAATTTTGCATGGTATTACGTTTAGCTAAAAGAATTTCTGTATTTCCCGCCGAGGCAATATCTAAGTCAATTCCCATTCCTTCGGTAGCAAGTGCTAAGCCACTTTCACTATCTACAAGCGAAGCGGCAACGAATCCATTGATATCTTCACTAAGTACATGTAACTGAATTGCCATAAAAACATTCCCCAAAAATAAAATAAAAATAAAGTAATTAAATTATATATTATTTTAATATTTCGTAAATGTTGGATAAATATCAGCAAAATAGAGAAGATATAGCATTGGTTTTTATTTTATGAATAAAATTCAATCACTTAAAATGGAATTTAAAAAAAATAATTCTAACATGGGAAATTATTGTAAACTTCCCATAAAATTTAAATGAACAATAATCGAACATTTAATAAAAATATGTGATAAAAAACACACTATGGCAATGGGTTTTGAACGTTAAATGCATAAGCAACGACGCAAAATTCTTGGTCCATAATTTCTTCAGCTGTAAGTGACTCTTCTGGATACTCCTCTTTATTTGCACTGACTATACGTACACCTCCCTTAGGCATACGGTAAAGAAATTTGAATTTAAACAGACCGCCATGACTAATCGCGTAAATCTTACCATCTGTAATATTTGTACGCCCGACATCAACATATACAATAGCACCACTATTAATAATCGGTGACATTGAGTCGCCAAAAGCCGTCAACGCATATGCATTGCACTCAGACACCCCATATCTACGAAGTGTAGATTTACTTAAACGTAATTTCCTTGTTTCATGACCAACAATTTCTGAAAAAGTACCATGACCACAAGAAACCAGCACATCTTTATAAAATGGAATTTCGACCTCATCATCATCAACAGGTGTGGTTGAGTCCCACCCTTTTACTTGTACAACGTCAACTTTTCCTTGTGTTTCTCCACCATTTAAAATCCAATTGGCAGAGACTCCAAAAGTTGCAGCACCTTTTAACGCACCAGGTTTCGACACTCCTCGTCTTTTCCAGTTTGTAATCGTTTGTGGAAGCTCTCCAATTCTTTTTGCAAGCTCTTCCTGACTTAATTGACCACTTACTTGAAGTAATCGCGCTAAAGAAGGATGCATTTTTTCTCTTACTCAACTATAGGTTTGTTATGCTTTGTTAATATTATTCCTGATTCACACACATAAGTAAACAAATAAAAATAAACAAAAGGCTTGCCACAAGTAAACATTTTGTTTATTGTTGAATGCATAAACGATATACATATAAGTTTATAACAAGCTGTTTAACCATAACTATGATGAAGTGAGATAATAAAATGATGAAATGCCCTGTTTGTAAACACGCCGCACACACTAGAACAAGCCGATATATTACTGATACTATGAAAGAAATCTACTATCAGTGCCGCAATGTGGAATGCTCCGCGACTTTTAAGGCAATTGAAAGTGTCGATCGCATTATTTCACAGCCTGAACTCATTCCTACACAAAAAACAAAATATACACAAGGTGTTTAGTTTTTCCCATAAAGGTAGCTAAAATAAGTACAAATTACTGTATAAAAATACAAAACTTTGAAAAACGATATGCTCAATAAGTTTAATAATGAAAATTTAAATTTTCTTTAAATACGGTCTAATTACTTAAGTCGAGGACAAAGATCTTCGACTTAACAAACTTTCTTTTAAATTAAAAAACGCTTTCTTATCTTCTGGTTGAGTGGATTAGAATAATATTTTGCGATAAAATTTCCTAAAATAACACTGATGATCAGATAAACTCCACAAAGTAATATAGTCAAACAATCAAAAATATAAGACAATTTAAAAATGAGTTATTCAGAACATTTTAGACGAAAAGTGATAGCGAAGCTTGAGGAAGGATATTCCATACGAGCGGTATCGACACAATTTGAAATTGATAAAAATACAATTTTGAGCTGGAAAAAACGAATTGAGGTTAAAAGAACTCGCCCACGCAAACCTTTTA
>NZ_VTDQ01000006.1 GCF_015627175.1 Acinetobacter pollinis | reverse complement strand
ATATTATAGATTTAAATATACGAGGTATGACTTGTGCATCGTGTGTTGGACGTGTAGAGAAGGCTTTGCTAAAAGTTGAAGGGGTAGATGATGTATCTGTTAACCTTGCTACTGAATCTGCACAAGTTCATCTGCAGAAAAATATTTCTCCTGAAATACTTATTCAGACTGTAGAAAAAGCAGGATATCAGGCAGAAATTAAAAATAATCAAAGTGAGGATGAAGAAGAGTCATTAACACAAAGAAGAGAAAAAGAAGCCAAAGTACTCCGGCGTGATTTAATAATTGCCCTAATTTGTACACTTCCTATTTTTGTTTTAGAGATGGGAACACATATTTCCACGTCTTTTCATCATTTGGTTCTTAGTTATTTAGGCCAGTCGCTGAGCTGGTATATTCAGTTTGCATTAACAACTTGTGTACTTATATTCCCAGGCCGTAGATTTTACCAAAAGGGATTACCTGCTCTATTTCGTTTAGCGCCAGATATGAACTCTTTAGTAGCTTTGGGTACGCTAGCAGCATATGGTTTCTCATGTATCGCGACATTTTTACCATGGTTACTTCCTGAAAATACAGTAAATGTTTATTTTGAAGCTGCTGCTGTGATTGTGACATTAATTTTATTAGGGCGCTATTTAGAAGCAAAAGCAAAAGGAAAAACCTCCCAAGCGATTGAACGTTTAATAGGTATACAACCTAAAACAGCACGTATTTTACAAGCAGATGAGTTACTTGAAGTAGATATTAAACAAGTGATGGCTGGAATGACAGTTGTTGTTCAGCCTGGTGAAAAAATAGCTGTAGATGGTACGGTCTTAAAGGGTCATAGTTTTGTTGATGAATCCATGATTACAGGAGAGCCTATTGCTGTCAAAAAAGATAAAGACAGTCACGTTGTTGCTGGTACAGTCAATCAACAAGGCATTTTATATATTCAGGTAAGTGCGACTGGAAATGATACGGTATTGGCACAAATTATTCGTTTGGTTGAAGAAGCTCAAGGCTCAAAGCTCCCAATTCAAACGATGGTTAATCAAGTGACCATGTGGTTTGTTCCCGTTGTTATTGTTTTGGCAGTGATTACTTTCATTGCTTGGTTGGTGTTTGGACCAAGTCCCGCTTTTTCATTCGCACTTGTAAATGCTGTAGCAGTATTAATTATTGCATGTCCATGTGCCATGGGTTTGGCAACGCCTACATCTATTATGGTAAGTACAGGGCGTGGTGCAGAAATGGGTATTTTGTTTAGAAAAGGCGAAGCATTACAAACGTTAAAAGAAGCAGAAGTTATTGCCTTTGATAAGACAGGTACGTTGACCGAGGGTAAACCCAAATTAACTGATTTAATGACCATAGATAATCAAAATAAAGCAGATATCTTGCGGTATATGGCATCGGTAGAGCAGTATTCTGAGCACCCTGTTGCACAGGCAATTGTCAATTATGCCAAAGAGCAACAAATTACCTTGCTTGAAGCAAATGAAATACAAGTTGTTGCAGGTTATGGTATTCAAGCCTTTGTGAATCAGAAACGTATTTGTATTGGTGCAGATCGTTTTATGAAAAAATTAGGTTTAGAGGTCAAAACATTTGCTGTCAAATCAGAACAACTTGCACAAGATGGGAAAACGCCTTTTTATATTGCAGTTGAGAATACGGTAGCTGCAATTGTAGCAGTAGCAGATGATATTAAACCATCTACTTATAAAGCGATTCAGTCACTTCATGAACTTGGTCTAAAGGTTGTTATGATTAGTGGTGACAATTATAAAACTGCGCGTGCAATTGCGAAAAAATTAAAAATTGATGATGTGATTGCAGAAGTATTACCAGAAGGTAAGGTAAATGCGATTCAGAAACTACAAAAAGAGTATGGCAAAGTTGCCTATGTAGGAGATGGTATAAATGATGCACCTGCCTTAGCATCAGCCGATATTGGTTTAGCTGTAGGAACAGGTACAGATGTTGCGATTGAGTCTGCAGATGTTGTATTGATGTCTGGGAACTTACAAACAGTCACACATGCAATTGCATTAAGTAAAGCAACTATTCGTAATATAAAGCAAAATTTATTTTGGGCATTTATTTATAATATTGCACTTATTCCTATCGCAGCAGGGGTTTTATATCCTTTTTATCATATTTTATTGTCACCAATGATCTCGGCTTTGGCGATGGGTTTATCTTCAGTTTTTGTTTTAACCAATGCACTGCGTCTAAAACGTTTTCATTATTCGGAGTCTAAAGGCGGAGCGTAATAATTATATGAATATAGGACAAGTTTCAAAACAAACAGGATTGTCTAATAAGATGATTCGTTACTATGAGTCGATTGGGCTTTTACCTAAAGTACAACGTACAGAGGCGGGTTATCGTATTTACAATACTGTTCATATTCAAACATTGCATTTTATTTTACATGCCAAAGCATTAAACTTTTCTACCGACCAAACCAAGGCACTTTTGCAATTATGGCATAATAAAGATCGCCATAGTGGAGAAGTAAAGCATCTAGCGCTTGAACATATTGAACAGCTTAAAAATCAGATTGTGCAATTAGAGCATATGGTTGAAGTATTGCAAGAAACAGCAGCCTATTGTTCAGGAAATGAAAAATCAGATTGTCCAATTTTAAACAAAATTGAGCAAGGAGAAAAAAGTATTTGGTTTACAAAGTAGTCCAAGTTTTTTATAAAAACAATAAGACTATAGTTGAGCATATTTTTTTGTGTTTGTGTGAAATCTATGCACACCTGAGTATAAATCTATGTATATAATGATGAAACCATAGAGTGGACAGAGTGAATTATGTTTCAGCATGTTGAGCCGTATGCGGGCGACCCAATCTTAAGTTTAATGGAAAAATTCCAAAAAGATGAGCGTGATAATAAAGTTAATTTAAGTATTGGCTTATACTACAACGAAGACAGCATTGTTCCGCAATTTAATGCAGTAAAAACAGCCGCTTTAGAAATAGGTAAGAATGTAGATAAAGCAAAGCTTTACTTACCAATGTCTGGCTTAAAAAGTTATTGCGATGCCACACAATTATTGTTGTTGGGTGAAGAAAGTACGGCAAGAGCTGAAAAACGTGCTGTGACAATTCAAACATTGGGTGGGTCAGGCGCATTAAAAATTGGTGTAGATTTCCTTAAAAAATACTTTCCAAAGTCGAAAGTATGGGTAAGTCAACCGACTTGGGAAAATCATATTGCTATTTTCCAAGGCTCAGGGTTTGAAACAGCAGAGTATCCATATTTTGATGCACAGACAAATGGTGTTGCATTTGAGGAAATGTTGAATTGTTTAAAACAACTTCCTGAAAACGATATCGTACTGTTACACCCTTGTTGCCATAACCCAACAGGTGCAGACTTAGTTCCTGAGCAATGGGATCAAGTGATTGAAGTATTACTTGAACGTAAACTTATTCCTTTCTTAGACATTGCATACCAAGGCTTTGCTGAAGGTCTAGATAAAGATGCTTATCTGATTCGTGCATTAGATAAGGCAGGCGCAAAATTTATTTTAAGCAACTCTTTTTCTAAAATATTCTCTCTTTATGGCGAGCGTGTTGGTGGCTTAACAGTTGTTTCAGAAAATGCTGAAAGTGCTGAAAATGTATTTGGTCAGTTAAAAGCAACAGTACGCCGTGTTTACTCAAACCCACCAACAACTGGTGCGTTACTGGTAAATGCTGTATTAGAAAATGATACATTACGTGCTGATTGGGAAGAAGAATTAGAAGGTATGTGTGAGCGTATTGCTAAAATGCGTACCATTTTACGTGATGAGCTTGTTCAACGCCTCCCAGGTAAAAACTTTGACTACCTTGTAAAACAACGCGGTATGTTCAGTTATACGGGACTAACGGCAGAGCAAGTAGATGCATTACGTGATGATTATGCGATTTATTTACTTCGCAGTGGCCGTATGTGTGTAGCTGGTTTGAATCAGAAAAATGTTTATTATGTTGCTGAATCTATTGCAAAAGTTCTAGCTGATTAAATATACAGATAATAAAAAGGACTGCCTGTGCAGTCCTTTCTTATTTGATGATAGTGATGAAAACTACTACATCATCTCTTCGTTAAATTCACGCTTTGGTGCTTGGCGTACAGGCTTATCATCTGCTTTATAATATGGCGCAGTTGAACGTGGTAATTTTTGTCCACGTATGGCATCTGCAATTTTTTCACCAATCATAATGGTAGTTGCATTTAGATTACCTGTAATAATAATAGGCATAATGGATGCATCGACGACTCTTAAGCCTTCTAAGCCATGTACACGACCCTCGTGGTCTACAACGGCCATATCATCTGTACCCATTTTACAACTACCACATGGATGGTACGCCGTTTCAGCATGGTTACGAACAAATTCATCAAGTTGCTCATCTGTAACGACATCTTTACCCGGACTAATTTCACGACCACGGTATTCGTCTAAAGCAGGTTGATGCATAATTTCACGTGTTAGACGAATACAGTCGCGGAATTCTTGCCAATCTTGCTCTGTAGACATGTAGTTAAATAATAGGCTTGGATGATCATGTGGATTTAATGATTTGATCCGTACATGTCCACGCGATGGTGAACGCATAGAACCTACATGGGCTTGGAAGCCGTGTTCTTGTACGCCATTGCTACCATTGTAGTTAATGGCAACAGGCAAGAAGTGGTACTGAATATTTGGCCATTCGAATTCAGGGCGACTACGTATAAAACCACCGGCTTCAAACTGATTGGAAGCCCCAATACCTTCACCTAGAAATAACCATTTTGCACCAATTGCAGGTTGGTTATGCATTTGCAAAGCAGGGTAAAGGGATACGGGTTTTTTTGCTGCGTACTGTAAGTAGAGTTCTAGATGATCTTGTAAGTTTTCACCTACACCCGGTAAGTCATGTACTACAGGAATGCCAAGTTCCTCTAAGAAAGCTTTCGCTGCAACGCCTGAACGTTGTAAGATTTGTGGTGATGCAATTGTACCTGAACAAATGAGTACTTCACGACGTGCTTTTACAACGGTCGGTGTGGTGCTTTCACCTCGAAGATATTGGACACCCGTTGCGCGTTTACCTGAAAATAAAACTTTATCTGTAACCGCGTGAGTAACAATCGTAATATTCGAGCGTTTCTTTGCAGTATCTAAATATCCACGTGCTGTACTGGCACGACGGCCTTGTTTTGTTACAGTGCGATCCATTGGGCCGAAGCCTTCTTGCTGGTAGCCATTGAGGTCATCTGTACGTGGATAACCAGCTTCTACACCAGCTTCTACCATGGCATGAAATAAAACATTATTTCCAGCTTTTGGTGTAGTTACGCTAACAGGACCTTCACCACCATGGTAATCATTTGGCCCAATATCACGTGTCTCAGCTTTACGATAATAAGGTAAGCAATCTGCGTATGACCAATCTTCTAAGCCGGGAAGTTTTGCCCAGCCATCTAGATCCATGGCGTTACCACGAATGTAACACATACCATTAATTAAAGATGAACCACCTAAGCCTTTACCGCGTCCGCATTCCATACGACGGTTGTTCATATGTGGCTCAGGGTCAGTTTCATATGCCCAATTGTAGCGTCGACCTTGCAATGGGTAAGCTAATGCGGCTGGCATTTGTGTACGAAAGTCTGCACGGTAATCTGGTCCACCAGCTTCTAAAAGCAAAACAGTGGTATCTTTATCTTCTGTGAGGCGTGTTGCAAGTACATTACCTGCAGAACCGGCACCAACAATAATGTAGTCATATTCTTGATTTGCCATCATTCTATCCTTATTGTTTAGCGGTAATCGGGAAGTGGCATACATAATGAATGTATGCCTTTATGGGAGAGGAGTGTTTTAGAAAATAGAGGCGTATTCACCCATCTCAACTTGCACAGATTTAATGCGCGTATAGTTCTCCAAAGTAGAAATACCGTTTTCTCGACCAACACCAGATTGTTTATAGCCACCTACTGGCATTTCCGCAGGGGATTCTCCCCAAGTGTTAATCCAACAAATACCTGCTTCAAGTTGATGAATAATACGGTGCGCACGCGCTATATTTTCACTGACTACACCTGCTGCTAGACCAAAGTGTGTGTTATTTGCACGTGTAATAGCTTCTTCTTCTGTCTCATAAGTGAGGACACTCATCACAGGACCGAAAATTTCGTCTTTTACAATATCCATTTCATCTGAACAATCAGTGAAAATTGTTGGTTCTACAAAAGCACCCTGAGCAAGTTCGCCTGTTGTTGCACGTTGTCCACCACATAGGAGGGTAGCTCCTTGTGTCTTACCTTTTTCTAAGTAAGACAGTACTTTTTCCATGTGTGGGAAACTGACGAGAGGTCCCATATTGGTTTGTTCGTCCATAGGTTGCCCAAGACGAATATTTTTAACGCGTTTTAGAAGAGCTTGTTCAAAATCATTTTTGAGTGATTTAGGAATAAAGACACGTGTACCATTTGTACATACTTGGCCTGTACTAAAGAAGTTTGCCATCATAGCGACATCGGCTGCACGATCAAGATTTGCATCTTCACAAATAATTAGTGGTGATTTGCCACCAAGTTCCATAGTCACTTCTTTTAAAGAAGAACTTGCAGCAGTTGCCATGACTTTTTTACCTGTAGGGACAGAGCCTGTAAATGAGATTTTTTCAATGACAGGATGTTCGGCAAGCATAGCACCGACTTCCCCAAAACCTTGAACAACATTAAATACACCTGCAGGTAGGCCTGCTTCGGTATAAATTTCTGCAAGTTTAAAAGCGGTCAGTGGTGTGACTTCACTTGGTTTGAAAATCATGGCATTACCAGCTGCAAGGGCAGGTGCAGATTTCCAAAGTGCGATTTGAATAGGGTAGTTCCAAGCACCAATACCTGCGACAACACCTAAAGGCTCACGGCGTGTATAGAAAAAGCTAGAGTCACGTAGAGGAACTTGTTCACCTTGAATAGCAGTTGCTAGACCAGCGTAATACTCGAGTACATCTGTACCCGTAACAATATCTACAGTCGATGTTTCGCTATAAGCTTTACCTGTATCTAACGTTTCTAGTTTAGCAAGCTCGTCATTACGTTCACGAAGCAGATCGACAGCACGACGTAAGATACGTGAACGTTCTACTGCAGTCATTGCTGCCCAAATTTTTTGCCCTTTTTGTGCGCTCTGAACAGCTTTTTCAATGTCTTCTTGAGATGCGCTGTGAATATGTGCAATTACTTCGCCAGTTGCAGGGTTTATTGTCTCAAAGGTTTTCTCTTGTGTTGAGTTGACATATTCGCCGTGAATATAAAGTGGATGAACGGGTGCATGACTCATGATTCAATCTCCTGCAACTTAATATGTGTATTTAAATAGTTATAAGCAATATGGCGTGCTTGTTCTGCATCGAAAGTGTCTTGATAACTCATTAGACTGCCACGTAACCAAAGACCATCAATGAGTGCAGCCATACCACGTGCTGCAATATCTGCTTTTTGTTTTGGTAGTAATTTAAGAAAATAATATCTTAAATTTGAATATAGCCGTTGATCGTTTACTCTTTGTAAACGCTGTAATTCAGGGGTATGTAAACTGGCTACCCAAAACTCTAACCATAAACGCATAGCCTTCGCACTGGTCTGACTTGCATCGAAGTTTGAGTCAATAATTGCTTTAATAATTTCGGCAGGAGCTTTATCTGAATTTTCTCGGTACTGCTCTGTTTGAATTCTTAATTCATTTAGCATTGCACGCATACATGCATTAATCAGACCCTGTTTATCACCAAAGTAATGACTGACGATTCCTGTAGATAAGCCTGCTTTTGCTGCAATTTTGGCAATTGTTGTATTGGTTAGACCAAGTTCATAAATGACATCGAAAGAGGCATTGATAATCTGCTCTCGGCGCACGTGTTCAGGTTTTACTCGACTTGTATTCATATGACCCTAATGCCATTTTCATATTCAGAATATCGCTTAATTTGCATAATAATATATCATTGATTGAACGTTCAATCAATTGGTGTATAATCGACCATGAAAATGTCGTTGTCATTTTATTCACTGTATATTTTCGTTTCTATTGGGCTAAGTGATTTAAAAAACTTAGGTGGAACATTTAAGGTTGTGAGGGTTTTTCAATACAGTAGGATGTACTGTGTGCCATAATTTGTCCTTTATGCAATTGAGGCATAAAGTCGGTATAAGCCGAGTAGAGTCAGAGGAATGTTATTGTACTTAACAATCTTTTTTTAAATGATTCTATATTCTCTCATATCGTTGTTATATAGTTTTAGCTCAGCGAGCTAATGCCATTATAAATATGAAAGATTCATTCATTTCTCGCTTTTAGATGAACCATCAGGTTGATATACCTGTCCTAGATGTGTGACATCTTCGAAAAATAAAGTGCAATAACTGCATCGAATGTATAAGTACATGCTTCATGATGATGAAATATGTATTTAAAAATGAGACACAGATTTGTGCATTTAAAACTTTTTACGCGAAGTAGAAAGTTATTTTTATGAATAAAAAAGAGGATTGTATGAATCAAGATAACTCCTCCAGTACGCAGCACAAGATTGTGCCCACTGAAGATAAACTCAACCATGTTGTATTTTATGTTTCTGCGGGTCTTGTGGTGGTGTTTTCCCTGTTTACGATTTTGTTTAATGCTGAAGCGTCTAAAGCTTTAGACGTCGTATTAGATTGGGTAACATCTACGTTTGGCTGGTATTACTTTGCAATTGCTTCTTTATATATTGCTTTTGTTCTTTTTCTTGCTTGTTCCCGCTATGGTGATATTAAGTTAGGGCCTAAACATTCTAAACCTGAGTTTAGTATGGTGAGTTGGGCATCTATGCTTTTTGCTGCTGGTATCGGGATTGATTTGATGTTTTTCTCTGTTGCAGAACCGATTACACAGTATATGCAACCTCCTGTTGGACAGGGTCAAACCATTGAAGCTGCGCGTCAAGCCATTACATTTACAATTTTCCATTATGGACTAACGGGTTGGTGTATGTATGCCTTAATTGGTATTGCACTGGGCTATTTTGCTTACCGTTATAACTTACCTTTAACCGTACGCTCTGCACTTTATCCAATTTTTGGAGATAGGGTGAATGGTATGATCGGTCACCTTGTCGATATTGCTGCAATTTTAGGTGCAATTTTTGGACTTGCAACAACCTGTGGGATCGGGGTTGTACAGTTAAACTATGGTTTATCACTCATCTTTGGTGTGCATGAAGGTTTAACTGTACAATCGTGGTTGGTTGTTTTTGCGGTTTGTATTAGTATTATTTCTGCAACAACAGGTGTCGATAAAGGCGTAAAATTCCTTGCAGAATTGAATATTTACTTTGCAATCGGGTTGTTACTATTCATTTTGTTTTTGGGCGATACCAAGTTTTTATTAAATGGTATGGTATTAAACATTGGAGATTACATTAGTAAATTTCCTTCAATGACATTCGATACTTTTGCATATAACCAAGATCAAAATAAACATACTACAGAGTGGGTGCGTGATTGGACACTTTTCTTCTGGGCATGGTGGATCGCTTGGGCACCATTTGTAGGACTGTTTTTGGCACGAATTTCAAAAGGTCGTACAATTCGTGAGTTTGTTGTTGGTACGCTAATTATTCCTATCTTATTTACTATTGCATGGTTATCAGTTATGGGTAACAGTGCATTGTACCAAATCATTCATGGGAACCTTCAGTTCGCACAAGAAATTCTGGCAAAGCCTGAGCTCGGTTTTTATAAGCTATTATCTTTTTATCCATGGTTCTCATTTACTGCAGTACTTGCATTTATTACTGGATTACTTTTCTATGTAACATCAGCAGACTCTGGTGCAATTGTACTTGGAAGTTTCTGCTATCGTTTAAAAGATGTGAACAGTGATGCACCGAATTGGATTCGTATTTTTTGGTCAGTTGTGATTGGTGTGTTAACCATTGCAATGCTTATGTCAAATGGGATTAGCACATTACAAAAAGCAACGGTAATTATGGGGCTACCTTTTAGTTTTGTCATGATCTTTGTGATGATCGGTATTTTAAAATCGTTGCGGTTAGAAGATCATCGTTCTCAAAGTGCTTTGTTAAATGCTGCACCTGTGGTGGGTAATGTTGATATTCTAAACTGGAAACAACGTTTATCTCGAGTGATGCATCATCCTGGGAAAAAAGCAACATTACAGATGTTGAATGATGTATGTGATCCTGCTTTAGAAGAGGTGATGAAAGAACTAAAAGAGAAGGGTGTTCAAGTCACTTTATCTAAAACTCAAATGGAAGAAGATCTAGATAGTGAGTTATATCATATCGATCTGACGGTAGACTTACATGCCGAGCAAAACTTTGTTTACCAAATTTGGCCACAGCGTTATCATGCACCTGAATTTAGTAAACGTAGCAAATTAGGAAATACCTATTACTACCGCTTAGAAACATTCTTGTTCGAAGGTAGTCAAGGGAATGACCTTATGGGCTACGGTAAAGAGCAAGTGATTAATGATGTTCTAGATAAATATGAACGCCATTTAACATTCTTGCATTTGAATCGTGAAACGACGGTAGGTAAAACGCTCAGTTTCCCAGATCCTAAAGACCAATAATTTGAGTAGCGCCATAAGATGTTAACCTCTTATATTCACTCGTTTGCGTTATTATTTTCGCTTCTAAATCCTTTCCTCATGAGTATCTACATGGTTGGAATGATTAGAAATACAGATGCGAAAATATTTAATAAAGCATTAATACAAGGAAGCTTTATTGCTTATGCTGTTTTTGTATTTTTTGCATGGGGTGGTGAAGCGATTTTTAATAAGTACTTAAATGTACGTTTTGAATCATTTCAAATTTTTGGAGGTATCATCTTTTTGGTGATTGGTTATCGCTATGTGTTTCAGGGTGCAGATACGATTGGAGAAATTCGTGGTGCGCCTGAACACTTGGCAGGAACTGTAGCCATGCCATTTATGATAGGACCAGGTACGATTAGTGCCGCGGTTGTAATGGGAATGGATATTAAACTTTGGGGTGCGATCGCAGTTATAGCAGTAACATTGGCACTTACATCGTCTATTTTAATACTCATGAAATTTCTACATGATAATTTACGTTATAAGCATGCTAAATATGTCGATTATTACTTTGATATTGTCGGGCGTTTGTCTGCCTTACTTATAGGTACAATTGCAATTGATATGATTGTGACAGGAATTACTCGTCTCGTACAAATGGGTGGCGTACATTAATGCTAGATAAGCACTAAAAATGATTATATTGTTCTAAAAATAGAACATAAAAAACTTTTTATAATATTTTATTTAAAATAAAGAAAAAATAAAATTAATTTATCAGACATTATGGATTAAATAATAGGAATATTAAAATGAATACATTACGTTATTTTGATTTTGGATCATCAAAATCTTTTGTATTACTGGTTGCACGCATTCTTTTAATCGTTTTATTTTTGCTTTTTGGTTTGCCAAAAATAACAGGATTTAGTGGAACCGTGGCGTATATGGCATCAATGCATACACCTTTACCTACCGTTGCTGCAGCAGTTGCTGTTTTAATGGAAGTTGTAGGGTCGATTCTTATTCTCATTGGTTTTTATACGCGTCCACTTGCTGTTATTTTTGCTTTATATACTTTAGGGACAGCAATAATTGGTCATGCATATTGGTCAATGACAGGGGATGCTGTACAAATGAACATGATCAATTTTTATAAAAATGTAAGTATTATGGGTGGATTCTTATTATTGGCAATTACAGGGCCTGGTCATCTATCTTTAGATCGCCGTTAATTAAGAAAATAGAAAAAAAAGGATGGTAAATACCATCCTTTTTTATGTAGTTATACTTTGGTCTATTTGGAGTTATTCTTTAGTCTGAAATTAAGATTACTTTAAGGTTTGGTTAAAAAATAAGAATACGCTTAACTGAAGTGAACCCAGTATAAAGGCTAAGGAGAGTCGAGATGCAAGCAGGAAGTCAGCAATCTCGCATACGTGATATTTTTAATGTTACAAGCGGAAATTTTTTAGAACAATACGATTTCTTCCTTTTTGGATTATATGCAAAGTTTATTGGAGAAACCTTCTTTCATTCTGACAGTACATATGCAGCACTGATTAAGACATTTCTAGTTTTTGCAGTAAGTTTTTTTATGAGACCGATTGGTGCGTTGGTATTAGGTCCATATGTAGACCGAATTGGGCGTAGAAAAGGACTTATGGTAACGCTCACCATTATGGCATTTGGTTCTTTAATTATTGCATTTACACCAGGGTACGAGACACTTGGTATCGCAGCTTCGTTACTTATTTTAGTAGGGAGACTAGCACAAGGTTTTTCTGCTGGGGTCGAGTTAGGTGGTGTGTCTGTCTATCTTTCTGAAATCGCTGATGATCACAATAAAGGTTTTATTACCAGTTGGCAGTCTGCTAGTCAGCAAATCGCCGTCATTTTTGCAGCACTTCTTGGTTTTGGTGTGAATCAAATTTTTACCGTAGAACAAGTGTCTGCATGGGCATGGCGAATCCCGTTTATTATTGGATGCGTTATTATTCCTGCAATTTTTTATTTACGTGGAAATTTAAAAGAAACAGAAGCATTTGAAAATCGTAAAGAAAGTCCAACGACTAAGCAAATTTTTGCAACCCTACTTAGTAACTGGAAAGTTGTTATTGCAGGTATGCTTATGGTGGCAACGACAACAACTATGTTTTATTTCATTACGGTATACACGCCAACATACGGTAAAGAAGTACTACATCTGAGCACTAAACAAAGTTTAATTGCAACGATTGCAGTTGGTGTTAGTAATTTTGTGCTTTTACCTATTGGAGGCATACTGGCCGATAAGTTTGGGCGTAAAATCATGTTAATGACTATGACCATCCTTATTTTATTTTGTGCCTATCCATTGTTAAATTGGTTAACAACTGAAATTAGTTTGACACGTATGCTCATTGTTTTAGGTTGTTTTTCTCTAATGTATAGTTTTTATAATGGTGCGATGGTAGTTACATTGACTGAGATTATGCCTGCATCTGTACGTACGGCAGGTTTTTCTATTGCTTACAGTTTAGCGACCTCAGTTTTTGGTGGTTTAACGCCTGTAATTTCAACATATATCGTGCAACAGACGGGAAGTCAGAGTACACCAGCTTTTTGGCTTATGAGTTCTGCAGTACTTAGTCTAATTTCTTGTTTATACATATTTTCTGTTGCAAAGTTGCACCATAGTTCGAAATTGCTCCCAAGACAGCATTAAGATGTTTGGTTTTTAGTCAGCTGTCTTTGATTTGATGAAACAATATCCAGTTAAGTGTGTTTTTTTGGAAAAGCACTTGCTTGGTGGAAAAAATATTTATAATATACGCCACATGGAAGCGTGGCAGAGCGGTTTAATGCACCGGTCTTGAAAACCGACGAGGGTTTACGCCCTCCGTGAGTTCGAATCTCACCGCTTCCGCCAAATTCTAAAAAGCCACTGATTTTCAGTGGCTTTTTTTATTTACAATGAAAAATACTTTAATTCTAAAAAAATATCCTTAAATAACGAAAAAAACAGAGAAGTCCGTGATTTTCTATTGTATTTCTAGGTTAAGCTTTTTATCATGGCACGCCTTATTTTCGCGATTCGCTTGGGATTAAAATTTGACTGATTTTTTAACCAAACATCTGATTCATCGTGACGAAGACTTCATGGTCATTCATAAGCCAACAGGTATACTTAGCGTACCCGGTCGTGGGGATGCTCTGTATGACAGTGTACTGACTCGCTTAAAAACTCTTGAGCCCAACACGTTACTAATTCACCGTCTAGATCGAGATACATCAGGCATACTGGTATTCGCATTAACACGATTAGGTCAAAATAAAATTTCTAGACAGTTTCAAGAGCGCCAAACAGAAAAAACATATCAAGCATTGGTCGCTGGTGAACTGTATGGGCAGGGAGAGATTAATATTCCTGTCATTTACGATGAAACACGACCGCCACTGCATATTGTAGATCAATCGCATCATAAAGCAGCAATTACACACTGGAAAGTTCTAGAGCAACTTGAATTAAATGGACATCGAGTGACGCGTGTTGAATTGACACCGATTACTGGTCGTGCCCATCAATTACGTGTTCATATGCAATATTTAGGGCATCCAATTGTTGGTGATACCTTATATGCATCACTTGAGCAACAACAATGGTCTGATCGATTGTGCTTACATGCATATCAATTAGGGTTTTACCATCCGCAAACAAATGAGCAGTTACATTTTGAATGTGCTGTACCGTTTTAACATATTTTAAAAAATTGATCGTATTTCAAACTCACTTTTTTGTGGTTTTTATGCGAAAATATTTGTATTAAAACTAAAAGCAAATGTATTGTTTTTAGTATGAATTTAAAAAAGGTGAGAAAATTGCAACAGTTCGCTATTGGTCAGCGTTGGTTATCCGATACAGAAACAGAACTTGGATTGGGTGTTGTTATTGATGTAGATGAGCGTTCTGTAAGCATTTTGTTTCCTAAAAGTGATGAAACACGTGTTTATGCAAAAACAAATGCGCCATTATCTCGTATTATTTTTAATGTAAAAGATGAGTTACATGATCAAGAAGGTCTGACATGGACGGTGGAATCTGCTGAAGAGCGCTTTGGTGTAATTCGTTATCATGCTGTACGTACTCTTGAAAATGGCGAGATTGAAAAAAAGACGTTAAACGAAACGCGCTTAGGTGCACATATTCAGCTTTCAAAACCTTTAGATCGACTACTCGCAAGTCAGGTTGATGCAAAGTCTTGGTACGACTTACGTATAGAAGCTTTGCAGATGGAAGCCAACATGAAAACCAACCCATTGCGTGGTTTGATTGGTGCACGTGTTGGATTAATTCCACATCAACTTTATATTGCGCATGAAGTAGGTAAGCGTTTTGCTCCACGTGTTTTGTTAGCCGATGAAGTGGGTTTAGGCAAAACCATTGAAGCGGGTTTAATTATTCACCAGCAACTTAAAACAGCACGTGCTGAACGTATACTTATTCTTGTCCCTGATTCATTACAATATCAGTGGATGATTGAAATGCGTCGTCGTTTCAACTTGAATTTCTCTATTTTTGATTTGACACGTACTGCTGCTATTCGTGAGCATGATCCTGAGCTTAATCCATTCCAAACTGAGCAATGTATCATTGCAAGTGTTGATTTAATGGTAGATCACGAAGATTTACGTGAACAGGCATTAGAAGCAGGATTCGACCTACTTGTAGTCGATGAAGCACACCACTTAATGTGGAATGAAGAAGAAGGTGGTAACGATCGTTACGATCTGGTAGATGAATTTGCTGAACAAACTGCTGGTGTGCTTTTACTGACTGCAACACCTGAACAATTGGGTGTTGAAAGCCATTTTGCACGCTTACGCTTATTAGATCCTCAGCGTTTTAGTAGTTTAGATCGCTTTTTGGATGAAGAAGAGAAGTATCAACATACTGCGAAAATTGCAGAAGTATTAATGTCTGATACACCTCTGACTGAAGATCATTTACAAATTTTAGAAAAACTTTTGGGTCATCGCATACAAGATCAAGAAGATCAGCGTTATCAAGCCATTCAAGAGTTACTTGATCGTCATGGTACAGGGCGTATTTTATTTAGAAATACACGTGAAGCAATTCAAGGCTTTCCTGGTCGAGATTGTCAGCCTGCACCGTTGCCTGCACCACAAAACTGGTCGAAAGATGGTAAATTACGTGAGCAAATGTGGCCAGAAGAGGCACAGATAGACGGTGCTTGGATGCAACATGATCCACGTGTTGAATGGCTTATGGATATTTTGCGTAAAGACCTTAAACAGAAAAAGGTGCTTTTAATTGCAAGAAGTGGCCCTGTCGTAGAGGCTTTAGAAAACGCATTGCGTTTACATGCAGGCATTCGCACGGCAATGTTCCATGAAAGCATGAGTCTGTTAGAGCGAGATCAGGCTGCGGCATATTTTGCTGAAGAGGGCGGAGCACAAATTTTATTGTGTTCAGAAATTGGTTCTGAAGGACGTAATTTTCAATTTGCAAGCGACCTAATTTTATTCGATTTACCTGCAAATCCAGATGTACTTGAACAACGAATTGGGCGATTAGACCGTATTGGTCAAGAAAACCGTATTCAAATTCATGTGCCTTATTTGCTAGGTACTGCACAAGAAAGAATGTTCCGTTGGTATAACGAAGCATTAAATATTTTTAACCATATTTCACCAACGGCACAAACTCTACAAGAAAACTTTATTGTAGAGTTAAAAGATTGCCTACTTGAAGATAAAGGTGAAGTATTCGAGGATCTTCTATCGCGTGTTACGGTTCAGCGTCAGGCACTAGAGCAAGAGTTACAAGAAGGTCGAGATCGATTACTCGAATATAACTCATGCCGTCCTGTGGTTGCACAAAATATTGTGCAGGCTTTAGATGATTATGATGATAATTCAACTTTACCTATGTTTGTAAAAAGATTTATGTCATCAACAAATATCGATTTTGATGAACAAAGCAATGGTACAGTAATTATTAAGCCGACAGATCAAATGCAAGTTCAAGGTTTAACTCTTGAAGAAGATGGTATGACGGCAACTTTTTATCGTGATCAAGCACAAATTCGTGAAGATGCACAGTATTTGACATTAGAGCATCCATTTATTGAAAGTATGATGGAAATGATTCGTACACAATCGTTTGGAAGTACGAATGTCGCGCTACTTAAATCAAATGCGATTAAACCAGGTGCTGTATTGGTTGAGGTGTGGTTTAAAGTTGATGTGATTGCACCAAAAGCATTGAATTTACCTGCAAGTTTGCCAACACAGTTAATTCGTGTATTGCTTAGTGAGAATGGACAAGATTTATCAGGGAAAATAGCACCTGAAATATTACGTCCACATCTTAAGCATTTAGATGGTAATAGTTGCCGTCAAATTGTTAAAGCGCGTCGTGATACAGTTGAAGAGCGTTATGAACAAGCGTTAGGCCTAGCTAAAGAGAAATTGCCTGCATTTAAAATACAGGCAAAGGAAAATTATTCAAAGCAGTGGCAGTATGAGATTGATCGTTTAACTTATTTAAAAGCTTTTAATCCAAGTATTCGTCAAGATGAAATTGAACGTTTACAGAAATTACAAGCAGAAGGCTTGAGTTTACTTGATCATCTTTCTGTAGTTCCAGAAGCAATTCAAATTTTAGTAACTGTAAAAGCATAATTTTGAACAATAAAAAAAGCCCTCATATTTGAGGGCTTTTTTATTAAATCATTTTTGCTTCTTTCAACTCTAATTTCAAATATGCATAAAAGATTGGTGCTGCAATAAGGCCACCCATACCAAAAATTGCTTCGAAAATAAGCATTGCTAAGAGAACTTCCCAAGCTTTAGCATTAATTTTTGTACCAATAATTTGTGCATTAATAAAATATTCTAGTTTATGGATAAGAACTAAATATACTAAACATGCAGTTGCAACAGGTAAGGAAATGGTTAATCCTGCAATCACAATCAGTGAATTGGAAATCAGATTACCAGCAATAGGAATTAACCCAAAAATGAATGTAAGAATAGTTAATGTTTTAATAAATGGTAGGCTAACACCAAAAATAGGTAAAATAACAAAAGCAAAAATAATAAATAAAACGGTATTAATAAGAGAAATCTTAATTTGTGCAAAAACTACATTACGAAAAGATGTAGCCAAGTAACTAATACGATCGAACATGGCTGCTTTGAAAGCAGGTTCATCTTCTTTGTTACGTGTTTGCAAAGAAACCAAGATACCTATAATAAGACCAATTAACCCTGTTGCGATATTATGTAAAAGATCAGTACCTGCATGACGTAATGTTTCAATATTGTCTTTTAAAAAGTCTACAATATTATCTTTGGTATCAGAAACATCTTCAGGAATGTAACTTGGTAAATAATGTGCAATTTCTTGTTGAATACTGGCCAGTGTTTTATCGATTTGGTTGCTAAAAGCTGTAAGGCCAGAGCCTTGTAAATCATGTAATACAAAGCTGACTAGACTCGTTAGCCCTAAAATAAGAATAGAAACAATGATAACGCTAAGCACAATACTTGAAATAATTTTAGTTTTATTGCTTTTGGTGTATCGATCAATAATTGCACTCATTGAGCGAATGATTTCATAAATTAGAAATCCTGCAAAAAAACTCGAAAGTAAATGCAGGGGAATAATACAAATTAATGCAACAAGTATAAGAATGTAACTTGCAATAACACACTGGCGGTCACTGAATAGATTCATCATTTATCGGCTTTTAATTTAAAAATAATAAAAAACAATCGTTGGTTTTATATGCTTGCAAAGTTACTTATGTTGTTGTTCAAGCATACGTGCACCTTCTAAGATCATACGTATCATAAGCATGGTTTGTTCAGCTGTTCTACGACGCTCCTTTGACGATAGGTCGAGGACTTTTGCACCCATATTAAAGACCAGTTGAGTAATACCAATGGCAACAATCTCTGGATGAGCCATTTTACTGTTATGCAAGTCTTCTAAGCGGATGAGATCTTCTTGTAATTCTTGTTGAAAAAAATTCAGTTGTAGTTCCACTGCTTGTTTATAAGAGATGGAGCCTGTGTAACCTTCACGTAAAAGTAAACTTAGATAGCCTTCATCTGTATCGAGTTGCTGTAAAAAAATTTCGACAGACGAGCGAATAATACTGTCTTGCTGAGTTGCTTGTAATCTGGCTTCACGAATAATCTGTCGTAATACAAGACCTGCACGATTAATAAGTTCAATGGCCAGTTCATCAATATCTTTAAAGTGTCGATAGAAACTATTGGGTGCAATTCCTGCTTCACGCGCAATTTCGCGTAAGCTGAGAGATGCAATACTTTTTTGCGGCCCAATTAGGTTAAGTGTTGCTTGGAATAATTCTTCTTTTGTAATAGTCGCTTTTCGACCCACTGTACGTGCCGAAGTTTTTATGGGTGTAACCGATACATCAATTGGATGTGAAGTTGTTGTTGATGAGGAGGCCATACTATCCATGGTAAATGATCTTTACTTGGATTATAGCCTTATATGGATGGAATAAGGAATAGAGTAACGAAATGTTTTGATGCTCATTAAATACTATACATATATATATACATGTGTATAATAATTAAAAAGTCATAAATTAGAGATGACCTAGATGCATGTAGTACAGCGAAAAAATACAGCCTTAAATTTTTTATCTGGCAGTGTTTGTGACAGTAATTTATTAAATTTTTGGATGCAAAAATTAAATCCATTATGGTCAACACACCAGGTGTTAGGACAAATTTGCCAAAAAGAATATATTACTGCCGATACGGTTTCTTTGAAAATTCGTTGCAGCAAACGTATGAAGTTTGGTTTAGCTGGTCAGCATCATCCTGTTATTGTTGAAATTGATGGTCGTCGTTTAGAAAGAACATATAGCTTGACACAGCTAGATGATGAACATGTGAAGCTGACATTAAAAAAAGTGCCGAATGGTATTGTCAGTACATGGCTTTGTGATACCTCCAAAATTGGTGATGTTATCGAATTTGGTATGCCATATGGGGATATGTTGCCGCAGAATTATGATGATAAACAGTTAATTTTACTGGCAGCAGGTAGTGGTATTACCCCGATGTATAGCATGTTATATGCATTGGCAAAATCGGGAGAGTTAGCTAATTATCAAGTTCATTTATTGTATTGGGTTAAATATGAAGATCAGGCTGCTTTTGTAGATATCTTTGATGAGTGGTCACAGAAATATCCTCACTTTAAATATGATGTGTTTTATACACAGTCCGAAACATCAACGGCTTCACGCTTAAATGAAGAGCATGCTCAGGAGATTGAAAACCTCGATCATAAAGTTGTTTTTGCTTGTGGACCATCTGGTTTTGTTCAATTGGCAAAAGAGGTATTTCAAGATGCAAAACTCTTTGATAGTGAAGCTTTTAGTTTATCTCCTATAGAAAATACTGAAGAAGGTACGGTTCAAGTCACTTTAGCGCGTTCTAATAAAGTGTTAGAAATTCCTAAAGGGCAGTCAATTTTAGATGCACTTGAAAATGCAAATGAGAAACCAATTTCAGGCTGTCGTATGGGTATTTGTAATAAATGTGCATGCCATAAAGTTACAGGTACGACTAAAAATGTAGCAACACAAGCAGAAAATTCAGAGCCGGGAAGTTTATTGCGAATTTGTGTAAATTCAGCAAAGTCTGACCTTGTTTTAGATTTATAAAGAGAGCCATATCATGAATATGCAGGTAAAGACACAATTTTTTAAAAATCCTAAAAATCGTGAGTTAACACAAGCAGAACTAGATGCTTTGGCTCAAGAATTAGATCAGATTAAGCAAGAAGTTTTAGATGACTTAGGCGAGAAAGACGCAAAGTATATTCGAAAAGTTTATTCGGCAGTACGCTATACAGGCATCGCAGGACGTGCTCTATTATTTGCTGGATGGTTTCCGCCAGCATTTGTTTTAGGAGCAGGGTTACTGGGAGTGTCCAAGATTATTGAGAATATGGAAGTTGGTCATAATGTCATGCATGGACAATATGACTGGATGAATGATCCAAAATTTATGGGTCAAAATTACGAGTGGGACATTGTAGGTACGGCAGATAACTGGCGTCAAACACATAATTATACACATCACACCTATACCAATATTAAAGGTATGGATGACGATATTGGTTATGGGTTACTTCGTCTTTTCCCTGAGCAAAGATGGAAAAAAGGCCATTTATTGCAACCACTATACAGCCTTCCATTTTGTATGTTATTCCAATGGGGTGTAGCAATACAAAATCTTGAGTTAGGAAAGTTCTTTGTAGGACGTAAAACAAAAAAAGAGCTGTGGGATGAGTGGAAGCCTGTTCAGGATAAAGTTGCTAAACAATTGTTTAAGGACTATGTATTCTTTCCATTGATTGCTGGCCCAAGTGCGTTACCTGTATTGCTTGGTAATTTTGTTGCCAATGGAATTCGTAATGTATGGACATTTAGCGTGATTTTTTGCGGTCATTTTACGAAAGATGTTGAGGTGTTCCCAAAAACAGTATTGCAAAATGAGAGCAAAGGACACTGGTATATGCGTCAAATTCGTGGATCATCTAATTTAAAGGGTTCCGAATTATTCCATATTCTTACAGGTCACTTGAGTCATCAAATTGAACATCATCTATTTCCAGATGTTCCGGCACGTCGTTACAGAACCATGGCTCCAAAAGTGGAGGCCGTTTGTAAAAAATATGGATTAAATTATAACAATGCAAGCTTGTTTAAACAGTCTAGCCAAGTAATGGGACGTATCTTAAAATATGCTTTTCCATTTAAAAAGTAAGTATTTAAAAGCGCAGTTTAAACTGCGCTTTTTTATGAAACTGTACAATAGGTATGGCAAACTTTTTTAATGAATGACCGTATATCATTGGTAGGTTCATCAAATTCAATTTCAATATAGTCGTAATCTACATTGTCTTGCTCTTCAGATTTAATTTTTACTATGGCTGTCTGATGAAGCACTTTAATTTCTTCAATTACATTTATAAATTCACAGTCGGTATCGTTTAAAGTGAGTATAAGCTCATGGTTTATACCTTGACTAAGAATGATGAAATCAATTGGGTCATCCACATCATCGTAAAATGCTATAGTTGATAATGAGCTGTCTTCAGTGAAGCTAATATGATGAGTGTGAAAGTATTTCATATTTTAAAAAAGAGTTTATGATATTGATATTGATATTGTACCGTGAATGAGAAAAAAGAATAAAAAATTAATATGTTTTATGAGACATGAGAAAGAACAATACATAAATATAAAATTTCAATCGTAATTTAATGAAATAATAAAATGATGAAAAACAATATAAGGGTAATACAAATGATAAAAAAGAATCTGATTGCTTTGGGTTTATTTACTATAATGGGTGTAACACAGCTAAATGCTGCACAACCAAACCAGCTTTTATCTGATAAAGTCGCGCAAGCTGAATTTAAAAAAATAAGCTTGAATAAGGCATTACCTCGTTGGACCAAGCAAGAAGGGACGACATCTGCGACAAAAACAGTCAATATTGGTAATAAAAGTTATCAGATATTTAACGTATGCCAACCACATAATTGTTTTGCAGAACAATTGGTTGTAGCTTATGCACCCTCTACAAAAGAAACGTCAGCAGTTTATTCCAAGTTTAATGAAAAAATAGGAACACAACAATTAACATGGATGACGAATCAAGCTGAAATATCGATCGAAGTTAAAACTGTTCTACTTTCATCTTTAACTGGGGCTTTAGAAAACTATCCTCAGAAATTTAATTTTTAGCTCATGAAGTTGGGTCATTAGAATTTTAATGACCCATACTGAACACGTTATTTAAGTTGAATACTACCGTTTGCATTTACAGTAATTTTAGTATTTCCAGCATCAAAATTTTGTGAAGTGTCTGCATTGACTGCTGCAGCTTTTGCAAAACTTGCACGTAACATCATGGGCTGTGCAAACTGCTGATTATTATTGGTATCTATATTTAAATTAATTAGCTGATAAGTGTTTTTTCTCCAAACTTGTGTTAAAGCATTAGCACGTTCTTGGAAGCTTTTTGATGCCTCTAATACCAACTCATTTTCTACTTTTTTACGTTGTGCATCTGAAACGTTAAAGTGAATAGATGAAATTTGGAAACTTGTTTGTAGCTCACTAATTGCTAAACTCATGGCCTTAAAGTCACTACTTTTTAGTTGAATTTCTGCTCGACTACGCCATTCTTTCAACTTTTGATTTTCGTCGTAAATAGGGTAGGTACTTTGACCACCTGTTTGTGTCTGAATCTGAGCATAGTTTTTGGTAATTTGACTTGCTTTATTCATTGCTAAAGTAATTTGATTTGCTAAATCTGAAGGCTGTTTACTGCTTTTTTCAATGAAAAGTACGGCTTGCATCTGATCATTATTTACTTCTTTAGATGCATCTGTTTGTATATTAATCACATCGTAGTTTAATGGCGCGTTGTCTACAGCAAATGTTGATGTTGTTACAGCACAAAGTAACCCAGATAAAATTAAAAATCTCATAAAATAATCCTATGTATATCATCTAAAATATTACTGAGTCTTTTAGATAAGAACGATTTTTTTTGTAGCTGGTTTGTAAGATTTTTGATAAGTTTTAATAAAAATGAAATGCTAGAAAGCATATGATAAACAACAGGTTAAATATTTCTATTTATCTGTTCTGTGATTTGATGAACAATTTTCGTTTTAGCAGTGGACGAATGAAAATCTTTGATTTGAAGATTGAACTCATTCATGTTTAAACTAGAGAAGAAGTAAATAAAAATGATCGTTTTATTTAATGAAAATAAAGTTTTTAAGGGTCTTTATTTTTATATAAAAAAGCGTATCATCGCCTATCCTAGTTATAAGTTATATATCTTTATACTTAACTAGAAATCTTAAAAGCGCCGAGTCAAAAGACCACACGTCACCAGACTTATTTCTTTCAACCCTTATCAGAGATGGTAATCCGATATGAGCGTTAATTCTGTGAATCCTGCCACTAATAATTCTACTAACGAATACTACCTGACTCGCCAAAGTCAGATGGAATCGAATGTTCGTAGTTATCCACGTAAATTGCCGTTAGCAATAGCGAAAGCACAAGGTTGTTGGGTTACGGATGTTGAAGGTAAAGAATACCTTGACTGTTTAGCTGGGGCAGGAACGTTGGCTTTAGGCCATAATCATCCTGCAGTGATCCAAAGTATTCAAGATACCCTCGCAAGTGGTGTTCCATTACATACTTTAGATTTGACTACACCTTTAAAAGATAAATTTACTGAAACTTTACTTTCTCATTTACCAGGCGGTAAAGAAGAGTACTGCTTACAGTTTTGTGGCCCGTCTGGCGCAGATGCGACAGAAGCTGCAATGAAACTTGCAAAAACGTATACAGGTAGAGGCGCTGTTGTGAGCTTCTCTGGCGGCTATCATGGTATGACACATGGTTCGTTATCTGTAACAGGTAACTTAGGCGCAAAAAATGCCGTAAGCAATATGATGCCAGGTGTACAGTTCCTACCGTATCCACATGAATACCGTTGCCCACTTGGTTTAGGTGGAGAAGCGGGTGTAGACGCATTAACATACTACTTTGAACAGTTTATTGAAGACGTTGAAAGTGGCGTAACAAAGCCTGCTGCTGTTATTCTCGAAGCGATTCAGGGCGAAGGCGGTGTTGTTGTTGCACCAACAAAATGGTTACGTAAAATCCGTGAAGTGACAGAAAAGCATGGTATCGTTTTAATTCTCGATGAAGTGCAAGCTGGTTTCTCGCGTTCAGGTAAAATGTTTGCATTTGAACATGCAGGAATTGAACCAGACATTATTGTGATGTCAAAAGCGGTTGGCGGTAGTTTGCCATTGGCTGTATTAGGTATTAAACGTAAATTTGACGCATGGTCACCTGGTGCGCACACGGGAACATTCCGTGGTAACCAATTGGCAATGGGTACAGGCCTTGCATCTTTACAAGTGATTAAAGAGCAAAACTTGGCACAAAATGCACAAGAGCGTGGCGACTATATCCAAGCTGAAATTAAAAAGCTTGCACAAGAGTTTCCATGTATTGGTAACGTGCGTGGTCGTGGATTAATGATTGGCGTAGAAATCGTTGATGAACGTTTACCTGCAGACCATATGGGATCTTTCCCTACAGACTCTAAGTTGACTGCAGCAATCCAAGCAGCATGTTTCAATAATCAACTCTTGCTTGAAAAAGGTGGACGTAACGGAACAGTTATCCGTTTACTTTGCCCACTTATTATTACGCAAGAAGAAACTGAAGAACTGATTAAGCGCTTCAAAAAAGCACTTGCTGAGGCTCTTACCTCTGTAAGAGGTGCTTAACCCATGGTTGATTTTGCACAACATCGTCAATCATTGCTTTGCAATGATGCACAATCTATTGCCGACTATGAGTCGGCAATGGAAAAAGCAACTGAAGCGGTAAGTGCTTGGTTGCAAAATGATAAAATGTATACAGGTGGCAGTATTAAAGAGTTGCGTTCTGCAATTTCATTTAATGCAACCAAAGAAGGTTTAGGTGTACAAGTTGCATTGCAACGTATGATTGAACTTTTTCTCAACAAAAGTTTAAAAGTACATCATCCTCACTCTTTAGCACATTTACATTGTCCAACAATGGTGGTTAGCCAAGTTGCAGAAGTTTTAATTAATGCAACAAACCAATCTATGGATTCGTGGGATCAAAGTCCTGCGGGTTCTCTGATGGAAGTCCAGCTGATTGACTGGCTACGTCAGAAAGTAGGTTATGGCGCAGGGCAAGCAGGTGTATTTACTTCAGGTGGTACACAGTCTAACTTGATGGGCGTTTTGCTTGCGCGAGATAAGTGTATTGCAACTCACTGGAATGGTCATTCTGTACAGAGTGATGGTATTCCAAGTGACGCGATGAAGAATGTCAAAGTCATTTGTTCTGAAAATGCACACTTTTCTGTACAAAAGAATATGGCATTAATGGGTATGGGCTTTCAGTCTGTAGTCACTGTTCCTGTAAATGAAAATGCTCAGATGGATACCCAAGCGCTTGAAAAGACGATGGCCCATTTGAAGTCTGAAGGGAAAATTGTAGCTTGTGTGGTTGCAACCGCAGGTACAACTGATGCTGGTGCAATTGACCCTCTTAAAGAAATTCGTGCAATTACTGAAGCCTATGGTACATGGATGCATGTAGATGCAGCATGGGGCGGTGCACTTATTCTTTCAAATGATTATCGCCACTGGTTAGATGGATTAGAGCTTGCAGATTCTGTCACATTAGACTTCCATAAGCATTATTTCCAAACGATTAGTTGTGGCGCATTCTTATTAAAGGATGAAGCGAACTATCGTTTCATGCACTATGAAGCAGAATATTTAAACTCTGCCTATGATGAAGAACATGGCGTACCTAATCTTGTTTCTAAATCGTTGCAAACAACGCGTCGTTTTGATGCGCTGAAACTATGGATGACTGTTGAAGCTTTAGGTGAAACACTCTATGGTTCAATGATTGATCATGGTATTAAACTTTCTCGTGAAGTTGCAGATTATATTCAAGCAGACGATGAGTTAGAATTGTTGGTTCAACCACAATTTGCATCTGTGCTATTTAGATTAGTGCCGACAGGATATCCAAAAGAGTTTATCGATAGCTTAAATCAAAACGTTGCAGATGAATTATTTGCGCGTGGTGAGGCAAATGTCGGTGTAACAAAAGTGGGTGATACACAGTCTTTAAAAATGACGCTATTAAGTCCTGTTGTAACATTAGAAAATGTAAAAAGCTTGCTTGATCAAATTAAATCTGAGTCAGATCGTATTAAAGATCAAATTGTGGCAGGTACATATACACCACCAATTGATTGATAATAAAGTGAAAAAGGTCACGTAAGTGGCCTTTTTTTATGATAATATTTTGTGCGTGATTAAGGTGGATTTAATATTAAATAATTAGAATTTTGTATAAGACTATAAATTATAATTAAAGTGTCATAAAGATGTAACCAAACTGTCATTTAAAGAAACCAAAATAGATTCCAAGAGAATACGACAAGATATTGCTCAGTAGCACCAGCGATATCACTTTTAGGTTTTGAGAGATGACAATGAAATTAAGTAAGAAATATGCGGCAATCGCATTAGCAATTTCTAGCGCAGCATGTGCACTTAATGCAAATGCAGCACGTGAAACAATTCAAATCGCTGGTTCTTCAACTGTACTCCCTTATGCAAGTATTGTAGCAGAAGAGTTCGGTAACACCTTCCCACAATTTAAAACACCTGTAGTTGGTTCTGGTGGTACATCTGGTGGTTTAAAACAATTCTGCCAAGGTGTGGGCGACAATACGATTGATATCGCAAATGCATCTCGTAAAATTAAAGAATCAGAGCTTGAAACTTGTCACAAAGCTGGTGTGAAAAAAATACAAGAAATTAAAATTGGTTACGATGGTATTGTTTTTGCGTCGAATGCATCAAAGCCAGCCTTTCATCTAAAACCATATCATGTATTTACTGCGTTGGCTGCTCAATTGCCATCTAATGGGAAACTAGTACCAAACCCGTATACACATTGGAATCAAATTGATGCTGCTTTACCAAATGAGCCAATTACATTGGTCATTCCTGCATCTAATCATGGAACACGTGAAGTTTTCCAAGAAAAAATGGTTGAAGCAGGTTGTGAAACATACAGCTACTTCAAAGGATTGCCAAAAGATGCCCAGCAAAAAGCATGTTCTAACTTCCGTAAAGATGGCCGCGTTGTAGAAATTGCAGGTGATTACACAGAAACATTAGCACGTTTAAAAACTTCTCCAAATGCAGTTGGTGTATTCGGTTTAGGTTTCTATGACCAAAACAAAGATCGTTTACGTGTAGCAACGGTGAACAATGTTACTCCAAGTGAGCATACTGTACTTGATGGTACGTATCCTGTCTCTCGTCCACTTTACTTTTATGTAAAAGGAGAACATACGAAAGTAATTAAAGGATTACCTCAGTATGTAGAGTTTTTCCTAAATAAGAAAATCTCAGGAAAAAATTCAAAGCTTGATAAAGCAGGCTTAATTTCTATGTCAGATGCTGAGCGTGCTCAAATATTAGCTGACTTTAAAGCAGGAAAGTCTGTTAAGTAATTAGCTTTTAAAAAGGTGGAGTGAGGGGGCTCACTTTCACCTTTTTTTATATTTTAGAAATAAATAGCGGAGAGAAGATGAATCTGCTTCTTATAGGTGTATTACTTGCTTTTATTGCAATAGGCTATCAGCTTGGTCTGAAAAAGAGTCGTAATATAGCGGGTCAGGGAAATAATTCGGCTGTACTGCACTCAAGACCTGGTTACTATGGTTCATTGGTTGCTTTATGGTGTGGTATTCCATCATGCTTGATTTTTATATTATGGAGCTTGTTTGAGCCAATGATGTTAAGTCATATGGTTTTCAGTCAAGTACCAGCAGATGTTTTGTCTCATCTCGATCCAGCAGGAAAATCTGTTCTATTGGATCGTGTGAAAGCAATTGCATCGGGTTTTGGCGTGACTGATCAAGCACAACCGTATGAACTTGCAATAGCAAAACAATATGCAGAAGCATTGAGCATTGGAAACTACGCACAATTTGTAGTGGTTATTTCTATTGCACTGGCAGGTCTTGTTTTTGCAAATAGAAAAATAAATAAAAGTTTTCGTGCACGTAATTACGTTGAACGAATGATTAGTATTAGTCTGGCATTATGTTCTGGCGTTGCAATTTTAACGACAATCGGGATTGTAATGTCAATGCTGAGTGAAGCATTGAGATTTTTCCATTTTGTAGAGCCATCAGCCTTTTTCTTTGGACGTGAATGGAACCCTGGATTTAGTACGACAGGAAATGCTGAGGGAAGTTACGGTTTACTTCCATTGTTATGGGGTACTATTTTAGTCAGTATTATTGCGCTTTTGGTCGCGATTCCAATTGGACTATTTATTGCAATCTATCTTGCAGAGTATGCATCACCTCGTTTAAGAGCATGGGCGAAACCAACAATTGAAATTTTGGCAGGTATTCCAACAATTGTTTATGGTGTCTTTGCGTTAATGGTAGTAGGGCCATTTTTTAAAATGTTGGGAGACAGTGTCGGTTTACATATTAATGCGACCAGTGCACTTACCGCAGGCTTTGTCATGGGTGTAATGATTATTCCATTTGTATCTTCATTATCGGATGACATTATCACTCAGGTACCAAGAACTTTACGTGATGGCTCTTTAGGTTTAGGGGCAACAAAGTCTGAAACGATTCGCCAAGTGGTTCTGCCGGCAGCACTTCCCGGTATTATCGGAGCATTTTTATTGGCTGCATCTCGTGCCATTGGCGAGACAATGATTGTTGTACTCGCAGCAGGAAATAGCCCATTGCTTCAAATTAATCCATTGGAAGCAGTTTCCACAGTGACAGTAACGATTGTAAATCAGCTGACTGGAGATACTGATTTCGCAAGTCCTCAAGCGTTGGTTGCCTTTGCATTAGGTCTGACTTTATTTGTAATTACTTTGGGCTTAAATATTGTTGCACTGTATATCGTGCGTAAATATCGCGAGCAATACGAATGAGCATGAATACTATGAATACATCTACATCTGCGGAAACGCTTACAGTGAAAGAGCAAAGTGATCAAAGAAAAAAATTGATTATGCAGTCTTTGGGTAAGCGTCATAGAAAAGAGAAGCGGTTTAAGATCTTCGGATTCAGTGCAGTTTGTATTGGTTTGATGTTCGTTGCTATATTATTTGGTAGTATTTTATATAAAGGTTTACCTGCATTTTGGCAAACCAGTTTAACTGTACCAGTGTATTTCGATCCAAAAATTATTGATGCAGGTGCACCACCAGTTAAAGAAAGTAATGAATCGCCAGCGGTATTTAATGAGCGCTATGTCGATTGGCAAACAAAAATGGGCATGGTCGATTGGGATGGTATTATCGCCAAATCAGTCGTTGCACAGCATAAAGATATCCAAAGCAAGCAGGATGAGCTCAGTAGCATTTATACAAGCTCAGAAACCTATCGCTTAAGAGATATGGTTTTTGCAGACCCAAGTTTGATTGGTAAAACAGTTGAGGTAAAGCTACTTGCAGATGCGAACGTAGATGTATGGTTATCTGGAAAAATTGATCGCTCTTTACCAGATGAGCAACAGCAATTAAGCCCGGAAGTAAGATCACTTGCAGATGAGTTAAAAGCAAAAGATATTTTACAAAACACGTTCAATTTTCAGATTTTTACCAATACAGATTCGCGGAGCTCACCTGCAAGCAGTGGTTTAGCTGGTGCATTTGTTGGCTCTTTATTCATGATGCTTATTGTAATCTTTGTTTCTATTCCTATCGGTGTAGCAAGTGCAATTTATCTTGAAGAATTCGCGAAAAAAAGTGTATTAACAGATATCGTTGAAGTTAATATTAATAACCTAGCTGCTGTACCATCGATTGTATTTGGTTTACTCGGTGCAGCTATTTTTATTGGTTGGATGCATTTACCACTGTCTGCACCGTTAGTAGGTGGTCTAGTATTAAGTTTAATGACTTTACCTACAGTAATTATTACAACACGTGCATCTTTAAAAGCTGTTCCGCCTTCAATTCGTCAGGCTGCGCAAGGCTTAGGTGCATCTAAAGTACAAACAGTGTTTCATCACGTGTTGCCTTTAGCGCTACCGGGAATTTTGACGGGTGCAATTATTGGTGTAGCACAAGCATTAGGCGAAACTGCACCTTTATTATTAATTGGAATGAGTGCTTTCGTTGCAAGTGTTCCGACAACACCAGTAGATCAATCAACAGCATTACCTGTACAAATTTTCTTATGGCAAGGTAATGAGTTGCGTAATTTCTTTGAAGGAAGAACCGCAGCAGCGATTATTGTATTGTTAGCAATGATGATCGGTTTGAATGGTTTGGCTATTTGGCTAAGAAAGAAATTTGAAGTACGTTGGTAATTGGAGAGCGTCTATTATGAATACATTAAATCCAACTCGTACAGAGCAGAATCAAAAAGATATGACAACAGATCAAGCACAATCTCGTATTAGTATTGGTAGTTTTGAACAACCAAGCGTTGCGCCATCATCGAATGATGCAAAAAAGAAAATCAAATTGCGTACAGAAGATGTACACGTATATTATGGCGAAAGTGAAGCAATTAAAGGAATAGATTTAGATATCTATCAAAACGAAGTTGTTGCTTTTATTGGTCCGTCAGGCTGTGGTAAATCTACATTTCTTCGTACGCTCAACCGTATGAACGATACGATTGAAAGCTGTAAGGTAACTGGAAAAGTGATGCTGGATCAGCAAGATATTTATGATCCAAGCTTAGATGTCGTTTTACTGCGAGCTCAGGTGGGTATGGTATTTCAAAAACCAAACCCATTTCCAAAATCGATTTTCGATAATGTTGCATATGGACCAAAACTCCATGGTTTAGCACGTAATAAATACGACTTAGAAGAGATTGTTGAAAATAGCCTAAGAAAAGCAGGACTTTGGGAAGAAGTTAAAGAACGTTTAAACCAACCCGGTACAAGTTTATCGGGTGGTCAGCAACAACGTTTATGTATTGCGCGTACCATTGCAGTTAGTCCAGACGTTATTCTTATGGATGAACCTTGCTCTGCATTGGATCCGATTGCTACAGCAAAAATTGAAGAGCTTATTTCTGAGTTATCTACACAATATACAATTGCAATTGTGACACACTCAATGCAACAAGCAGCAAGGGTATCGAATCGTACAGCATATTTCCATTTAGGTGATCTAATAGAAGTAAACTCTACTGAGAAAGTGTTTACTCAACCAGACCATCAATTGACTGAAGCCTATATTACTGGTCGTTTTGGTTAAGAATCGCTTTTTTATTGTAAAGCCTCTAAGACTTAGAGGCTTTTTTAATGTAGGAAGCCAAGGTAAATTATGTTAAAACTTATTTATTTTGTACCGACCTCTCATTTAGAAATAACTAAAAATGCTATTTTTGATGCAGGTGGGGGATGTAGTGATCATTACCGAGAATGTGCTTGGCAGACCAAAGGAATTGGACAGTTTAAGCCTGCAAAAGGTGCTGAACCATTTATTGGAAACCTTGAGGAGTTAACCACATTAGAAGAATGGAGAGTAGAGATTCTGATTGATGAAACCCTTGTTGATCATATATGCAAGAGATTAGTAGAAGCACATCCATATGAAGAGCCTGCATTTGAATTAATAGCGCTATACTCACTGAAAAAATAATATATTTGCTTGCATTGGATATATTTTTTATTATAAAAAAACGATTTTTGAAAAAATACTTATGGATACTTTAGATTATCTCGTTTTCATTGGAAGGTTTCAGCCATTTCATTTGGCACATATGAAAACAGTAGAGTTGGCTTTAGAACAAAGTAAATACGTTATTATTGCTTTAGGCTCTGCACAACCAGAGCGTACCACCAAGAATCCATTTTTAGTACAAGAACGTGAGCAGATTATCTTATCTAATTTTAACGAAGAAGATTGTAAAAGGATTATATTTGTACATATTGTCGATGTATATGATGATAAAAAATGGGTCGCGTTGGTCAAGGAGAAAGTATTAGAAAAAACAGGATTAAATCAGAAAATTGGTTTGATTGGTCATTTTAAAGATAACTCGTCATATTATTTGGCACTTTTTCCAGATTGGAAATTGGTCGAGCTAGACAGTCTGGAAAATGCTTTGTCGGCAACACCTATTAGGGAAGCTTTTTATGCAGGTGAAATTCAGGAACAATATTTTCCTCATGGAACGATCAAATTTCTAAAATCTTTCATGAAAAATCCAATGTATGATACGCTTAGGACACAATTTTTTAAGGATCAGGTTGGAAAATCTAACTAAACTATGGTGTGTACTTATGATTGGGGCAGCATGTGCTTAATATAAAAAAGGCAATGATTCGATGCCTATCTATAGTTTCTTTATTTTGCTTAATAGCAAGCACGAGTATTGTAAACGCAGCAGATTTAAAATTTGCCGATGATGGGGAAGTCGGATTTTTCATTAAAAAATTGGGAATGAAAGTCATTGATGCCGATTTTCAACAAGTTGAATCTAATATTCGATTTGATCCAAATCATTTAGATCAAACACAAATTCACTTTGTCATTCAGGTAGATAGCATAGACCTAAGTAATAGTACCTTGCATGATATGCTACTGAGTGAAGATTTATTTGATGTTGCTAAATATAAAGAAATAACATTTGATAGTACACAAATACAGTCTCTAGGAAGCAACAAATACAATGTTTTTGGTAACTTGACGATTAAGGGTAAAACCAGACAAGTTGTATTCTATACCACTATTGAACCTGATAGTGACGGAACATTCGACTTTAAAGCTGCTACACAAATACAGACAAAGAATTTTGCAATGCAGTCTAAATTTGGTTCTTTAACCGATCATGTTGATATCTTTGTAGATGGTTCATTGGTTAAAAAATAAAGTCAGTATGAGAGTACTGACTTTTACTTTATATTGATTGCAGTGTTTTTAAATCTTCTAAAACCTGTTCTGCATGGCCAGCAGCTTTAACTTTTCTATAGCTTTTTACAAGCTTTCCTTGATGAAAAATAAAGGTTGATCGCTCAATACCAAAGACTTTCTTACCATACATATTTTTTTCTTTAATCACATCAAAATGCTTACATAGAATTTCTTCTTTGTCGCTAATAAGGTCGATCGTGAGATTTTGCTTTGTAGTAAAGTTCTGATGTGTTTTTACAGAGTCACGAGATACTCCAATGATCTGAGTATTTAGTGCATTGAATTGATCTTTTAAACAAGAAAATCCAACAGCTTGTGTTGTACATCCAGGTGTCGAATCCTTAGGGTAAAAATAAATAATTAGCCATTCATGTAGGTATTCAGATAGGTTGATATGGCCAGAAGTTGTTGCAAATTCTTGGTTAGGTAAATCTATTTGTTCTGACATAAAAAAGTTATCTCCGAAAAGTAAACTAGCCACATAAAGTGGCTAGTTTTTGTATGTAACGATATTATTTAGAAGCTGCTTGAGCCTGTTGTTTCATCGCTTCTTCAGTAAGTGCTTTAAGTTTAGCAGTTAACTGAGGACCAAAACAGTTTTGGATTTCTTTGTTTTGTTGTTGGATGAAAGGTAGAGTGCTTGGGCTCTTTTTCTGGTTCACTGTGCTAATAATTTGCCATTCTTGAGCTTTTGTAATTTTACCTTCTGCTTCTACTTGGCATTGGCAGAATTTATCTGCTTCAGAAGCAGTTAGTTTACCCGCTTTGCTTGCACTTTCTTTACAGTTACTTACAAGTGCTGCATGTACGTTTGTACTTTTAGATGGATCTTGAGCAGCATGCGAAGCTGTTGCTGTAAAAGCAACTGAAGCAAATAATGTTGAGAGAATTAATTTTGATTTTAACAAATTCATATAATTTACCTTTTTATGAAACATAGCGTGTAGGGTCATCAACTTTCGCTTCGAGAAATCCTTCTTTACGTAAGCGACAACTATCACACTTACCACAAGCACGTCCTTGTTCATCTGCTTGATAGCAAGAAACAGTTTGACTGTAGTCTACACCATGTTCGATGCCTAAACGTATAATATTCCCTTTGGATAAATGTAACAGAGGTGTTTCAATTTTAAGTGGTTTCCCTTCAACACCTGCTTTTGTTGCTAAAGCAGCCAAATGTGCGAAAGCTTCAACAAACTCAGGTCTGCAATCTGGATAGCCAGAATAATCTACAGCATTAACACCAATTACAATGGCTTCTGCTTGGAAAACTTCTGCTGCTGCTAAGGCATAAGACAAAAATATCGTGTTTCTTGCAGGAACATAGGTAATTGGAATACCTGATTGTGCTTCTTCTGGCACATCAATACTATGGTCTGTGAGAGCAGAACCACCAAGATTTCCAAGATCAATATTAATAATACGATGAGGGATATTGGCTTTTTCAGTTAAGTGTTTTGCTGCTTCAAGTTCTGTAGAAGAACGTTGACCATATTGGAAGCTTAGTGCAATACAGTCATAATTGGATTGCGCCCAAGCTAAACAGGTTGTTGAGTCTAATCCACCAGACAATAAAACGATAGCACGAGGGCGCATGTATTTTCTCCAAAGTATATGTAGGGTTGAATTAACGTCCTGTTTCGTCTTGCCAAAGTAGCTTATGTAGCTGTAGTTGGAAGCGGACAGGAAGTCGGTCTTCTAAAATCCATTGAGCGAGATTTCTTGCAAAAGCAGGAAGTTTGGCATTGGCTTTTTCTACTGCAAATGCAGGTGAGAACCAGACGGTATTGACCTTCTTCTCAAGTTGATACTTTCTAACTTGTTCTTTTGACCATTCATAATCTTCACGGTTACAAATAACGAACTTGATTTGGTCTTTTGCAGTTAAATATTCAAAATTTTCAATTAAATTACGATGTGATTCACCAGATGTTGGTGTTTTTAAATCTAGAACTTTAGATACCCGTGCATCTACTTGTGCGACACTGAGTGCACCACTTGTTTCGAGTGAAACTTCAAACCCTAAATGACATAATTCATTTAGTAATGGAATACAATTTGGTTGAGCCAGTGGTTCTCCACCTGTTACACAGATGTAAGGGGTATGATGAGACTTGGCTTCTTCAATAATACTTTCTAAGGATTGTCTTTTTCCACCTTCAAATGAATAGGTGGTGTCACAATATGTGCAACGTAGAGGACAACCTGTTAGACGAATAAATACGGTGGGTAATCCTGCTGTATCTGCTTCACCTTGCAATGAGTAAAAAATCTCTGTGATACGTAGTCCAGATGAAGGATCCGTAACAGGAATTGTTGTTGAGCGAAGGGGAGAGTTCATAGCAAAATCAACCATATTAAAAAAGAAAAATCTCCACAACCTATTGGTTGTAGAGACTCAATAGATACGAAAATTAGTCGGCGCGAAGTAAATCATTTAAGCTAGTTTTTGCACGAGTTTGTGCATCTACTTTTTTCACAATGATTGCTGCATATAGGCTATATTTGCCATCTTTAGATGGAAGACTGCCCGGAACAACCACAGAACCTGCTGGTACACGGCCGTAATGAATTTCGCCAGTTTCACGATCATAGATACGTGTTGACTGACCAATATATACGCCCATAGAAATAACAGAACCTTCTTCAACAATAACACCTTCAACAATTTCTGAACGTGCACCGATGAAGCAGTTATCTTCAATGATGGTTGGGTTTGCTTGTAATGGCTCTAATACACCACCAATACCAACACCACCTGATAAGTGTACATTTTTACCGATTTGAGCACATGAGCCAACAGTTGCCCATGTATCTACCATCGTGTTTTCGTCTACATATGCACCAATGTTTACGTAAGAAGGCATAAGTACAACATTTTTTGCTTGGAAGCTACCACGACGTGCAACAGCTGGTGGTACAACACGAACACCTGCTTCTTTAAATTGTGCTTCCGTCCAACCTGCAAATTTAGTGTCTACTTTATCAAAGAATGCAAGATCACCTGCTTCAACAGGTTTGTTGTCATTTAACTTAAATGATAGTAGAACAGCTTTCTTTAACCATTGATGAACAGTCCATTCCCCATTAATTTTTTCAGCAACGCGTAATGAACCATTGTCTAAACCTTTAAGTGCCTCATCAACAGCATGACGAACTTCTGCAGGGCAATCTGCAGCTGTAAAATTCGCACGATTCTCAAAAGCTTGTTCAATTATCGTTGAAAGTTCAGACATAATATTCTTCCAAATCTTGTTTAATTTAAAAACTATCTTAATTTTACACTAAAAACAGTCCGTGGTGGACTGTAAATTTTATCATACCTCATGAAAGAGGCTTTTTTGATTGTGCGTTTATATTTAGAAAAGTCAATTCATTAGTTAGAAAAAATTGAATATTTTCATAAAATAGGCGTTTAAACCTATCTACTACAAAATGTAAATATTTAAACTTAAACAACCAAGATTTTAAGCATATTGCACGATACAATAGAGTAAACCTCAAAAAGCTGATGTTTAGTACTTCTTAGAAAAATTAAATAATAGTGATGATGAAAGTTGAATATTGAGTATAGTGTGAATAAATTCCTTTTTTGTATCGTTGTATGTAGTGCTCTAAATATGACTAATTTATTTGCCGATGAACAAGTTATTCAGGGCGGAGAATCTACTGCTGTACAATATATTCCAAGCGCATTAAGTGCAGATGTTGGTCTAAATGGTCTAGGTATTGCAATAAATTGGGATTTAGGTAGCCATACAAATCTTATTTTAGGCTATGAACATGGTATCGGAGATTTAAATTGGCAGAACCATGTCAATATTTCAGAAAATAAATATCAGGTTCATCAACATCATTATGCTAACACTTATATAAATGCGATTTATTACCCATGGGGTAGAAGCGAAAAAACGATTATTCAGTCGACCTATATTACAGGTGGTGCAGGGTATATTCGTAAAAGCTATTCTTTAAATATTGATAATCGGAATGTGCCAGTATCTTATCGCCACTCGATATCTCCTTACGTGGGTCTGGGTATAAGGGCACTACTTACGCCGCATTGGGGGGCTTTTGGTGAAATAGGAGCATATTATTTGGGGCAACCCCATGTAGATACCGATCAGAGTTATATAGCGAATCAATTAAAAAATGAGCATCAATATCAGTGGTTACCTGTTGCAAAGATCGGAATCATTTATAAATTTTAATATTAAAAAAGCACCTAGAAAGGTGCTTTTTTATTTAAGATGTTTATCGCAATCTAGACAGCCAGTCTCCAACCATCTGTACGATTTGAACTAAAATGAGTAAAGCAATAATTGTTGCAATCATGATAAAGGTATCAAATCTTTGATAGCCATACGAATAGGCAAGATCTCCAATTCCACCACCACCAACTACACCAGCCATTGCGGTTGCACCAATTAAACTAATATTGGCACTGGTTAAGTTAAGAATGAGTGAACTACGTGCTTCAGGCAAAATAAACTTGAAAATGATTTGCGCTGGAGAAGCTCCCATTGCTTGTGCAGACTCAATAATTCCTTCATTCACTTCAAGTAATGAGATTTCGATTAGTCTTCCCATATATGGGCCAATATATGCAACTAAGGGTACAATTGCAGCAGCAGTACCGATCGTTTTACCAGTAATAAACTTTGTAATTGGAATGATTGCAATCATTAAAATGACAAAAGGTAAGGAGCGTAGTCCATTGACGATAGGATTCAAAATTTGATAAATAAAGCGATTAGGCAATATTCCTGTTGGTCGTGTAACCAAGAGGGTAATTGCTTGTAGAAAGCCCCAAATTGCACCAAAAAAGAATGCAATAATGACCATATAAATGGTTTGCTGGAGCGCAGATACAAAGTCATCTACAGAGACAATACTATTCCAAAAAGGGTGTGTAATTTGCGTTAACCATGCAACAAAAGCATCTCTCATTTTTGCTCTCCTGCTTGTGACGCAACAGAAACACCATATTTTTCTAAATGATGAATTGCCCCTTCAACTGCTGAAGGTTCTCCAAGAATTTGAACGAACATTTGACCAATTACTGTACCATCAATTTCAGTCATAGAAGCAAATAAAATATTTAAACTAACATCAAATGCTTTAATCATGGATTGAATTACAGGTTCCTGTGCAGATTTTCCTAAAAACTGTAGACGATATATGCTGTGGTGATGCTGGTTTTCTAGCTGTTTTAGAATGTTGGTCGGTAAATGTTGCTGTAATACGGTTTGTATAAATGTTTGTGTGGTTGGGTGTTTAGGCTGGCTAAATAGCTCAACTGTAGAACCTTGTTCGATAACATGACCTGCCTCCATCACTGCAATATGGTCACAAACTTTCTCAATAACATCCATTTCATGGGTGACCATAACAATAGTAATGTTTTGTTCTTTATTAATTTTTTTTAGTAGATCTAGAACAGATTGAGTCGTTTGTGGGTCTAAAGCAGATGTTGCTTCATCGCAAAGTAAGATTTTAGGATGATTAGCAAGTGCACGCGCAATGCCTACACGTTGTTTTTGACCACCTGAAAGTTCATCGGGGTAAGCATTTTTTTTGTGTTCGAGATCGATAAACTGCAACAGTTCGTTTAAACGCTTTTCACGTTCTGTTTTGCTATAGCCAAGTAAACGCATAGGCATTTCAATATTTTCTGCAACGGTTTTTGTTTGCAGTAAATTAAAATGTTGGAAAATCATACCAATATTAGCGCGTTCTTGACGCAATGATTTTGCATCTAAAGCGGTAAAATCTTTTTGGTTAATAATGATCTGACCTTCGCTTGGACGTTCAAGTAAATTAATTAAGCGGATTAATGTACTTTTTCCTGCACCACTATAACCAATGATCCCGAATATACTCCCTTCAGGAATTTCGAGATTAATTTGTTTAAGCGCATGAACAGTTTGTCCTTTCAGCTTATAGTGCTTTGAGATGTTTTTAAATTGAATCATTTGGTTAAAAACTATGCTAAAAATAAAAACAGGTAAAGTAGAAATACCTTACCTGTTTTAGTGGAATATGATTACTGCTGATTTTCAGTTAAATAGCTAATTGGTTTACTAACGTCAATTTTAGTACCACCAAAGCGTTCAGCAATGAATTTTTTCACTTCTTCACTATGATAGATCGGTGCAAGTTTTTGCAGGGTCGGATCATCTTTTTTCGCTTCAGAAGTTACAAGTAAATTAATATTTAATTTTGTAGATTGGTTAACAGGTTCGTAAAATAAAGCATCTTTAAGTACGTTTAGTCCACCTTCCATTGCCAATGTATTGCCTAGAGCAATAGCATCTACATCGCCCATTACGCGTACAGCAGTTGCCATTGGAATTGGCTTAAGCTGTAAGTTTTTTGGGTTAGCTGTAATATCTTTCAGGTCGCCATGGATTGGATCGAATCCTTCTTTAAGCTGAATAAGACCTGCAGCTTTTAATAAAGAGAGTGAACGTGCTTCATTTGAGGTATCGTTTGGAATAGCAATAGTTGCGTTATTCGGAATTTGATCTATTTTCTTGTATTTGCTTGAGTAGATTCCCATTGGTTCAATGTACGTTGTCGCAATAGGAACAAGCTTTTCTTTACTTTGCGTATTATAAGCAACAAGGTAGTTGTAAGACTGAAATGCATTTACGTCAATTTCACCTCCAGCCGTTGCTTTATTCATTGCAACGTAGTCAGGCATATTTTTTACGTCAAGCTTGATACCAGCGTCTTTTGTTGCAGGAAGTGTCGCGATATAACGCCATACATCTGTATCTGAACCATCTGAACCTAGAACAATTGTTTTTAATTCTTTGCCATCTGCTGTTTTATTTTCAGCTTGGTCTGATGGAGTTTTACTGCAACCTGCAGCAAGAGTAAGACCTGCACCTAATAATACAACACCCAATAATTTTTTCATGAGGGGTAATAATCCTGATAAAAATGTTTGTAAGTACAAAAATAATGACTGAGTAAAGCAAGCTATTTCTTTAATATTTTGTTCATGTCTGTATCTCAATAGTTTGAGTATATTAGACAATGAATATCTAGCATCCTAGATGAATATCAATAAATAACAAGTATAGTGCGAAATCAGTATAAAGTTGCCGTTATCATACCAAGAAATCTTCATGCAATATAGAGATGATTGTACTTTGCGTTGTACAAGTTAAGCAAATCTATTCCTTTTGAGGAGCATTTCTGTGTGTTAAAAATTTCTTAATAAGGCGGAGTATAAAGTGTTTGTTATATAAGTCAAAACAATAAAATTCACAATACTTATGAATTTTTTTCATTTAGATAGGCAGTTTGCGAGAATAGCTTTCTTGTGAAAGCTATTCTTTTATTACAAATTACTGAATATTATTTTCACGTGCGATTGCACGATATCCGATATCGGTACGATATTGCATACCATCGAATGTGACCTGACCACATACTTCAAGTGCATTAACTTGTGCTTCTAAAACAGTATCACCTAATGCAGTCACACAAAGAACACGGCCACCTGCGGTTACTACATGACCATCTGCTGTGGTTGATGTACCTGCATGGAATATTTTTGTTCCTTCTGGAGATTGGCCTAAACCTGAGATAACATCACCTTTACGTGCTGTTTCGGGATAACCTTCCGAAGCAAGAACAATACCAATTGATTTACGCTCATCCCACTGAGCTTCACTTGGTAAGTTTCCTTCAACACCTGCAAGAATAAGGTCTACAAGAGAAGACTGTAAACGCATCATAATTGGTTGTGTTTCAGGGTCACCAAAACGACAGTTAAATTCGATGACACGTGGTTGCCCTTGTTCATCAATCATGAGTCCTGCGTATAAGAAGCCTGTGTATGTATGACCATCTTTTGCCATACCTTCAACAGTTGGACGCATAATTTCATTCATTACACGCTCAAAAATTTCAGGTGTAACGACTGGAGCAGGGGAGTAAGCACCCATACCACCTGTGTTTGGCCCTTGATCACCCTCAAAAATACGTTTGTGATCTTGTGATGTTGCCATTGGTAAGATATTTTTACCATCGACCATACAGATGAAACTTGCTTCTTCGCCTGCTAAGAATTGTTCAATAACAACACGACTACCTGCGTCGCCAAATTTGTTACTAGAAAGCATATCATCAATTGCTGCAAAAGCTTCGTCATTGTTCATTGCCACAATTACACCTTTGCCTGCTGCAAGCCCATCTGCTTTAATTACAATAGGCGCACCATGTTTTTCTACATATGCTTTTGCAGGAGCAATTTCTGTAAATACTTCATAAAATGCAGTTGGGATGTTGTGTTTTTTTAGAAAATCTTTTGCAAATGCTTTTGATCCTTCCAATTGAGCTGCGTACTGAGTAGGTCCCCAAATTTTTAAGCCAGCATCTTGTACAGCATTGACAACACCGTTAACAAGTGGTGCTTCAGGACCAACCACAACGAGATCAACATTATTTGCTTTTGCAAAATCAATAATTGCGTTGTTGTTTAAAATATCTAGTTGTATATTTTTGCATTTTGACTCTGTTGCAGTACCCGCATTGCCAGGTGCTACAAATACTTGACTGACTTGGCTATCTTGAGCAATTTTCCATGCAAGTGCATGCTCACGTCCGCCACTACCTAAAACTAAAATATTCATAGATGAATCTCCATAAATGAAACATCCTCAATGTATGAATATGAGGATGTTTCTCTTAAGTATGAGTGTTAATTGTTGTTATTAATGACGGAAGTGGCGCATACCAGTAAATACCATTGCAATACCAGCTTCGTCTGCAGCTGCAATAACTTCTTCATCACGCATAGAACCACCCGGTTGAATGATGCATTTAATACCTGCTTTAGCAGCATTATCAATACCATCACGGAATGGGAAGAAAGCATCTGATGCCATAACAGCACCTTCAACCACAAGACCTGCATGCTCTGCTTTAATTGCTGCAATACGTGCCGAGTTCACGCGACTCATTTGACCTGCACCTACGCCAATCGTTTGACGATTTTTTGCATAAACAATTGCGTTTGATTTCACGTATTTTGCAACTTTCCATGCAAAGATCAGATCTTCAATTTCTTGTTCTGACGGTGCACGCTTTGTAACAACTTTAAGCTCATCTGCTGTAATCATGCCTAAATCTTGATCTTGAACAAGCAAGCCACCGTTTACACGCTTATAGTCTAACTGTTGCACGCGCGCATCGATTGCAGGAAGTTCGCCACATGTAAGTACGCGGACATTTTTCTTCGCACCTGTAACATCTAATACGCCATCTGCAATACTTGGTGCAATAATCACTTCAACGAATTGACGTGAAACAATTGCTTTTGCAGTGTCTACATCTAACTCACGGTTAAATGCAATAATACCGCCAAATGCTGACTCTGGATCAGTTGCATAAGCAAGATCGTATGCTGCTTGAATACCATCTAATGAAACAGCCACACCACAAGGGTTTGCGTGCTTAACAATAACACATGCTGGTTTAACAAAAGATTTCACGCACTCTAGTGCAGCATCTGTATCTGCGATGTTGTTGTACGAAAGCGCTTTACCTTGCAATTGTTTAGATGTAGATACTGAAGCTTCAGTTGCTGTTGACTCTACATAAAATGCTGCTGCTTGATGTGGGTTTTCGCCATAGCGTAAATCTTGTGCTTTATTAAGTTGTGTATTAAAGGTACGAGGGAACGTATCTGCTGTTTCACCCTCATTTTTACCAACACGTGCACCAAGATATGACGCAATCATACCGTCATATTGAGCTGTATGTTCAAATGCTTTTACAGCTAAGTCAAAGCGAGTTGCTTGTGATAAAGCACCTGAGGTTTTGAGTTCGTTTACGACATCAGTGTAGTCTGAAGCATTTACAATAATACCTACAGAAGCATGGTTTTTCGCTGCTGCACGTACCATAGTTGGGCCACCAATATCGATGTTTTCTATAGCATCTTCAAGCGAGCAATTTGGCTTAGCCACAGTTGCTGCAAATGGGTAGAGATTCACAACGACAAAATCGATAGCAGCAATATTGTGTGCTTGCATAACATCTTCATCGATACCACGGCGTGCTAAAATTCCACCATGAATTTTAGGATGTAGTGTTTTTACACGGCCATCCATCATTTCAGGGAAACCTGTATGTTCAGAAACCTCAACAACAGCGATGTTGTTTTCTTTTAATAGTTTATACGTTCCACCCGTAGATAAAATTTCAATCCCTAAATTGGAAAGATTTTGTGCAAATTCAACAATACCGGTTTTGTCGGAAACGGAAATTAAAGCGCGTTTGATTGTCATGATATATTTAGTCTTTGAAGTTAGAAAACAAAAGGCAAAAAAAATGCCCACGAAGACGTGAGCATTTTATCATTTATTCACTCATTAAACCGTGAGCTTTTAACTTTTTACGTAAAGTACCACGGTTTAGTCCTAAAATTTCCGCTGCACGTGTTTGGTTGCCACGGGTGTATTCGAGAACTACAGACAAAAGAGGTTTCTCCATTTCTGCTAGCACCATGTCATACACCTGAGATGGTTGCTCACCTTGCAAAGATGCAAAATAGTGACGAACCGCGCGGTCCACATGGATGCGAAGCGCTACATCAGATTGTGCAGTAAAAATAGGAGATTTGCTATTCATGCGTTTTAATCCGAAATTAATCTAAACCACTTCGGGTGGGAGAGTGGTTATATTTAAAGGGGTAAAGTATAAGAATCACACAAGGTGATGTACTTATAAAATTCAATACAGCTTGGCATATTCTACTCGTTTTGGTTGAAAAATAAGCGTAACAAATATTTAGAATTTGTTACAGCAAGAATTTTCAGAAACAAAAAAAATACTCAATGCGCAATAAAAAATGCACATTTAGAAATTTCTTTAGTTATGGGAATTATACGAGATATATGTTTGGTCAAGCATTAGTGGCGCGTATAATAACACTCTCGACAGAAAAGTGAGTAAATATGAGGCAATTTTTTTTATTTTTTTAATCGTTTTTTTGAATTAAATTTAATTTTTTATTGTTTTTGTTTTTGTATAAAAATAAAAGATATTATTTGATTGATATTATATAGCGAGATATGTTTAAGAATGATGAAAAAAATTATTTAGATAAAGTAATAGCATCAGATTTCATCGACTGCTTAATTTCTAAAGAATGAACATTGTTGTAAGAAAAGGGAACATCAAGTCTAAAATCTACTCTTTGTTTTTTTAGCAATACATTTTTATGTCTAAAATAGTAGGGTAAATACATTTCTGGAGAGAATTGGAAAGGTTTAATTCTTGTCTTTGTTAAATGCACGTTCAGCTCAATTTGTGGTAACTGTTGTACATCTGGACTCAGATTTTGAATGAATCCTGTAACTGTTGTGACATAAGGCGAGCTTTCTTCAACCTTTAAGACTTGAATTTGAACCATATCTTGCGTGGTTGATGAACATGATTTTTTTGCGCAGTTATTTGCTGTGATAGATTTCCAAAATGGAAATTGATGTAAAACCTTTGTATTGTGTGTGAGAATATTAAAAAGAAGAATGAGAATAAGTACACTACCGAGTGCAATCAGCAATAGAGATGCCCATTTAGGTCGTCTTTTATGTGGTGTACGCGATGTTGTCGCCCGAATATTTACTTCACTGTGACGTGTATGATTGAGATGAGTGAGTAAGTTAATGCTAGAAGATGCATTACGTGTATGAAATACTTCTAAAGCAGAATATTTCGCAATGTTTAAAAAGTTTGACTGTGAAAGTTCTTTTTCATTGAGATGCCCACGCATCATATGATGGTAGGCATTAAATGTGGAACGGCAATGACTACAACACACTTTTCCTTGTGCAACAGACAAATGCATCATAGAAACAAGATACTTTGTTTGACATGTTGGGCAAGTGGTCTTTATATGTTCCATGAGAAAACTTAATTGTGATGACGATATCCTGAAATTCTGCACCAACATTCTTCACGTTTTTCTATTTCTGTAATATTAAAAAACGCTTGATATGTTTCGCTCACTTCTTCCACTTGTTCTTCAATTACACCAGCTAAAGCAAACTCGCCACCTTGTTTAATAAGGCGGCTAAATTCTGGTGCAAGTGCAATTAATGGTGCAGCAAGTATATTGGCAATAAGTACATCCGCTTCTTGCTGAACTGTTTGGTTAAATGCATCTGGTAAGTCTACAAATAGTTTATCGACCACGCCATTGAGTTCTGCATTTTGTTTTGTTGCCAATACCGCTTGTGGATCTATATCTGTTGCATAAACTTGTTTTGCACCAAGAAGCAAAGCTGCGACACCTAAAATACCTGAACCACAGCCATAATCAATAACGACTTTGTCTTTTAAATCGGTTTTACCTAGCCATTGTAGACATAAGAATGTACTGGCATGGTTTCCTGTACCAAATGCTAATCCTGGGTCTAGCTTTAAATTAACTGCATTTTTTTCTGGTGGTTCTAACCATTCAGGAACAATCCAGAAGTTTTCAGCAATTTGGATAGGTTCATAGTAATCCATCCAAGCACGTTCCCAAACTTGGTCTTCTAGCTCATCGTGTGAAATCTGAGTATTTGCTGGAAGTTGTAATTGAGCAAATGCAACTAATGAGTTGACGTCAATAGGTGCTTCATCATTTTGTTGATAGATGCCTGTAACGATTACTTTATTCCATAAAGGCGTTTCACCTGGTAAAGGTTCAAGCAAAGCTTGGTCTTCTGCATCATCTAGTGTGACACTGACAGCACCTAAAGAAAGTAGGAGTGTTTCTGTTGATTCAACATCTGCTTGATCAACAGTAATATGGATTTGTAGCCACTTCACGCAAATAACCTAATTGTTTGGGAGTTAATTCAATCTATTGTAACGAAAATTGGGATATATAGGGAGTGGTGAAAAGTAGATTTTAATAAGCGATCTATTTTAGACCGCTTATCTTTGTTTAATGGATAGTATGCTGCTTAAATTGATCTAACTCTTTACGACTAAAGCCTCTAGACATAAGAACACGTTTAATACCCCTTACCACATATTCATCATGTGCAGCTTTTAAGGCTTGAATCAACTGTTCATTACTTTTACATGAGCAGTCATTTTCAATACAGGCCATATTGTTTTTCTGACTGTTTTGCTCATGTTTCGAATTAAATAATTTTTGCCAAATACTCATAAGAGCGTTCATTGCAACCTAACATTTCTTGAAATATAAATAAAAAAAATAAAAATACAAGAAGCCTGTTTTCTTATACAAATGTACATTATTTCTATTTAAAATGGGTCCAAAAGTTTAACTATCGTAAAAACAAGTAATTAATGATTTAAAATGATGTCTTTTTATTCATATTTTGAAACAATTTAATAAAATCAAAAAATTATCGTAATTTTCAATTAAAAGTAATTTAGATAAATAGATTTGATGATGATCAGAAAAGTTGATATATCAAGGAGAAAGAGAGAGTACTTATTTTTATACTCTCTCCAGTTAGCATTACTTTTTAGTCAATAGTAAGCCGCTTTCTACATGATGTGTGTGCGGAAATTGATCAAATAATGCAAAGCGTTGAATATGATGTGTTTGGCAGAGTATGTCTAAATTTTCTACCAATGTGTCTGGGTTACATGAAATATAGATAATGTGTTTGAAGTTTTGTAATAGCTTTAATGTGTCGAGATCTATACCTGCACGTGGTGGATCGACGAAAACTGTACCAAAGTCATAACTAGAAATATCGATGCTTGCTTCTTGGAGGCGTCTAAATTCGCGTTCACCGTGGAAAGCTTGCGTAAACTCTTCCGCAGCAAGTCGTGCAATTTGAATATTATGAATAGCATTTTTATTAATATTCCATTCGGCAGCATGTACAGAAGATTTTGCAAGTTCTGTTGCCAAAACACGGTTAAATTTTGTAGATAATGGCAATGTAAAGTTTCCGTTACCACAGTAAAGTTCAAGTAGGTCACCTTGACATGTGTCTGCAACATCCGATGCCCATTGCAACATCTTTTGGCAAACAATTGCATTTGGCTGAGTAAAGCCATTTTCGATTTGTTTATAGAAGTATGTTCGATGGTCTACATCTAATTTTTCAACCACAAAATCGTCACTTAAAACGAGTTTTTGACCACGACTGCGACCAATAATTTTAATATTCAGCTGTTTTGAAAGGGCTTGTGCAAGGTTTTGCCAGTCTTCATCAAGTTTACGATGGTAAATAAGGCTGACGAGCATTTCACCACTTAAGCTTGCCAAAAAGTCGATTTCAAAGAGTCTATGGTGTAAATTTTTCTGCCCCTTGAGTGCGTCTAGGAGCTTCGGCATAAGGTCATTAATTGCATGACAGGCAATAGGGAAATGATCGACACGAACGGCTTTTTTATTCTTTCCTGTTTCATCGCGTTCAAACATTGCATAGAACATATCGTCATCTGTATGCCAGATACGAAATTCTGCACGCATTCTAAAGTAGTCACTAGGAGAGTCAAAAACTTCTAATTTTGGCGGATTAAATGCTTCAAACTGGGCTGTAATACGCTCAATTTTGGCTTGCAGTTGTTGCTGATATGCAGATGTCATAAATGGATGATTACATGCTAGAAAAAAAGAGAGGCAATCTTAACAAACAACGTGAACTACGCCTAGTCATCTATCGTTTGAAAACATTGCCTCCAAGGAGTAAAACTTAAGTTAAGCAGACTCCTCCATGGTCATTAGACTCGCATTACCACCTGCAGCTGTCGTATTAATACTGACTGCATGTTCTATGACGAGACGCTCTACAGGAATATCGCGACTCTCTGATGCTAGATGATGAATCGAAACAATCGCACCTTGATGTGAGGCAATCGCTTGTTGTGTTTGCATCAATTGCTCTTCATCGCCGTGATGTAGAACGGCATCGAAAGCTTCTTCATGGAGTGATGAAATGACTGCAATACGTGAAACAATTTCTTTTGGCATTTGGGCCTGATATTTTTCAAAAAAAGGAGTTCCTTTTTTCATTACAGGCTGTGCATTTACAGCAAAGATGCTAAGTAGTTGATCTACAAATTCTTGATCTGTGTTTGCTAAGCTCAAAACTCTTTCACGTGGTTGCATGGTGTAATGGTTACTTTCACCTGTAGGCCCTTGAAGCTCATATGTACGGCCAACCATAAATGGCTGATGCTGTTGAATGTCTAATGTAGGGAATGTTTTTTCTACCCATGCTTTAAACGTATGGAAATGATTAAAATACTCTTTTGGTATTTCGGTCATTTCACGTTTTACTGCAAAAGGTGTTTGAACATTTTTAAATGCATGACCTTGTGTTAGGCGATATGCATAGAGTGGGCCACCTGCTTTGGGGCCAGTGCCTGAGAGTCCTTCGCCACCAAATGGTTGCACACCAACAACAGCACCTACAATGTTGCGATTAACGTATAAGTTCCCCACTTCTGAAAGGTCAATCACTTTTTGGATGGTTTCATCAATACGTGTATGAACACCCATGGTAAGCCCATAACCTTTATCGTTAATACGGCCAATAAGTTGTTCAAGCTCATTTTGTTTGTAAGTAATGACGTGTAAAACAGGTCCAAAAACTTCACGCTCTAAATCATCTAAGTTTGGCAATTCAATCATTGTCGGTGGTATGAATGTGCCTTGTTCAATTGCTTGTTTTTGCAATGGTTCATCTAAAGTAAGTTGATGGATTGCATAACCTTTAGATTTCATTTTTGCAATATGGCGTTCAATGTTTTCTTGCGCTTCAACGTCAATTACAGGGCCAATATCTGTTTTTAGATAATGTGGGTTACCTAGGCGAAGTTGTTTCATTGCACCTTTAAGCATCGTCATGACACTCTCTGCACAATCTTCTTGTACACAGAGAATACGTAAAGCTGAACAGCGTTGTCCTGCGCTGTCAAATGCAGAGCTAACGACATCAAGCACGACTTGCTCTGTAAGTGCAGATGAGTCGACAATCATGGCATTCTGTCCACCAGTTTCTGCAATAAGCGTGACTGGATTACCTTCAGGGGTAAGACGCTTAGCCACTGTTTTTTGAAGAATTTTTGCAACTTCTGTCGAGCCTGTAAACATAATTCCTTGAACGCGTGAATCTCCGCTGAGTTTTGCCCCTACAGTTTCACCTTGTCCTGGTAAAAATTGCAAAGCAGCTTCAGGAATACCAGCTTCGTGTAAAATTTTAACAGCTTCGTATGCAACAAGTGGCGTTTGTTCAGCAGGTTTTGCAATGACACAGTTTCCTGTAACCAGTGCAGCAGCAATTTGACCTGTAAAAATAGCCAATGGGAAATTCCATGGACTAATACATAAAATCGTACCTAATGGTTTAATTGGTTGTGTCGCAGAGAATGTTTCTGCTTGTTTTGCGTAGTAGCGTAAGAAATCAATTGCTTCACGTACTTCTGCAATTGCATTCATGTAAGTTTTTCCACTTTCACGGCAAAGTAAAACCATCAGCTCAAGAAGTTGAGCTTGCATCGCATCTGCTGCGGTTTCTAAATGTTTTGCACGTGCTAACACAGACATATGTGCCCAAGTAGACTGCATAGCTTCAGCTTGAACTAAAGCATGTTCAACATCGTTTTCATCTGCTTCAATCACTGATCCAACAACATCGTTATGTTGAGCAGGATTAACGACAGGTTTTCCTTGCGTAACTTTTTCAATCTCTACATTTGCAATTAGCGGTTTGCTGAGCCATTGATGTTCGTATAAAGCTTTTGCAACTTCATTCAGTTCAAATAGACAATGGTCGTTTGCTAAGTCTGTACCTGCCGAATTGAGTCTGTCCTGACCATATAAATCTTGTGGTAAAGGAATATTAGGATGTTTTGCACCAATGACTTTTTCTTGCATTGCTTGACGCTGAATATCATCAGTTGGGGATTGAATTAATTCATCAATTTGAATGGTCTTGTCTGCAATACGGTTGACAAACGACGTGTTTGCGCCATTTTCAAGTAAACGGCGTACTAAATAAGCCAATAACGTTTCGTGATTGCCTACAGGTGCATAGATACGGCACGGAATTCCGAGTTTATTGACAACACGTTTGTATAGAGGTTCGCCCATACCATGTAGGCATTGAAACTCATATTGTCCTGCGACATATTTTTCGGGTTCAGCCAGTTCATAAATAGTCGCAAGCGTTTGTGCGTTGTGTGTTGCAAACTGAGGGTAAATATAGTCAGGTTCAGCCAATAATTTTTTTGCACAGGCAATATATGAAAGGTCTGTATGCACTTTGCGTGTAAACACAGGGTAGTCAGATAAACCTTCGACTTGTGCTTTTTTAATTTCGCTATCCCAGTATGCACCTTTCACTAAACGAATCATTAAGCGTTTTTCACTGCGTTTTGCAAGATCAACAATGTAATCTACAAGTGGGAAACAGCGTTTTTGGTAAGCTTGAATTACAAAGCCAACTCCATTCCAGCCTGCAAGTTCAGGTTCGAAGCAAAGACGTTCTAAAAGCTCTAGTGAAAGTTCTAATCGCTCACTTTCTTCGGCATCAATATTTAAGCCAATATCGTATTGTTTTGCGAGTTTTGCAAGTTCAACAATGCGTGGGTACAGTTCATCGTGTACACGATCGTACTGTGCACGGTAATAACGTGGGTGAATTGCAGAAAGTTTAATCGAGATGCCAGCACTTTTGTAAACGCCTTTATTTTGAGAAGCTTTACCGATTGCATGAATAGCATTGACATAATCTGCCATATAACGCTTCGCATCATGATCTGTAAGTGCGGCTTCACCAAGCATATCGTAAGAATAAAGAAAGCCTTCTTTTTCAAGTATTTTTGATTTTTCTAGTGCTTCGCCAATGGTTTCACCAGTAACAAACTGTTCACCCATCATACGCATTGCAACGTCTACAGCTTTACGGATAATGCCTTGTCCACTTCGTGCAAGAAGAGAAGTGAGCATACCTGATAAACTTTTTTGCGCAGGAGGTGCCATCAGTTTTCCTGTAAGCATTAGACCCCATGCAGCTGCATTTACAAAAACAAGGCTACTTTGTCCTATATGAGACTTCCAGTTTCCTTGATTAATTTTGTCACGAATGAGCTGATCACGTGTTGCTGTATCGGGAATACGTAATAATGCTTCTGCAAGACACATAAGTGCGATGCCTTCTTGTGAAGAAAGCGAAAATTCTTGTAGTAGTCCTTGAACAATACCTGCTTTTCCAGATGCTTTATTATTTTCACGGAGGTGTTGTGAAAGTTGGAAAGCCAAATCATAGATTTTCTTATCGAGTTCGGGCGAAACTTGCGTGAAATTTAATAATGTTTCAACGGCTTCAGTCTCTGTACGACGCCAATTTGAATTAATGGCATTTTCAAGCAATGTTTTGCCATGAAGAGGGGTAATATCTTCGAAAGTTGCAGGGCGAAAAAATACATTGTGGCGTTGTGTACTCATATCATCACGTCCTAAAAATATGTGACAAATTGGCGTTGCTTAATAAGCCGAATCATTGCAAAATCGTGACAGAATAACTCACTATTTTTTGGGCTCTTTTTAGAGAATTATGCTATGCCTGAAGTTAACTTCCAACCAGATCGAATCGATTTGAAAATATTAGACTTACTACAAAAAGATGGTCGTATTTCTAATACTAAACTTGCTGAATTGGTAAATTTATCAGCAACAGCAGTTTTAGCACGCGTACAAAGACTGGTTTCTGAAAAGTATATTTTGGGCTACCATGCACATCTTAATCCAGAGAAATTAAACGCAGGATTTTTGATTTTTGTTGAGGTTTTGCTAGATAAAACAACATCTTATGTTTTGGATGATTTTGTTGAAGCGGTGAAAAGCTTTCCTGAAATTCTTGAGTGTCATATGACCAGTGGTGGCTTTGATTTTGTATTAAAAGTACGCAGTAAAAATATGGAAGACTTTCGCCGTATTTCGGGTCAAGTGCTTTGGAAATTACCCGGGGTGAAGGAAACAAGAAGTTATCCTGTCATGCAAATGGTGAAGGAAACTCACCAACTTAAACTGAATACAAAAGCTGAAAAATTACGACCATAGTCTATAAAAAAGCTTCATTTTTAATTTAAATTTGATGAACTTGCCAAGCTAAAAATGACTAAAAAAGAGGTTTTAACCTCTTTTTTTATATTTCAGTGAAAAAAAACATCAAAAAGGTAGTTTTTTTAACTACCTTGAAATGGAGTTCTTTAAAATAAATACCCATAGACCAATGAAAATATGGAATTTATTGCATAAAGTGAAGAAAATCACTTTATTGTTTATGGGCTTCATATATCATGATAACTATTTCGAGTTGTTATGACTGTACAATACCAAAAGGGTAATTTATGAATACGTCGCCATTGATTCGTATCGAAAAGGATTTATTGGGAACAAAAGAAGTACCAGCAGATCGTTATTATGGTATCCACACGTTAAGAGCGTTAGAAAACTTTAATATTTCAACTTTAACGATTGGTCAGCAAACACATTTTATTCGTGCCCTTGCGCAAGTTAAAAAAGCATCTGCAAGAGCAAACTTAGCCGTTGGAAGACTGAGCGAACAGCAAAGCGAACTTATTCAAAAAGCCTGCGACTTGTTAATTGATCATCCTGAAAATTGGGAAGCATCTTTTCCATTAGATGTATACCAAGGTGGGGCTGGTACATCAATTAATATGAATACCAATGAAGTCATCGCAAATATTGCTTTAGAAATGATGGGGCATCGTAAAGGTAAGTACGATGTACTTCATCCCAATGATCATGTAAACAAATCACAGTCGACCAATGATGTATATCCAACAGCATTACGTCTGGCAACTTACAGCGTGTTAGATGAGCTCTTTGAAAAGCTACAACATTTAATTGCATCTCTTAGCCAAAAGGCACTTGAGTTTAAAACAGTAATTAAAATGGGGCGTACTCAATTACAAGATGCTGTACCGATGACATTGGGTCAAGAGTTCCATGCCTTTGCAACATTACTCAAAGAAGATATGAGCTTAATTAAACAAACTCGTGAGCTTCTTTTAGAAATCAATTTGGGTGCAACAGCTATTGGAACAGGTGTAAATACAGTACCTGGTTATGCAAAACTGGTTACTAAGCATTTAGAGCAAGTCACAGGTTTAAATGTTAAACCATCTGCAGACTATGTCGAGGCAACCAGTGACTGTGGTGTCTTTATTATTGTTTCGAGTACGTTAAAACGTTTAGCTGTAAAACTTTCAAAAATTAGTAATGATTTACGTCTATTAAGTTCTGGTCCACGTGCGGGTCTAAATGAAATTAATTTACCTCAGATGCAAGCAGGTTCTTCAATTATGCCTGCAAAAGTGAATCCTGTTATTCCTGAGGTGGTCAATCAAATTGCATTTAAAGTGATTGGTAATGATTTAACAATTACTTTTGGTGCTGAAGCAGGGCAAATGCAGTTAAATGCAATGGAGCCTGTAATTGCTTATTCAACACACGAATCTATTCAAATTTTGACACAAGCAATTCGTACATTAGATGAGAAATGTATTCAAGGCATTACTGCCAATGAAGAAGTATGTCGTGATGAAGTAATGCGTAGTGTGGGGATCGTAACTTTACTTGATCCTTTATTGGGTCATTCATTGTGTGATGAGATTGGTAAACAATGTATCGCGGAAAATAAAACAATTCCTGAAGTTGTTTTAGAGCGTGGTTTGCTTTCAAAAGATGAGCTTGATGAAATTTTTAAATTTGAAAACTTAGTTTCAGAAATTTCAATTATTCCAGATGAAGAAGTGGTACAAGTAAGCTAAGCTCAAGAACGAGAAAACAAAAAAAGCCAAGTTATTAACTTGGCTTTTTTATTTATCTTATAGGTTTAGTTTAGTGCTGGTTTAGCAGCAGACATTGCAGCAGCGACGGCATCATCTTCTGACAAGTTGCCACTTTGTGGTTTTGCTGTTTGATGATGTTTTGGTTTCACTACTTCAGGCGCAGAAGCAGTTGATACTTTTTCTACGTGAACTTCAGGAGAAGTTGCAGGTGTTGTATCTTTATCTGACTTTTTAGGCGTCTCAGATTTATATTCTCTGCGAATTTCAGTGGTTGTATTTGCAGTCTGTTCGCGTTCAACTTCAACCATTTTAGGTGGTTGTTCTGCATTTATCTCACTATGATGCTCTGGTGGAACATCATGTGCATGTTTATGCTCAGGCTCTGCCATAGGTGCAGATGCATTGTCCCCATCTTTATTAATTGATTGTAATTGTTCCGAAGCGACATTTTGTTGTGTTGTTTGCTCTGGAGATTGTTTATCGTTATTTTCGGGTGCTTCTTTTTTAGAACAGGCGGTTAAAACTAAACCTACCATGATAGCACCACAAATAAGAAGCTTTCTGTTCATGTTTATACGTTTCTAATTTACATTACGAACTTACTATTATAACAAGAAAAACGAGATTGCAAATATTCAGTTTGCGCATTCAAATTAAAATAAATCGGTGATAATATGCGCAACTGTGAATTGTTATGTGAATAGATGCTGAATGACTTTGCTTTATAGGGGCAGAGTAAAGTAAAATTGCCCAGCATTGCATGCCTGTTTAGGCTTGATTGTACGAGAACTCGAATGACCCATTTTATTTTCGTTACCGGTGGTGTTGTATCATCACTAGGTAAAGGTATTTCAGCCGCTTCTGTTGCCGCACTTTTAGAAGCCCGTGGCCTGAGTGTCACTATGGTGAAGATGGATCCATATATTAATGTCGATCCAGGCACAATGAGTCCATTTCAACATGGTGAAGTTTTTGTAACCGAAGATGGTGCAGAAACAGATTTAGACTTGGGCTATTACGAGCGATTCTTACGCCGTGCAAAAATGACCAAACTCAACAACTTTACCAGTGGCCGTGTATACCAAGATGTTTTGAATAAAGAACGTCGTGGTGACTACTTAGGTGGTACTGTTCAGGTCATTCCTCATATTACCGACAACATTAAAGAACGTGTACTTCGCGCTGGCGAAGGCTATGACGTTGCGATTGTTGAAATTGGTGGTACGGTTGGTGATATCGAGTCGCTGCCGTTTATGGAGTCCGTTCGCCAACTTATGGTAGAACTTGGTCATAAACGTAGTATGTTAATGCATTTAACATTGCTTCCATATATTAGCTCTGCTGCTGAGTTGAAGACAAAACCAACACAGCATTCTGTAAAAGAGCTTTTATCTATTGGTATCCAACCAGATATCTTAATCTGTCGTACAGAGCATGATGTTGATGCGGATACAACCCGTAAAATCGCATTGTTTACCAATGTTGAGGCACGTGCTGTTGTCGTATGTAAAGATGCGAAAACGATTTATCAAATTCCACGTAATTTCTACGAGCAAAATGTTGACGATTTAATTTGTGAACGTTTTGGTTATAACGACTTACCAAAAGCTGATTTGTCTGATTGGGATCAAGTGTGTGAAGCGCTTTTCAACCCAGAGTATACCGTTCGTGTTGCAATGGTTGGTAAATATGTAGAGCTTCCTGACGCATATAAATCTGTTAATGAAGCATTACTACACGCAGGTATTCAAAACCGTGTGAAAGTGCAAATTGACTATGTAGATGCACAAGCATTAGAAAGCGAAGATATTGCAATCTTAGATACAGCTGATGCTATTTTGGTACCGGGTGGATTTGGTGAGCGTGGTACTGAAGGTAAAATGGCTGCAATTCGCTATGCGCGCGAAAAAGGCATTCCATTTTTAGGTATTTGTCTAGGTATGCAATTGGCAGTAATTGAATATGCACGCCACGTTGCACAAATGCCTGAGGCAAGTTCTACCGAATTTAATCGCGCTACAAAATATCCATTGATTGGTTTAATCACAGAATGGTTAGATGAACGTGGTGAATTACAGCAGCGTAACTTAGAGTCAGATCTAGGTGGTACTATGCGTTTAGGTGCACAAAAATCTGAACTGGTTGCAGGCACAAAAACACGTGAAATCTACGGTAAAGCTGAAATCACAGAGCGCCACCGTCATCGCTATGAAATGAATGATCGTTTCATCGAACCATTAGAAAAAGCAGGTATGCGTGTATCAGGTTATTCTTCTGTACAACATTTAGTAGAAACAGTTGAAATTCCTGCACATCCATGGTTTATTGCTGTACAGTTCCATCCGGAATTTACAAGTTCACCACGTGATGGACACCCATTATTTGCAAGCTTTATTGATGCTGCAAAAAAGCAAAATCAAAAAGGCAAATAAGGTTACTTAGGAAGTTTAAATGTCACAATTAAAACCTCAGGAAATTGTACGTTTAGGCGATATACAAATGGCAAATCACTTGCCATTTGTACTATTCGGCGGAATGAATGTACTTGAATCTAAAGATTTAGCATTTGAAATTGCAGAATCTTATATCGAAATTTGTAAACGTTTAGAAATTCCATACGTTTTTAAAGCAAGTTTTGATAAAGCAAACCGTTCTAGCTTGCACTCATTTCGTGGACCAGGTCTAGAAAAGGGTATCGAATGGTTGGGCGAGCTTAAAAAGCAACTCAATATTCCTATTATTACAGATGTACATGAGCCATATCAGGCAGCACCCATTGCTGAAGTCGCAGATATAGTTCAACTTCCTGCATTTTTAAGTCGTCAAACAGATCTTGTTGAAGCGATTGCAAAAACAGGCGCGATCATCAATATTAAAAAAGCACAGTTCTTAGCACCAAGAGAAATGGATCATATCTTGCAAAAATGTTTAGAAGCAGGTAATGATAAGCTCATCTTATGCGAACGTGGTTCTGCTTTTGGCTATAACAATCTTGTGGTCGATATGCTTGGCTTAGACATCATGAAGGAAATGAATGTTCCTGTATTTTTTGATGTAACTCATGCGCTTCAGACACCAGGTGGGCGTGCAGATTCTGCAGGTGGTCGTCGTGCTCAAATTAGTACTTTAGCACGCGCAGGTATGGCAACTGGTCTTGCTGGTTTATTTTTAGAAGCACATCCAAATCCAGATAAAGCGCGTTGTGATGGTCCATGTGCATTAAGACTTTCTCAGTTAGAGCCATTTTTAGAACAGACTAAAGAATTAGATACGTTGGTAAAAGGGTTTGATAAATTAGATACGCACTAATGCACTGAATGCATTAGCATTATAATACATAGGAGTTTTTATGAGCCAAATCGTTGATATTCGCGCACGTGAAATTTTAGACTCACGCGGTAATCCGACTATAGAAGCAGACGTTATTTTAGAATCTGGTGTTGTTGGTCGTTCTTGCGCACCTTCTGGTGCATCAACAGGCTCACGTGAAGCCTTAGAATTACGTGATGGTGATAAATCACGTTATTTAGGTAAAGGCGTTCGTCAAGCAGTCGAAAATGTAAATACTGAAATCAAAAAAGCCCTTGTTGGTCATGATGTATTTGATCAAAAAGGTCTAGATGATGTCATGATTGCATTAGATGGAACAGAAAATAAATCTAAGCTTGGTGCGAATGCAACTTTGGCGGTTTCTCTTGCAGCAGCTCGTGCCGCAGCAGAAGAACAAAAAACTCCATTGTTCCAATATATTGCAAATCTACGTGGACAAAAAACTTTATCTATGCCTGTGCCTATGATGAACATCATCAATGGTGGTGCGCATGCAGATAATACCGTAGATATTCAAGAGTTCATGATTGAACCAGTTGGATTTACTTCTTTTGCAGAAAGTTTACGTGCAGGTGCTGAAACTTTTCACGCTTTAAAATCTGTTCTAAAGAAAAAAGGCTTGAATACTGCAGTGGGTGATGAGGGTGGCTTTGCGCCAAACCTTCGCTCTAATGAAGAAGCAATTACAGTGATCTTAGAAGCAATTGAACAAACTGGTTATAAATCAGGTTCAGATATTATGCTTGCACTAGATTGCGCAGCTTCTGAGTTTTATTCAAATGGCCAGTATATTCTTGCAGGCGAAGGGAATAAAGCGTTCACAAGCAACCAATTCTCTGATTATTTAGCTGGGCTTGTAAAACAATATCCAATTATTTCAATTGAAGATGGCTTAGATGAATCTGACTGGGAAGGTTGGTCATATTTAACATCAATTCTAGGTGATAAAATTCAATTGGTTGGTGATGATCTATTCGTAACGAATCCAAAAATTTTACAGCGTGGTATTGATGAGAAAATAGGTAACTCAATCCTGATTAAATATAATCAGATTGGTACGTTAAGTGAAACGCTTGATGCTATTTATCTTGCTAAACAAAATGGCTATACAACTGTTATTTCGCACCGTTCGGGTGAAACTGAAGACTCTACAATTGCTGATCTTGCTGTAGGTACAGCAGCAGGACAAATTAAGACAGGTTCTTTATCACGTTCGGATCGTGTTGCAAAGTATAATCAGTTACTACGCATCGAAGAATTAACCAAAGCGGTATACCGTGGCCGTGCAGAGTTTAAAGGTCTAAACTAAAATTTATGCTGACTTTTATAAAAGAGGCTTTTAACTCTTTTTCAAGTCGACTTATATTGGGGCTTGCTATTATTTTGATAGCAGGCTTTCAATATATGTACTGGTTTGGAGAAGGTGGTTATTACGATCATCAAAAATTAATGCAACAAATTCAACAACAAGAAGATACGAATAAGGATTTAAAAGAAAGAAATCGTATATTAGGCGCTGAAGTTTATGATTTAAAAAATGGTGCTGAAGCCGTCGAAGAACATGCCAGACTGGATTTAGGTTTAATTAAGCCAAATGAAACATTTGTTCAAATGAGTACACTCACATCACCACAAATGCAGGAAAACTATATTTCACCTGTAGAAAGTAAAAATACAGATAGCGAAGATGAAGACAGCCCAGACCTCCACTAAAATTTGGGCAATTGTGCCAGCGGCTGGTTCAGGCAGTCGCTTTTCTAAAACAGCACTTAAACAATATCAGATGATTGAGCGTAATACTGTCTTGGAACATACAGTAAATGCGATTCTTAGTTTATCTCGTATTGATGGATGTGTTTTAGCAATAAGCCCAAATGATACTCATATACAATCTCAGAAATTTAAAAAGCAAGACAAAGTTCATTTCTGTTTTGGTGGGCAAGAGCGAGTACATTCTGTTTTAAATGCACTTTATTATCTTCGGCAGTTTTCAGCTGAAACAGACTATGTATTGGTTCATGATGCAGCAAGACCATGTATTTCAAGTGATAGCTTAAAAGCATTAACCGAATATGTTTCAAAAAATAAGGTAAGCGCCATTTTAGCTACTCCTGTTCGAGATACGCTAAAACGTGCGTGTAATTTAGAAATTACACAAACTGTAGATCGTACAGATTTATGGCAGGCTCAAACGCCTCAAATGGCACAAATCGGGCATTTAATTGATGCATTAGAATACGCCTTAGCAAACAATCTTATTGTTACGGACGAAGCGAGTGCTTTAGAGCTTTCACAGATGCCCGTACATATTGTACAAGGCCGTTCAGATAATATTAAAATTACTTATCCTGAAGATTTAGAATTTGCCCAACTTGTTTTAAAATCTAGATCTATGATCACTTAATCATAGAGTCGATAAACGCCACTAAAATGTTGACATGTTGGCTGATCGCTTTTTAATGTAAGCAGTGCTTTTGATTGCTTTAACTCATAAATACACTGATCATCTGTATTTTTTAGTTGAATAGATTCGTTAGTAGTGTTGTTGCTATAGGCGATAAGAAAATGTTGACCTTTTTCATGATGCTTGTGTGTATAAGACAAACCTTCAACCTTAATTCGTTTTTGATCAAGTTGATGTATTTGTAAATAGGTGTTTGGCGTAGCGACTTTACCTTGAGTATATTTGAAAAAATGTTGCGTTAAACTTTGATTTAGTGATGAATAAGTATTTAACTCATCTATTCGGCTCGATAATTCATTTTGAATACATTTGTCGGTTTTACATTTATAAATACGGTGTAACCATAAATTCTGTGTTTCACTAATTAAATGTAGAGGCGCATTAGTGGTTTGTTGGGTGGTATCTAATAAACTCGAGACCTGATCTCTTTGTGTTTTATAGTTGTCTTTACAAAAGAGCGCTCTAGCGTGTGTATCACATATCTTTTCAGGTGCTATGGTATAGGCAAGTGTTATGGTAGGCACAATTGCAAGTGTGATAAAAAGAGTATTCTTTATGAGATTTGAATTATGAAACGACATCATCGCTTATACTTGGTTATGTAGTACTAAAGGTAATATAGCGAAAGATTGAGTAGAAAGACAAGATATCATTTTATATGAAAGGAAGTTTTACATTGGTTGCAAAAATTAGAATTGGTCAGGGTATAGATGTCCATGCATTCGAAGAAGGTGATTTTGTTACTTTGGCTGGACTAAAAATTCCACATACACAGGGATTAAAAGCACATTCAGATGGTGATGTTGTATTGCATGCGTTAAGTGATGCATTGTTAGGTGCATTGGCTTTAGGCGATATTGGACAGCATTTCCCTGATACTGATCCAGAATTTAAAGGTGCTGACAGTAGAGTGTTGTTAAAGCATGTGTATGAGCTAATTGTAAATCAAGGTTATATATTGGGTAATGCTGATATTACAGTAGCTTGTGAACGACCTAAGCTTGCTAAGCATAATTTGGAAATGCGCCAAAGTATTGCAAATGTTCTAGGTGTAGATGTTTCTCAAATTAGTATTAAAGCAACGACAACCGAAGCGTTAGGTTTTACAGGTCGCCAAGAAGGTATCTTAGCAACCGCAACAGTACTTATTCATCAACAATAGAGTCATCACTACTTTGTAGCGCCTGTTGTAGTTCTTGTGTTGCCTTTCTTCCTTTAAGTTGCAAGGCAACACTATGTATTAAACCTGTCCATGTTTCATTGGGTTCCCACACTTCTTCTAAGTATTGCTGTGCAACTGCAATATCAATGTTCATATAATATTGTCTATATAGAAATATTAAGGCACTTGCACGTTTATTTTGGGCACAATGCAACCAAACTTTCTGATCTTGTACAAGAAAGTTAATTGTATCTAGTGCAAATAATGCTTGGTCTGTATTTGGCGTATCCCAACAGATGGGAAACTGCATGTAATTTAATCCTAAATCTAAGCAAATTTGATCTTCATTATTTAAGTGTTCTGTCGAACTATTGAGGGCCAAATTAATAATGGTATGAATTCCATATTCTTTAATTTGTTGTAGTTGATCTTTTGTAGGTTGTCCCGAAGAAAATAGATGTTCGTGAACATACTGGAATTGGGGGATTTGACTTAGTGCATTTTCAAGATTATTCATAAGTATTTATATAAAAAACGCCATCATAGATGGCGTATAGTGTGCATTATATTAACGTTTTGGTAAAACATCTTTTAATGCTTGGTGCATTTCTAAAAGCACTTTTTCTGTAGTATCCCAATCGATACAGCCGTCAGTTACAGATTTTCCATATTCAAGGTCACATAAGTTCGCAGGAATATCTTGTCTGCCACCTTTTAGATGACTTTCTATCATTAAACCAATGATAGAACGGTTACCATTTAAAATTTGTTCGGTAACATTTTTTAACACTAATGGCTGTAAATACGGGTCTTTGTTTGAATTGGCATGACTCGCATCGATCATAATATGATGTGCAACTTTGGCTTTAGTTAACGCATCTTCAGCAGCAGCAACAGATGTTGCATCGTAGTTTGGTTTGCCATTACCACCACGAAGAACTACATGACCGTATTGGTTACCACGTGTTTTAATAATAGATACTTGTCCATCATTATTTAGGCCTAAGAAATTATGGCCATGTTTCACAGCTTGCATTGCATTAATCGCAACGGTAAAGCTTCCATCTGTACCATTTTTAAAACCTACAGGTGATGATAGTCCCGAAGACATTTCACGGTGTGTTTGGCTTTCAGTAGTACGCGCTCCAATAGCTGACCATGAAATAAGATCTTGTAAATATTGAGGCGAGTTTGGATCAAGTGCTTCAGTTGCACAAGGTAATCCTTTTTCATTTAAATCTAAAAGCAGTTTACGGCCAATGCGTAAGCCTTTTTCAATATCGAATGAGTCATCCATATTTGGATCGTTAATCAGACCTTTCCAACCGACTGTTGTTCGTGGTTTTTCAAAATAAACGCGCATAATAATATATAGCGTATCTTTGACCTTTTCGCTTAATGCTTTTAAACGGTCTGCATATTCATGTGCTGCTTGAGGGTCGTGAATAGAACAAGGACCAATAACCACAAATATACGCTTGTCTTCACCATCTAGAATTTTACGTACTTGTTCACGTCCTTTTAGAACAGTTTCGTGTGCTTTGTTCGAGAGTGGTAATTCTGCCTTGAGTTGTGCAGGTGTAATGAGTGGTTGCATGCTACTAATATTGACATCATCAATATCATTTGAAATGGTCGAATTGTGTTGTTCAGTATTCATTGCCGTTAATGATCTAATTTAAAAAGGTTAAGAATGCTTTAGACTATAAAGCGCGCGTATGAAAAAAACAAATATTATTGTTGTGCGAATGTCGATTCATTTTCATGGTTAAGTTGTTTTAGTCTGAGGTTGTGAGAGTTCTATATTCTGTTGTGCTTTCACAGGCTTCGTTTTGGTTGGATGAAGCATAAAGTTAATTCCGAGAAGAAATAGAGTTATTCCTAAAACTTTACGAATAAACTGTTCTGGCATTTTACTGCTAATGAGTGTCCCAATCACAATTGAAGGAATTGAGCCCACTAAAAGCCATCCCAATAGTTTAAAGTCGACATTACCTGAACTCATATGTGCTAAACCCGCCACAAAGGTTAGACAGACGGCATGCACAACATCTGAACCAATGATACGAATCATCGGCAAATTAGGGAAAAGTAAAATGAGTGCCATTACCCCAAAAGCCCCAGCACCTACAGAAGAGAGGGTAACAAATACGCCCAAGATAATACCCATAAGAATAATATAAACGCGTTTCTTACGACCAATTTCAAAATGAGATGTATCTTGACGATGAAATCTTTTAAAAAAGAGCTCAATCTTATTTCTAAAAATAATTGAGATACCTGTAAGTGTGAGCATAAAGCCCAGTACCATTGTTAAGACTGCCTTATAGGTATTGGATTGGCTTAGATAGTTTTCTAGAACCCAATGTGTAGCAAAAGATGCAGGAATACTGCCAAGAGATAACCAAAGTACAATTGGCCATACTACATTTAATTTTTTTGCATGGACTAAAGAACCACAAAACTTTGAGATAGAGGCATAAATGAGATCTGTACCAATGGCAATATGGGGTTCAATTTTAAATAAACTGATGAGCATAGGCGTCATAAGTGAACCACCACCAACGCCTGTAATGCCGACACAAAAGCCAACGAGCATACCTGCGAGTATAAATTGAATCGCGTCATACATGATGATTATGCCAATATCTTAAAATATGCATATCTTATGATTTTTTCTGCGAAAGAGTTGTCTTGATTCTTCATTTGCTTATCTTTAAAAATAAAAAGCAAATGAGAATTATTTATAATTAGGCGATAAGATTTTTTAATCTATCTTTTAAGATACCTCATATTGTTTTAAGTATATGAGGTATCTATGAAATTAAAATTTGTAGGTTACACCAAACTGTGAATTTCTTCCTTGTCCCGGATAAACATACATATTAAATGCACTGCTATCATAGTTTTTGTCGAAAAGATTTCTGATGTTTAAACTAAATTTTAGATTCTCAGTTGCTTTATATGTCACAAGTAAGTCTGTAGTGGCGTAAGCAGGCATATCATAACTTGTATTTGAAGTCAGTCCTTTTCTTCGATCAATAAAGTGTTGATTAATTCCCAAACTTAACCCATTGAGTTGCCCTAATTGAATGTCATACATTGCTAAAATATTTAGGCTGTTTTTTGGGATGTTGGCAAGGTGAGTCCCTTTCTTCAAAGTATTATCTTTAAGCACAGCAGCATCTACATAGGCATAGTTTCCAATAATTTTGAATGAGTCTGTAATTTGCCCAGTAATATTGAAATCAAGCCCTTTACTAGATACTTCACCTGCTGCAATTGATTTGGTTGTATCTAGTGGGTCTAAAGTAAGTACATTTTCTTTCTTGGTATAATATACTGCTACATCTGCATTTAAGCGATTTGGAATAATCTGCCACTTTGATCCAAGCTCATATGACATGCCAGTTTCAGGTGAGAAACCTTTACCAAATCGATCTGCACCTGTATTTGGCTTAAATGATTTACTTATACTGGTATAAAGGCTGAAATCATTGTTTGGGGTAAAAATAAGCCCAAATCGAGGTATGAGCGCATCTTCACTGGCTGTCCAACCCGAAGAAGCTAAAAAATCTGTATAGTTATCTTTATACGTTTCATAACGTAGACCCAATAGTGCCTTTAACTGTGACGATAAGGCAATTTGATCTTGAACAAAGTATGCTTGGCTTTTTAACGTTTCATGATCATGTGTGGTTACACTTGTTAGTGCAGGAAGTGTTTGCCCTAGTGTAGGTTGATTTATGTTTAAGTCAAAATTAGCACTTTTAGGAGAGCGAATAATAAAGGAGCGATAGTCATATTCTTCAAGCTCTACTCCAGAAATAAGCGTGTGTTGCATATTAAATAAGTCAAATTGACCTGTAATATTTACTTGGAAGTCTTTATCTTCCCAAGACAAATGACGCCAATTGTAGTTACGTGTAATGACATTACCACTGGTGTTGGCTTTTAAACCATAAGCTTCTACAGCATAGCCCTGTAAGTCACCTTTTAAATATTGCCCACCAATATTGAGTTTCCAGTTTGGACTAAGTGTTTGCTCTAAGCGTAGTTGAACCATGTCGTTACTATTGGTTAACTCATTTCTATCTTTGCCTGATTCCCACCAGTTTGTGCTTGAATCAAAATTTGTCTTGCTTTGTCCTGTGTATCTTGTAAAGCCTCGATCTAAAGGGTGTTGATTCCTTAAGAAGTCAGCTTCAAGTATAACCTTGGTTTGATCAGAAGGTTGCCATTGTAGGACAGGGGAGATATCCCATCTTTTGGTTCTAACACCCTCTCTATAGGTGTCACCTGTTTCAGACATAGCATTTAAACGATAACTAAATGTTTTACTAAGTGGGCCTGTTGTATCTAAAGTGCTTCTAAATAATCCTTCGCTATCTATAAGTGCACCGAGCTCTGTAGATTGCTTATTTTGAGGGGCTTTACTTACGATATTGAATGTTCCCCCAGGATCAGTTCGACCATACAATGTTGCAGCAGGCCCTTTAATAATATCAATATGTTCAATGGTATTGCTATCTGGTGAATTAGGGTAACCACGATTAATTGGAAAACCATTTTTAAAATATTCACCACTTGTAAAACCACGAACTGTATATGTGGTTAAACCTTGACCCCCAAAGTTATTACCACGGCCAATACCCGCAATATCTAAACCATCTGACAATCGTGTTGCTTGAATATCATTCAAAATATTTTTATTGATGATGATTACTTCTTGTGGTGTTTCTTGAATAGATGTTGGTGTTCGTGTTGAAGTATTTGATTGATAGTCTGAGTATGTTTGCGTATTTGGCTGAGATTGTAAAGAAATGGTTGGAAGAACCTGATCATCCGCAAAAGCGGTATGGTATATAGAGCTAAAAATACAAATATAAAGTAAGTGCTTGTTCATTATCACTTCCCCAAAAATAAAGGGTGATTATATAGAGATCTTGCTCTTAATCAATAATGATTATCAGTATCTTTTAAAAAATGTACTTACTTTATGTCTTATGCTGAATGCGTATAATAGGAGTTGAATACAGTAAGGAATTATATTTGTGCAAAAACAACCCTTAAGAATTGGTATGGTCGTTGGTGAGGTCTCTGGAGACACGCTTGGGGCAGAGCTTATACGTCAATTTAAAGCACAAGGTATTGATGCAATTTTTGAGGGAGTAGGTGGGCCACAAATGATTGCAGAGGGATTCGAGAGTTTTTATCCAATGGAAACATTATCTGTAATGGGTATTGTTGAAGTTTTGAAAGATTTAAAGGCACTGTTTGCCATACGTGATGGTTTAGTTGAAACGTGGACAAAAAACCCTGTAGATGTATTTATTGGTATTGATGCACCTGACTTTAATTTGAGACTCTCTAAAAAAATTAAGCAAAAAAAACTTCCTATTAAAACTGTTCAATATGTAAGTCCATCTGTGTGGGCATGGAGACAAAAACGTGTTTTAGGAATTCAAAAAACAATTGATCTCGTATTATGTTTATTCCCATTTGAAAAACAGTTTTATGCAAAACATGCCGTTCCTGCAATTTTTGTTGGGCACCCACTTGCGAAAAAAATGCCACTAGAAAATGATACTTTAAAGGCGAAAACAGAATTAAATCTAAACAAAGATGTGGCTTATATTGGGTTATTACCAGGTAGTCGCCGTGGAGAGGTTGAGCGTCTAGCACCTTTGGTTTTTGGTGCGGCAGAAATTTTACAAAAAGATTATCCGAATTACGAATACTTGGTACCTGCAATTAATGAAAAAAGAAAAATCCAGATTGAAGAAGTATTGTCATCCTATTCTTTAGATTTTCAGCGTAAAGTACATATTTTAGAAAATACACAAACTGAATCGAAAATAGGTCGCCAAGTTATGGCAGCGAGTGATATTGTCGCACTCGCCTCTGGAACGGCTACGTTAGAAGGTATGTTGTTACATAAACCCATGGTTACTTTTTATAAGCTCAATTGGTTTACTTATCAGATTGCAAAAAGAATGGTCAAAATTCCTTATTTTTCATTACCTAACATTATTGCTGGTAAAAAAATAATTGATGAGCTTGTACAAGACCATGCAACGACTGAAGCCCTTGCACAAGCTCTAAAAAAATTAGTGAATCAAGAGGCTGCGCAGATTCAAAAAATGCAACATCTTACCGCACATAAGCAATTGATTTCAGGAAACACTGAAAATCCAGTTGAAGCTATTTTAAAATTAGTGGCACGGTAAGATAGCGTTAAATTTAATGAAAGCGAATAATGAGTTCGTATCCTGTATATTTGCGAATATTAATCACGCCGGTATCTAGCATGAGATACTGGCCTTTAATCCCCTGTAGTATCCCTTGTATAGTTGGTGTTTTATCCAAGTTTAAAGACTTAATTTTGGTAGGATATTGTGCAATCGGATAAATAAATGATTTCGGCTTTTCAGATAAAAGAAGTTCTACATCTTCATTAAAGTCTAAATTCAGTGAAAATTCATTACTAATTTCTTCAATTTGATCTTGGAATTCTCCAATTAACTCATCTCGAATTTCCAAAAGATCAAGTGGTTCAGGGGAGCCTTTCAAAAGCTTGCGCCAATCTGTTTTATCGGCAACTTGTTCGGCGAACATGGTTTCTAAGTGACCTGATAAACGGCGTGAACCGACTTTCATTATTGGTAAAGCTTGGCTAGCGCCTTGGTCTAACCATCTTGTTGGCATTTGACTGATACGCGTAATACCGACCTTTAGTCCACTCGAATTGGCAAGGTAAACAATATGTGGCTGAAAGCATACACGCTGTGCAAAATCTTCTTCTCGGCATGTACCCATATGGTAATGACAAGTTTCTGGCTTCATAATACACATATCGCATTCAGCTTTTGTTTTAAAACACTTAAAACAATGTCCTTGTGAATAAGATTTAGGTGTTTTTTTTCCGCATGATGTGCAATAAATATTTCCTGTCCAAGAAATTTCAATAGATTGACCCAATGAAAAAGGAATATCTACTTTTGAGCGATCTAAAATAAATGTATATTCAACATTTGCCTGCTCAGTATGATTTGGTGTAACACTGTGGTTGGCTAAATTAGCATGCATTTTATGGCAAACGCCTTGAAATTCCATACAAAATTCTCGCTAAGACTTAAAGGTGTAGTTTATGAGTGAGCAGAACGTCATTACGTCTTTGCTAGATGATTTGACTCAAGCGCAGTCGATTAGAACTGCAATATGTATTGGGCAAAATATGACGCAATACAACGTCAATAAAAAAATACAATGGCAACATTTTAACGTAATTGAGGTATTAAATCTGCCATTTACTCAGCGTTATGACTTGAGTTTCGTTGTTTTTAATGATGAAGTAGAACGATTATCTCTATCGGAACAGACACATTTAATTGTAAAGCTGAGAGATTTATGGGCAAAACATGTGGTGGTCATGTGTTCAAGTCGATATACCAATTTAATGCGTGAATTGGGATTCTCTCAGATGTTGCGTGAACAAGGAGAAGGAGATAGTCCGATACTTGAACTCTGGCAGTTTAATATTTTAGATTATAAAAGTACGCCAGATTGGCTTAATTCAAAATTCTGGGCAAATCCTGAGAATTGGAATAAATTTCGTTGGTAATAAGTCTTTAGATAATCATAGTAGAATCTGCTATGAGCACTGTATCCTTTATAGTGCAATATAATATACTTATGTAGAGGTTTATCTGACTGATTCATTGATGTTATCAAAAATGAACAGAAGAGCGATATAAAATAAGATAAGGTTTTTTAGATCTAACTTAAATATAAATTATAGAGGTTAATAAAATGACAGACTTAACAAGTATTGTAGAAAGTTTAGCTAAACAAGCACTAGGTGGTCAGGCAAGCCAGAATAATTCAGGTTTGGGGGGGATGCTTGGCTCAGTATTGGGACAACTTGGTAGTGGACAAAGTAACTCATCTTCAGGTGGTTTGGGTGGTATGCTTGGTGGTGTACTCGGGTCGCTCACTGGTGGAAGCTCAAATAGTGGAAGTGAGCAAGCTGGAAACTCTAGCTCAGGTACACAGTCTTTGCTTGTTGCAGTTGTTCCTTTAATTTTATCTTGGATTCAGCAACAAGGTGGTTTACAAGCTGCTTTAGATAAATTGCGTGGTTCGGGTTTAACCAGTCAGGTACAAAATTGGGTTGATCCATCAACTTCAAGCCATGATGATGTAGCGAATGATCATGTTCAAAACTTATTTAATGATCAGGATGTTGAACAAGTGGCCGAAAAAACGCAAACACAAAAGCAAGATGTATATGGTGCAATCGGTACAGTCCTTCCACAAATTATTAATGCCTTAACACCAAAAGGTGAACAAACCAATAGTCAAGAAGCAAATGATGATATCCAGAAAGTTTTAGGCATGGTTTCAGGCTTTTTAAAATAGTTTTCAAAATAAAAAAAAGGTGGCTTTACGCCACCTTTTTTTATTTCTGTACTATAGGAATAGGAGAGGCTTTTTGTGGAGATTTTAATATCTCTTTTGCTTTTACAAGGTCGATATCTTTTTCCCATGTTGCAATAAATACAGTTGCAACACAATTTCCAATAAGGTTTGTCATTGCTCTAACAATTCCAATAAACCAATCAATTGATAAAAGTAGTACTAGGCCGATGGTTGGAATGTCTGGAATGATTGAAAGTGTTGCAGCTAGAATAACAATGGCTGATCCTGGAACACCATGTGCACCTTTAGAGGTCAAAAGCGAAACAAAAAGGATTAATAATAAGTGCGAAAGACTTAAATCGATATTACAAGCTTGAGCAATAAAAATAACACCTAAAGTAAGGTAAATAGAAAAACCATCAAGATTAAAAGAATATCCTGTTGGTATAACTAGACCAACTGTACTGTCTTTTACACCTAAATTCTTTAATTTTTGCATAATTTGTGGAAGCACAGCATCGGAAGAAGCTGTGCCTAAAACTATTAATAATTCTTCCTTGAAATATTGTAAGAATTTAAAAATATTTAGTCCTGAAAGTTTTAAAATAGAACCAAGAATACAAACTACAAATACTACGCAAGTGAGGTAGAATAAAATAATGAGGTAACTTAATTTAAATAATGAACCTAGACCAAATTGCGCCGTGGTGTAGGCAACAGAGCCGAGTACACCTAATGGTGCTAAACGAATAATTAATCCCATCATTTTAAAAAGAATTTCTGAAATAGATTCGAGAAATGCTTTGGTTGGCGTTGCGATATTTTTAGGGACTAAGAGCATGCTTACACCGAATAAGATTGCAATAATTAGAACCTGTAAGATATCTCCTTTAGTAAAAGCATCGAAAATAGTACTTGGAATGAGGTGTAGGAAAAAATCGGGAATAGATTGAAGGTGTTCTGCACGCTGTACATACGTTGTTAAATCATTACTATGCAAACTACTTAGTTGGATATTCATATTTGCGCCAGGCTTGAAAATATAAGCCACTGCAATGCCGAGCACCAATGCAATCGTTGAAACAATTTCAAAATAAAGAATTGTTTTTGAACCGACACGTCCCATCTTTTTAATATCGCCAGCACCATAAATACCCAAAGTAATGACGCAAAAAACAATAGGTGCAATGAGCATTTTAATAAGAGAGATAAAACCATCACCAAGCGGTTTTAGGTTAAGTGCGAATTGATGTGTTGTTACACCAAGACCAATACCAACCACTAGTGCAATGACCACTTGTAAAAATAAGTTTTTTCTGAGTAATCGAAACATGGTTATTCTCAATATGCCATTATTATTTATTTTATAGATGCAATAATTGTTCCAAGATATAGGTGACTTTATGATTTAATTATTTTTTGTGAAATATAATATTGGAATGAAGATTGGTTTTCATATTTATGTTAAATAAATTATGAACTTCCCTACTAGGTAATACATGATTAAATTTCTCCCTAATTATAAAGATTAAAATTTCATTAAAAAAACTGATTATATTTTTCAATTAATCGTTTATTTTTATAATTAATATTATATTTTTTGGAAAAAATAAATATGAAAAATAGGTCTATGTGTAATGCTTAAAAGAGTTAGATCAAGGATGGTGCTTTAAAAGTCTGTTGAAAATTAGATATATATTAAATATAAATTAAATATATATTATATGGTAATGTGATGAATTCTTATTATCATTAAGATATAACTATGATTCAACTGCGCTATAACATCTTATATTTTTCTGTTGTGTCCTCTATTTTATTGTCAGTCTCTTCAGTATATGCAAATTCTAATAATGCACAAAATCTTCCAACAATTCAGTTGAAATCTGAGGAGAAAGAAGAGCATATCGCAAAAAAAGCAGTATCAGGCCTAAAGTCAGATACTCCCTTGTTTCAAACAGCACAATCAGTAAGTGTTGTGACAAGTGAACAGTTAAATCAAAAACAAGCTTTTACACTAACAGATGCAATAAAAGGAATTGCTGGAGTGTCAGCTGGTAATCGTAGCCGAAGAGGGTGGGATGACATTATCATTCGTGGGCAAAGTGCTTCAAACCAAGTCTTTATAGATGGTTTACGTCAGGGTACAAGCTCAGATGTTGCGATTGATTTATCTGGAATGGATCAGGTACAGGTAATTAAAGGACCTGCATCGGTGAATTTTGGTCAGGCACTTCCAGGCGGTATTGTAAATTTAGTATCTAAACGTCCAGAGGCGAAGAGCTTTGCAAATGTAGATGTAACTTATGGAAGTTATGCTTTTCGACAAGCTCAATTCGATCTTAATTATAGTCCGAATGAAACTAAAGAAGGTGCTTTTCGATTAGCTGGGCGTATTGCAGACCAGAACGATCCTGTAGATCAAGTTTATTTTAAAAACTTTTCGATTTCTCCATCTTATAATTTTGACTTAGGAGATCAGGCAAAACTATCTACAGTTGCTAGCTATCAGCATCGTGAATACTTGCGTATGCAAGGACTACCTGTCATTGGTACGCTTAAGCCGAATCCAAATGGGCAGTTGGCAAGTTCTACATTCTTTGGAGAGCCATCATTTGGCCCATATAAAGGCGATGTTTATCGTTTAGGTTATACATTTAACTATGCCTTTAAAAATGGATGGAATTTTGAACAAAATGCAGCAGTGCGCAAGGCAATTATGGATGGTCGCTTTGTTTCAATGGTGCAATGGGTACCAACCTCTAACTTTACAACCATCACACGCCAAGCGAATGTACAACATTATAATAATTTGAACTATACCATCGACAACCAGTTAAAAAATACATTTCGATTTTATGGTATGGAACACAACATCTTAATGGGTGTTGATGCAATGAAAGATCGCAGTGAGCAAAGTAACTTTAATTGTAAAATAGATAACTTTAACTTTTATAAACCGATTTATAATACGTATGTAGACTGTAGTAAACAGTTGTCGCCTAAATCGACAGTTTCCAAAACTGAATATGTTGGTGTTTATCTTAGAGATCAACTTACAATTCAAGATAATCTAATTCTAAATCTTGCGGGTCGACACGATTGGGCAAAAACAGCTACAGATAATTTAATTACGGGAAAAAGTACAAGTCAGAATCATCATGCATTTACTGGAAGTGCATCTGCTTTATATAACATTAATCATTGGGTTGCACCTTATGTAAGCTATTCGACATCGTTTACACCGACATCGGGTACAGATCGTCAAGGTCAAGCATTTGATCCTCAAACAGGAAAACAGTTAGAAGCAGGTTTTAAATTCCAGAATGAAGCTCAGAATATACAAGCAACACTGTCTTGGTATAACCTTGTATTAGATAATGTCTTGGTCACAGATCCAAATAATGCTAGTTTTCAGGTACAAGATGGACAGCAGAAAACGAAAGGAGTAGAAGCTGAATTAACAGCGAATCTTTCTGATCGGCTTCGTTTAAATGCTTCGTTTAGTCATATGTACGAAGCAAAAATTAGCAAAGATACGAATAGAAATAAAATTGGACAGCGTTTAGAAAACACCCCCGAGAATACATATAGTCTATCTATGCGTTATTACCCAGTGAGTGATTCTTTAGGATGGTATCTTGGAACTGGAGTGCGTGGTGAAAGTGCAAAACCAATTACGGGTGATGCTTCAATAGATGTACCTGCATACACAGTATTTGATGCTGAGGCTGGATATGAGGCTCAACATTGGGGGGCTCAATTGTCTGTATTGAACATGTTTGATAAGGAATACTATGCGGGCAGTATTGCAAATAAAGATAATACGAACCGATTGGTTGCATTAGGTAGTCCACGTCAAATTAATTTTACACTTAAATTTAAGTATTAAATTATTTTAGGGCTTTGCTTTTAATTATGAAGGCAAAGCTCAATGCAAATAAATCTATTTTTCACAAAAGTTAAACGTAAAATTAATATTATTTAAAGGTAAGTATTATTTTTAAGAAAATAGATCATGTTAATGAATAAAAAAGCACTTTCCCTTACATTATTAACGCTGTCTATAATGATGGTGGGTTGTGGGCAGCAACACTTAGTAAATAGCAGTAAAACGAATGTCAGTGAGCCTAAAAAACCAAAAAATATTATTGTTCTTATTAATGATGGTGCAGGTGTAGGAACATGGGATGCAACAGCAAATTGGCAATATGGGGGCAGAGACAAAACACCTTATGCAAATTTCCCTGCAAAATATGCCATGACAACGTACCCATTAAATACATCAAAAAGTCCAACGAATAATGCAGATTCACTGGTTAATTACGATGCAAAACAGGCATGGGATGTTACGCCTACACAGTCTATAAAGTTGCCATTTAAAGGCTATGAGTATTTGTCAAAAAATCCAACAGATAGTGCGGCAGCAGGTACAGCACTCGCATCGGGTAAAAAGACATTTAATAATGCAATTAACTATGATAATTATGGGAATCCTATAGATTTTATTACTTTAACTGCAAAGAAAGAGGGTAGATCGACAGGTGTGATTACAACAGTACCCTTTTCACATGCGACACCAGCTGCTTTTGGTGCACAAAACATTTCAAGAAATAATTACCATGCTATTGCACATCAAATGCTTTATCAAGGTCATTTAGACCTGATTATGGGAACGGGTGCACCTGATTATAATGTGAACGGTACACCATGCAGTCAAGTGGTAACCAATGAATCCACAGCAGGATGTGATGAAAAATCTAAATCTATGTATATTTCTGCCGATGACTGGAATAAGTTAAGTCATGGTCAAATTATTCCACAAAATAGTAATGTGGCGTGGAATGTCATTCGTGATGTGGAAGACTTTAATGCTTTAGCGAATAAAACAAAAACATATAATGGGCCTGTTTTTGCCTCTCCAAAAGTTGCTAATACACTTCAGCAGGCTCGACAAGCGAATATTGTTGGTAAAGATATGAAGAACCCGTCGGGTGATGCCTATATTAAAACTGTACCTACACTGAGTATTATGACTAAAGGTGCTATTCATCAATTAAGTAAGAATCCTGCGGGTTTCTTTTTAATGGTTGAAGGTGGGGCAACAGATTGGTCTGCGCATACCAGCTCATGTAGTTCGCAATGGAATTATGGCACATGTACCAATGAGCCTGAGTATGGTCGACTCATGGAAGAAACGAAAGATTTTAATGATGCCGTTAAAGCAACAATTGATTGGGTCGAGAAAAATAGCAGTTGGGATGAAACTTTAGTGATTGTGACAACGGATCATGACAATGGTATGCCAATGGGTGCGCAAGCGAATACCCAACCGTTTCAATTAATTGAGAATAAAGGCAAAGGAAAAGTACCACAATTTACTTTTAGACCTACAGGCGATCATTCAAATGCATTGGTGCCATTATGGGCTAAAGGTGCAGGATCGGAACGATTTACAAGTCATGTAAAAGGTATTGATGCTGGGTATGCCAAATATACAAAAATGAACGATGGTCGTTATATTGATAATACGGATGTTTTCCAAGTTATTAACGAAGCACTTATAGGAAAATAAGCCAATTCGGCTAGGTATGAAATTACCTAGCCGTTACCTCATTATAGTTGTTCTAAAGCAAGTTTAATTTTTTCAGCTGTTGCCTTAATTTCTTCTTGATCTCCCATTTCAGCAGCATGTTTGCGTAGTTCATGTATAGAACTTGGAATAAGATGAAAATGTACATGCGGTACTGTTTGACCTGCAGTTTCTCCCGAAAGCTGCATAAGTACAATACCTGAGGCATCTAAAGCTTTTTCAATCGCACGCGCAACTTTTTGTACAATTTGTATGGTATAAGCAGCATCATCGGCAGATAAATCTAATAAAGTCACTGCTTCTGCTTTTGGGATAACGAGCGTATGCCCTTGTGCTTGAGGCATAATATCCATGAATGCCAAAGTTCGATCGTCTTCATAGACTTTAATTGCAGGAATTTCACCACGAAGTATTTTGGCAAAAATATTTTGAGTATCGTAATGTATAGACATGTTTTAGCACTAGTTTATAAGGTTAAAACAATAGAGTATATGATGTAAGGGGGAAGAGGGAAGTCTAGGCTCACCGCATTTGCAGTGAACCTTACAAAATAGTATTAATCGCAGTTTAGCGATTTTTGTTGTGCCTTAATCTGATCTAAACGTTCTTGCTCACGTTCAGAAAATTTAGGTTTTGTCGTGTAGCAGTTGTCATTGCCGTATTTAGCTTTAGCTTCTGCATCTTTGAAACAAAAGCCTTTAGCTGCATAAATAAGGTTATAGTCATCTTCCAGTTTTTGACACGCCTGAGTTGCAGGTGCTGCTACTGCGTATGTGCCGAATGAGCCAAGCACAGTTGCAATGATGACAGCAGATAACTTTTTCATAAGCGTTTCCTCAAACAAATGAATTGTGTTTTTATAACACGTACTCTTTATATGGGGAAAGAATACGTAAAATCAAGCTGTTTATTCAATAGTCACTTTGTTGAACATTTCATACATTTTTGCAACGTTAGAAAAATCACTTTGGTGCTCTACCAAATTGCTTGCTGCTTGTATAAGGCTTTGTGATGCTGCGATGACGGGTGCAGAAAGCTTCGCGCTTTGGACAAGATCTAAAGCAATTCCTGTATCTTTTGCCAAAAGAGAAAGGGCAAAAGTATCTGGAAAACTACGGTTAAAAATACGTTGAGGCAATACAGCAGAAGTAACCGTGCTTTGTCCGCTCGAAGCATTAATACATTCAAATGCTTCTTGCAGATTTACACCATGTGATTTGAGTGTAGATGCTCCTTCGCATGCTGCACATAAATGGACAGCCATAAGCATATTGTTCACAGCTTTTACAGCAAACCCTGAACCTGAGTCACCGACATGTTTAATGAGCTTTCCAAGTACTTGCATAGCAGGTAGTGCTTGTTTAAAAGCAGTAGGATCTCCACCTACCATAAACGTAAGTGTTGCATTTTCTGCCCCAATAGTTTGACCACTAACAGGTGCATCTAGATATGAAACTCCTTTTTCTTGCAGCTCGATTTTTAGTTTTTTTGCACTTTCAGGGACACCGCTTGTACAGTCTACCCAAATTGCACCAGATTTAATGGAGAGTGGTTTAATTAAGGCTTCTACATCTGCACTGGTAGGTAAGCAAGAAAAAATAATATCGGCTTGAACAGCCTCTTCTAATGTTGCTACTTGTGTACCATATTGTTTTGCATGCGCTTGTGCTTTATTCGAAGTTCTGTTCCATACGAGGACTTGTGTAAAATTTTTTGGTAGGTGTGCTGCCATTCGGTAGCCCATTGCACCAAGTCCAATGAAAGAAAGAGTTTGGGTCATAATTATCTCTAGTAATTGGTTTTAGGTTATTTGAATATTATATTTTCAGTCTAATGAATTGAGTGTTTTTCAACAATCATTAAGTTATATTTATAATTTATTTCATTTTTATACACTTAAACATGAATTTTTCTAAATTAGTAAAACCTTTATTCTTTTTTACTTGACCAGCTTGTAAGTTGGCACTCACAATGAAAAGAATGTAAGTGAAGAACGCATGAGTAAAAGTGTATGAATCAAGAAGAATACGACCAATTTCAAATAGATACTTTAGCCATTAGAACAGGACACACTCGTACACACGAAGGTGAACATGGCGAACCTATCTTTTTAACCTCATCATTCGTCTATAAAAATGCACAAGAAGCTGCTGATAAATTTCAAGGTAGAGAGAAAGGAAATATTTATTCTCGTTTTACCAATCCAACAGTGAGTATGTTTGAAAAAAGACTGGCTGCATTAGATGGCGGTGAACGAGCAGTGGCGACAGGTTCTGGTATGGGAGCCATTTTAGCGATCATGATGGCGTATTTAAAAGCAGGTGATCATGTCGTATGTTCTAGAGATATTTTTGGTTCAATTGTAGGGTTATTTGATCGTTATATTGCAAAATTTGGCGTAGAAATTACGTATGTTGATTTAACAGATCTATCTCAGTGGGAAAATGCAGTACGTGCTAATACAAAGCTTTTCTTTTTAGAATCGCCTTCAAACCCATTAGCGATGATTGGGGATATTTCGGCTGTAGCAAAACTTGCCCATGCACATCATGCCCTATTAGTTGTAGATAATACATTCTGTACACCTGTACTACAGCAACCAATTAAATTTGGTGCAGATCTCGTGGTTTATTCAGCAACCAAATATATTGATGGTCAAGGGAGAGCGTTAGGTGGTGCAGTCGTTGGAAAACATGATTTGCTTGAAGAAGTTTTTGGTGTAGTTCGGACATTAGGTCCATCAATGAGTCCATTTAATGCATGGGTCTTTTTGAAAGGTTTAGAAACGTTAAAGTTACGTATGAAAGCTCACTGTGAAGGTGCACAACAAGTTGCAGATTGGTTAGAAAGTCATGACAAAGTAGAGCGTGTTTACTATTCGGGCCTTGAAAGCCATCCAGGGCATGCTTTGGCAAAATCGCAACAATCTGGCTTTGGTGGCATTGTTTCCTTTGAAGTCAAGGGTGGAAAAGATGCAGCATGGAAAGTTATCGATAGTACACAATTTATTTCTATTACAGGAAATTTAGGTGATGTAAAATCGACAATTACACATCCTGCAACAACAACGCATGGAAAACTATCTAAAGAAGCACAAGCAGCAGCAGGGATTAGCGAGGGCTTAATTCGACTTTCTGTTGGTTTAGAAGATATTCATGATATTATTCGTGACTTATCTCGTGGTTTAGATTTGATTTAAAAGTTGGAGCTTTTGGTATGAATATTAATATGCTGATGCAACAAGCGCAGCGCATGCAAAAAGATGTGGAAGCGAATGCTAAAAAGGCAAAAGAAGAGCTAGCACAAACTGAAGTTCATGCAGAAGCAGGTGGCGGTTTAGTAAAAGTAACCATGACATGTCGTCATGTGGTAAAGCGTATTGAAATTAATCCTGAATTATTACAGGATGATGCGGATATGGTTGAGGATCTGATTGCTGCTGCAATGAATGATGCTGCTCGTCAAGCAGAAGAAATTTCTGAAGCGAAAATGAAAGATGCCAATTCAGGTATGGGACTTCCTCCTGGTTTAGCAGGTTTATTCTAATTGAAAGGGGTTATGCATGTTTAGTCACAAATTTGATGACTTAGTACACGCATTACGCCGTTTGCCAAGCGTTGGGCCAAAATCGGCTCAGCGCATGGCACTTCATTTGATGATGAAAAATCGTGAAGGTGCAATGGTACTTGCAAACGCTTTAAGTGAAGCTGCTCAGCATATTCATAGTTGTTCGGTTTGCAACTCACTTACAGAAAATGATATTTGTGATATTTGTACTGCCCATAATAGAGATGATTCATTAATTTGTGTTGTTGAATCGCCTGCTGATGTTATGGCAATTGAGCAAACAGGAAGTTTTAATGGTAAGTATCATGTACTTGGTGGCCATTTATCGCCATTAGATGGAATTGGGCCAGAAGAAATAGGTATTCCTCGTTTTCTTGCACGTCTTAAAGAAGGTGTTATTGAAGAAGTAATTTTGGCAACCAATGCAACTGTAGAAGGGCAGGCTACAGCACACTACTTATTAGAAGCTTGTAAACATTTGCCAATTCGTATGTCACGAATTGCTCAAGGTGTGCCGCAAGGAGGGGAGCTTGAATACGTAGATAGTCATACACTTAGCCAAGCTGTGCATCAAAGAATGCAATTTAAATAGTTAACTTTAATTATTGATATAAAAATATACAAAAGCATCTCTTTTTTTGTATATTGACGTAATAAAAAGCAAATTTTAAGATGCAATTGAATAAAATTAGGCACAATTTCATTACAATTACTAAAATACCCCAACATGATCTATTCGCCTGAATAAGCATGCCTGTGGTGAGATTAAGAATTTTCATTAATAGCTAGGTAATCAATAAGGCATGTATCAACTTATTCAACATCAAAGTGAGCTTCTTTCTATTTTAGATAAGATGAAACCCACATCTATATATGCCTTAGATACTGAGTTTGTAAAGGTGGATACACTTTGGCCTAAATTGGGTTTATTTCAGATAAATTTAGATGGTGAAGTATATTTGCTTGATGGTGTTCATTTAGATTTAAGTCTATTTTGGCAAAAATTGATTCAAGCAAAACAAAATATTTTTCATGCTTGTAGTGAAGATGTCGATCTTTTCTATTGCTATTCTAAAATTAAACCACTCAAGAATATTTTTGATACTCAGCTTGCGATGTCATTTTTAGGACATGGTTTACAGGTAAGTTATCAAAATGCTTTGCAAATGTATTTGGGTGTAGACATAGAAAAAGATCATACACGTTCGGATTGGACAGCCAGACCGCTGAGTCAAGCACAACTGTGCTATGCTGCAAATGATGTAGAGTTTTTACCTCATTTAGCAGAAAAAATTAAACAAGAGTTGCAACATAAAAACTTGTTGGCTTATGTTGAAGAAGACTGCCAAAGCTTGGCTTATGAAATTAGTTTAGAAACACCTACCGAAGAACTCTATCGGGATGTAGGAAACTATCGTCACTCTCGTAAACAGTTAATGCAATTACAACAACTGAGTGTATGGCGAGAACAATTAGTGAAAGCACTGAATATTCCTCGCAGTTTTGTGCTTAAAAATAATGTAATGATTGAACTGGTAGAGAAAAATCCAAGGAATCAATTTCAACTTTCTCACATTAAAGGCATGCGTCCGAATATTATTCGAGAATATGGTAAAGTTATCTTAGATCTTTTACAGTTCTTACCAGAAAAAGAAGAGTGGCCTTTAAATTTGGCAAGGCCTGTAAAACAAATTTCTAAAGATATTGCCGAGCAAGTGGAAACCATTATCGAGAGAGTTTCTTTTGAAACAGGTATTCCTCGAGCAGTACTTATGAGAAAAAAATGGTTGAATGAGTTGTATCATCATGTAGTTTTTTATCATCAAGATATTAACCATTTATCTTGCTATTTGAAAGGGTGGCGCTATCCACTATTGGTTCAGCCATTATTAGAAGTTTTAAAAGCTGATAAACACAATTTGGCACAGCAAATGAAAATACGCAAATAAAGAAATTTCAGCTACAATAAATACTAGATTCAAAGTTAAAAATATGAAGAGCACTATTTATGCATTGTGATATTTATCGTTCAAGTAAAAAAGATGAAATGTACATTTATGTGACATCAAATATGAATGAAACGAAGTCAGAAGATAGCGATCCACTCGAAAATGTACCAGATGCTGTTCGTCAGGCATTTGGTCGTGCAACATTTGTAATGCATCTTGAGTTACATGAAGGGCGTAAGTTAGCACGTGCAAATGTATTACATGTAATAGATTCACTGGAGACGAAAGGATTTTTTCTTCAAATGCCTCCTGAAGGTTTAATTAATCCGAATGCTGTTGCACCAGAGGGCTTACGTGGTGCCTAATGAAAATATAGGGATTTTACATCAGGTACTTTCTGTACTTGATGTATTTCCAGAGGAAACAATAGCGATCGCCGTATATGGTGTAGGCGCATTTATTATTTTACTGTGTTGGTATTTAATGACAAAACCTTATTCAAAGTTTTGTTCTATTTCCACCTTAGTTTTGTTTGCATGTTTCTTTACGCCTACAATTTCTGAAGGTACAAATGCATTGCTATCGCCAGCAATATTTGGTTTGCTTTTTGGTGTGGTAACAAAGGATCAGGCATTAATTTGGGTAAATTCGGCTTCAATTTTGTTTGTTGTTGGTTTGGGCTTAGTTGTCGGATTCTTCTTATTAAAATTCTTACAGAATAAAAACACATAAAAAAACGCCACCTAGGTGACGTTTTATTAAGCAACCATAGTTGCCATCTTTTGCCAATACTGTGCTTTGTAGCTATCACGTTCTACACGGAAACCTTGGTTATATAACTCTGCTAAGAATAAAGCAGCCTTCCCATGACCTGCACGTGCAGCATTTTCTAAGTCGGTAACCGCATCTGAAAAGTTCATTTGCGATTGAATAGTATGTACCGCAGTTGCGTATACATTCTCTAAGTCGTGTTGAGAAAGTTGTTGAATCATATTAAGCTCCTTATTTTAATTATGATTTAGGGCATCTCATGAGCCCTATGTACTTACAATTTTAACTTCAGTTTGTTAAACAAATATTACATTTGAAAGAATTTGTCAACTAGAAAAATAAGTTTATGTAAGTATTTTTAAGTTTATTTGACTCATTACTAAATAGAATAAAAAGGTGTATAGTAAAAATATAAAGATTAAAAAAATTTAACTAACAACAGAGGGTATATAATAATGAGTACTTATACAATTGATGGATTCAACTTTGATTTGCCTTTAAATACAGAACAGATCAAAGCGCTTGCGAAGTTTCACAGAGAGCAATTGCATAACGCAGTATATCATGAAAATGAGCAAATTGGTAGCGTTGGTATTTCACAGCGCGCAAAGATCGCGGCATTCTTAACTTCTCTAGATTCACAAAGCCGTTCTCATTTTTACGACACTTATAATAACGAACTAAAAGGTCTCGCGGGATTCGATGATACCCCTGCAGACAGTCATTCACATGAGAAAGAAATGAATCCATTTATTTTATTTGTGGGGCTCGCTATTGTAGCCGTAGTTCTGTATTTTGCCTTTGTTGCTCATATCACACCAACAACCTGATTTTTTTAACATCATTATATAATTTTAAGTATTGTACTACGTGCATGATCGACTTACACTGACGTGAGTAGAGGTTGGTCATGCACAGAATCCAGAACTTTTTTCACATTTGTCGGCAAAAAACGAATTTTAATCTTTCTATACAATTACTCCCTGCTGTTGGAGTATGTTTTATTATTGGCATATTTCTTATTTTTTCAGGTATTTTACTTTCAAGTGATGTCACACAAGAGCAATACCGTGAAATTCAGACGATGGCAAAGCAAATCGACTATCCACAAACGCAGACAATGGCTTATCACTTACTTACCAATGAAGTTATTCGTAAAAATGACTATTTTCGTTTAGTAAGAGCTTATCAGTTTGAAACTAAAAATATAAAAGTCTATCCACCAGAAGGGCGTTAAGTCTGATTTATATGACCTATTTAAGTGATCATATTAAATTTATGTTAAAATTAATCTTTTAAATTATGCACTGTTTTTCAAGGGATCAGCATGCAAGAGCAAAATAATGTATCTCATAAGTTTCTAATTGATGAAGAAATTGGTGATGATGATGTCACATTACCCAATTTACCTGCTGTTGATGTCCCAATTGTAGATACAAAAAAAACCGAGCCTGTTCAAGTATCTGAAACACGATCTCCTGAACCTATAGATTCAGAGAATGAAGATAAGCCAAAAGGTGGTTTCTTCAGCCGTATGAAAGAAGGTTTGACCAAAACTAGAAAGAGTTTCACTGATGGAATGGTGAATATTCTTATTGGTGGTAAAGAGATTGATGATGAACTGCTAGAAGAAGTTGAAGAACAATTATTAGTTGCAGATATTGGTGTAGATGCAACAAAAACGATTATTGCGAATCTGACTGAGCGTACAGCACGTGGTGATCTGATTTACTCGCATGCTTTATATAAAGCGTTACAAGAAGAACTTGTGAACCTATTGGCGCCACGCGTTGAAGCACTTCAAATTGACAGCCAAAAAAATCCTTATGTTATTTTAATGGTAGGTGTAAATGGTGTAGGTAAAACGACAACCATTGGTAAGCTTGCCAAAAAGTTACAAGGTGAAGGTAAAAAGGTCATGCTTGCCGCAGGTGATACATTCCGTGCAGCAGCAACAGAGCAACTTCAAATATGGGGCGAGCGTAATGAGATCCCTGTTGTTGCCCAAGGACACGGTGCAGACAGCGCATCTGTTATTTATGATGCTTTTGAAAGTGCACGTGCTAAAGGTGTAGATGTGCTTATTGCAGATACAGCAGGGCGTTTGCATAATAAAAGCAATTTAATGGAAGAACTGAAAAAAGTAAAACGTGTAATGCAGAAAGTTGACCCAACGGCACCGCATGAAATTATGCTCGTTGTAGATGCGGGTACAGGTCAAAATGCGATCAATCAGGTGCAAGAGTTTGATCAGGCTGTAGGATTAACAGGTATTACGATTACAAAATTAGATGGTACTGCCAAAGGTGGCGTATTGTTTAATATCGCGAGTAGAACACATGTGCCAATTCGATTTATTGGTGTTGGTGAAAAAATTGATGACCTACGTCCATTTTCTGCAAAATCATTTGTTGCTGCATTGTTTGAAACAGAGAAATAGTTCACTGTAGTAACTGATTAGTCGATAAGCGTCAATAATAAATTGGCGCTTTTTTATTTTATTATTGCAAAAATAGGACACTGCGTTGATTGAATATCATATATTTATGATAGACGTTCTCTATAAAATAGTTTCTAAGAAATAGGTTCGTTTAACGACATAATATTATAGTGTGGAGAAGAAAATGTCATTTATTCAAGAAATTGAAAAACGCCGTACGATTTATGCTATTGGAAGTAATGTTCAACATTCTAACGAAGAATTAGAAGTACTTATTAAAAAAGCTATTCGTTTGAGTCCTTCTGCTTTTAATTCACAATCTTCTAGAGCCGTTATTTTATTTGATGACTCACATAAGAAGTTTTGGGAAATTGTAAGAGAAACCTTACGTCAAATTGTTCCTGAATCTGCTTTTGAGGGAACAAACAATAAGATTAGCAGTTTTGCAGCAGGCAAAGGAACGGTTTTATTTTATGAAGACCAAGATATTGTAAAAGGCCTTCAAGAGCAATTTGCAGCTTATGCCGACAATTTTCCAATTTGGTCAGAACATTCAAGTGCGATTGCCCAATTTGCTGTCTGGACTGCACTTTCTGAAGTTAATGTTGGTGCTTCATTACAGCATTATAATCCGATAGCAGATGCAGAAACAGCAAAAGCGTTTGGTGTGCCTGAAACTTGGAAACTACGTGCACAATTGGTCTTTGGTTCTATTGAAGCACCTGCTGGTGAAAAAGAATTCATGGAAGATGATGCACGCTTCAAGACATTTAAATAGAATTTTTTAGTTAATAAAAGCCAAGTATTGCCATAATGCTTGGCTTTTTATTTTATAAAAAGTATATATTTATAGTTGTAATATAAGACTTAATTTGAAAAAACGATTGTAGCTATAAAAATATTCTGTTTTAACTATAGGTCTAATTTATGTATGATTTGCTTAGTTAAAAAATTACTCCATTGGAGACTAAATAATGTTAGACCAAAATATTAAAGCACAGTTAAAAGCTTATTTAGAACGTTTAGAAAGCCCTGTTGAGCTCGTTGCATCTTTAGATGAATCTGATAAAGCAATTAAAATTAAAGAGCTAGTAACTGAGATTGCAGAGTTGTCTGATCAAGTTACTGTTCGTTTAGATGGTCAAAATGTTCGTCGTCCAAGTTTTGGTATTGCAAAAGCAGGTGAAGAACCACGTGTATATTTTGCAGGTCTTCCAATGGGACATGAATTTACATCTCTCATTTTGGCATTACTCCAAGTTTCTGGTTATGCTCCAAAGGTTTCAGATGAAATTCTAAATCAAATTAAAGGTTTAAATTTAAAAGCCAACTTTGATGTGTTTGTATCTTTAACATGTCATAACTGTCCTGACGTTGTTCAGGCACTGAATTTAATCGCCATTTATAATCCAAATACTACAGCAACGATGATTGATGGCTCTTTCTTCCAAGATGAAGTTGAAGAAAGAAAAATTATGGCCGTACCAATGGTTTTTCAAGACAATCAACACATTGGTCAAGGTCGTATGACTCTTGAAGAGATCGTTGCTAAATTGGATACTCACTCTGTTGAAAAAGAAGCTGAGAAATTAAATGCGAAAGAAGCGTTTGATGTACTCGTCGTAGGTGGGGGGCCTGCCGGCGGTACATCTGCAATCTATGCAGCTCGTAAGGGAATTAACACAGGTATTGTTGCTGAGCGCTTTGGCGGTCAGGTAATGGATACGATGGATATTGAGAACTTTACAACGGTACAGCGTACAGTTGGGCCTCAATTTACGAGTGACATGGAAAAACACGTTCGTGAATATAATGTTGATATTATGAATTTACAGCGTGTAAGCCAAATTATTGGTGCAGATCAAACAGAAAATGGACTGGTATCTGTAGAGCTAGAAAATGGTGCAAAACTTGAATCGAAATCTGTAATTCTTTCTACAGGTGCACGTTGGAGAGAGCTAAACGTTCCTGGTGAGAAAGAATACCGTACACGTGGTGTTGCATATTGTCCACACTGTGATGGCCCTTTGTTTAAAGGCAAACATGTTGCTGTTATTGGTGGTGGTAACTCGGGTGTAGAAGCTGCAATTGATTTAGCAGGTATTGTTGAGCATGTAACACTGATCGAATTTAGTGACCATTTACTTGCAGACCAAGTACTACAAGATAAATTGCACAGCTTACCTAATTCAACAGTCATTATGAGTGCTCAGACAACTGAAGTTTTAGGTGACGGTGCTCAAGTTACAGGTCTAAAATATAAAGATCGTACAACTGAAGCAGTACATTCCGTTGAACTGGCAGGTATTTTTGTCCAAATTGGTTTATTACCAAATACAGACTTCCTTAAAAATAGTGCTGTAGAACTGTCTAAACGTGGGGAAATTGTAATTAATGAACGCAATGAAACCAATGTAAAAGGTGTTTTTGCAGCAGGCGATTGTACAACTGTGCCTTATAAGCAAATTATTATAGCAACAGGTGAAGGTGCTAAAGCAGCGCTATCTGCATTTGATTATATTATTCGCTCAGGAAACTAATTCTGTGTTGCTAGAAGAGCTAAGGAGTTATTCTTTAGCTCTTTTTTTTATTTAAAATATCTTAATACAAATAATTCGATATATTTTAAAAAATTCTAGCCTATCACGTATGATGATAGGCTAGAGATTTATAGAATATTGAGTGCCTGAAACTTAACAAGTAAAGCTTCTTTTGTTTCGTAATATGAAGGATGCTGTTCTATACAGTGAATCGGGCATACTGCAATACATGTTGGATGATCGTAAAATCCCACGCATTCTGTGCAGCGTACAGGATCAATTTCGTAAATTTTCTTACCTTCTGATATTGCTGTATTGGGACATTCAGGTAAGCACATATCACAATTAATACAGTCTGTTGTAATGATTAAAGCCATGCTATTGAATGTTGTATGCCAATGATGATGAAGGTATATCATTTACACGATGGGGCAAATTTCGAATGAGAAGTGCAAACTGACAGTCTAATGTTTTTAGTGGACTTGGTATTTTTACAACATGTCCTGAGCCCTTTGCACTTTCGATCGCTTCATGTTTCCTATTTAGCATTTCTTTGAGTGTAAAGGATATATTGCCTTTTGGTGTCATAAGCTCTAATGTATCGCCAATCGTAAAACGATTCTTGACATCAATCGTGAGATATCCATCTTCATGTTGAATGACTTCACCGCAAAATTGTTGATAATCAAATTTTGAAGAACCATGAGTGTAGTTTTGATATTCACTATGCACATGACGTCTTAAAAAACCTTCTGTATATCCTCTATTTGCAAGCCCATCGAGCTGATACATAAGCTGTGTATCAAATGGTTTAGCATTTAAAGCATCATCGATCGCTTTTCGATAAATTTGAGCTGTTCGCGCGCAATAAAAATAAGATTTAGTACGACCCTCAATTTTTAATGAAGTCACTCCAATTTTTGTTAAACGCTCTACATGTTGGACTGCACGTAGGTCTTTAGAGTTCATAAAATATGTTCCATGCTCATCTTCTTCTGCTGCAAAAGCATCTTCATTGTTACGTTGTAATAAAATAGATTGTGTATTTTGAATTTCTTTTGTAGGAATGATGTCGCCTAGGTGATCTTCTTGAACATCCAATACTTTATATTCCCAACGACAAGCATTCGTACAAGCTCCTTGATTTGCATCACGCTTGTTCATATATCCTGAAAGCATGCAGCGTCCAGAATAGGCCATGCAAAGTGCGCCATGTACAAATATTTCTAACTCGATATCAGGAACATATTTTTTTATTTCTTCAATTTCTTCTATAGATAATTCACGAGATAAAATAACGCGTGTTAGTCCGTAGTTTTTCCAGAACTTAACAGTCGCCCAATTCATAGCATTGGCTTGTACAGATAAGTGTATATCTATAGTGGGAAAATTTTCACGTACAAGCATAATTAAACCAGGATCAGACATGATGAGAGCATCTGGTTTCATATCGATAACTGGCTTTAGGTCGCCAAGAAAGTTTTTTAATTTACTGTTGTGGGGCTGGATATTAACCACGACATAGAATTTTTTGCCTAAGGTATGTGCCTCCTGAATACCAATCTTTAATGTTTCATGGTCGAACTCATTATTTCTAACACGAAGGCTATAGCGGGGCTGTCCTGCATATACTGCATCGGCACCATAAGCGAAGGCATAGCGCATATTTTTAAGTGAGCCGGCAGGAGATAAAAGCTCTGTTTTCATGGTTAAAATAAAGTCTTAAAAAAAATAGGGGATTATTTTATTGCCTCTGAAGTATAGACTCAACCTAGTAAATTTGTCGGAATTTAATTTGATCGTTCTAATCATTCATTGGAGTGTTCTATTTGTTGAATTGTTCTATGTATTTCAAAGTTTCATACTTTTTACTAAGTAATAGAAATTTTAGGGTACATAAAATGAAGAGTCATTCAATACGGCAACCTGTCTTCTTTGTTTCACATGGGGGAGGGCCATGGCCATGGATGCCAGCATTAAGAAAACAATATATGCAACTCGAGCAGTCACTTTCTCAGATTCTGAAAGGTCTAACGCAACAACCTCAGGCTATCTTAATGGTTTCTGCACATTGGGAAGAGCGTATTTTCACTGTTCAAGGTGCACAACATCCAACGATGTTGTACGACTATTATGGCTTTCCTCAAGAAACCTATGCAATTGATTATCCTTCTTCAGGTCACGCCGAGCTTACGAAACGTGTTGTCGAACAATTACAAGCTGCAAATATCGATATTTCTATTGATAACTCACGTGGCTATGATCATGGCATGTTTGCACCTATGCAAGTTATTAACCCCAAAGCGGATATTCCTGTGGTTCAACTTTCATTAAAAAAAGGTTTGGATCCAATGATACATATTATATTGGGTCGGCAGTTGGCAAAATTACGTGAAGAAAATATTCTTATTATTGCAAGTGGTTTGACCTACCATAATTTATCTCAGTTTAATGCAACAGCAGAAAAAGAATCAGGTTTATTCGACACTTGGTTGAATGAAACTTTGGTGAATTATGATACGGATATACGGAATCAACGCTTAATTCATTGGGAAAATGCCCCTGCTGCACGATTTGCTCACCCCAGAGAAGAACATTTACTTCCAATTATGGTTGCGGTAGGTGCAGCAGAAAATGAACAGGCTATCAGGAATTATCATGAATCCAAATTTCTTGGTGGAATATCTGTATCAGGCTTTCAATTTGGTCACTTATGATTAGTCAAAACGATAAATATCCATTCCTAAAGTGCCCATAGAAAAGCTACTGTGTACAATACTAAAGCGATGCCCTGTACCCATAGCAAAAAATAATGGTGCAAGATGTTCTAATGTGGGATGGTTTCTCTCTAAATGAGGTAAGCTTTCCCAATTCAAGACTGCTTCAAAATCTTGTTGCTGTAGTTTTTGAACAATATAGTTTCTAAATTTAGAGGCCCAAAGCGGTGTATCTAAATGTTGTTTTTGCCAAGACAATTCTGATAGGTTATGCGTGATGCTACCCGAACCAATTAATAAGATTTGTTCTTGGCGTAATTCTGCAAGGATTTGGCCAATGGTGTATATGTCATGTGCACTTCCTGTCATTGGTAGAGAAATTTCAATAACAGGAATATCTGCATCAGGGTACATATGCAATAAAGGCATCCATACCCCGTGATCTCGGGGTCTTGTACTATTTGCATTCGCATGAATATCTGCATCCGCAAAACGAGTCAGTAAGCACTCTGAAAGCTCAATTGCACCAGGTGCAGGATAGCGAATATCATATAGTTCTTTGGGAAAACCACGAAAATCATGCCAAGTTTCAGGACGAGTTGCAGTGCTTACTTCAAGTGTTTCGCTTTCCCAGTGTGCTGACATCACAATAATTGCCACAGGTTGGGGAAGGTTTATACTTAAGCGATGTAATGCAGGACCAACTTGTTCAGGGTCAAGTGCCAACATTGGGGAACCATGTGAAATAAATAAACCTGGAAGTGTTTGTCGGTTCATGCGTATCCTTAAAAATAAATACACCCATAAGCAAATTGTTTAAGCACGATGATATGGGTGGTTGTGATTAATACTCATTGCACGATAAAGCTGTTCGATGAGCATGACACGAACAAGTGGGTGAGGCAAAGTAAGTTTTGATAATGACCAATGCCATTTTGCTGCTTGACGGACTTGATCGCTTAATCCATCGGGGCCGCCTATCGCTAAAGCAATATCTTGACCTTCTAGCATCCAATCTTCCATTGTTTGAGCCAATTTTTCAGTACTTAATTCCTTGCCATTGACCTCAAGTGCAATCAAAATTTCATTGGGCTTTAATGCCCCTAAAATGGCTTCGCCTTCGATTTGACAGTATTTAAAGATATCTGCATCTGAGTCATTTTTTCCTCGTTTTGCCATAGGTAATTCTACAAATTGGGTTTGTACAAAAGGTTGAATACGTTTGAGATAATCATTTACACCTGTAAGTACCCACAAAGGCATTTTTTGTCCAATAGTAAGGATTCTAATTTTCATAGAGAGAAAGACAGTTTGACTAAAAGCTGATAATTATAACGTGAGAAATAGAGAATCTTAAATATTTAGACCGAAGATAGATCAATTACACGATCTACAAGCTTTTTATAAAATATATGCATATTATACATTTCTTACTTAATTGTTTACAGCCTATAACATGATTATTCATTGAAGCTCTCATATTGAAGGTTAAAGTAGATCTAAAGAGTTAGACAAGGCTTTAACATGTTGAAATTTAAAAAACGTTTTTTCACTGTCACTTTACTTTGTGGTGCGACACTCATGAGCGGATTGGCTTCTGCAGATCCATGGGATCGTGGCGGAGACGATCGAGGACCAGGACCAGAAGGTCGTCAAGCTCCAATGCAGAATCAAGAGCGTCATGGTGGTCATAGAGACCGAGATGTTGGACGTAATGAACAACAAGATATGCGTGGATATCCAAATTACTACCATGCGCCTTCAGGTGGTCAATGGCAACAGGGTGGTCATATACCTAAATCATATCGGGGAAGAAACTATCGCGTAGACAATTGGCGTGATAACGGTTTACCACCACCACCAAGCGGACATCGTTGGTTACATGTAGATGGTCAATATATTTTAGTTGCAGCAGCAACAGGTGTTATAGCAAGTATTTTACTACACCATTAATTTATAGATGAGAATAAAAAGCCACTCATAAGAGTGGCTTTTTATTCTTGAGTGACTAGTGTCTAGTCACTTTGTTTTCGGTAACAGGTTTTGCCAAAGGGGTAGGTAAAGGCTTTGGCATCTCTGTCAATGCAAATGGAAGAACATCATCAATTGTTTTCACAGCTTTGATTTCTAGTCCTTCTTTAACATTATCAGGGATCTCAGCCAAGTCTCTTACATTGTCCTGAGGAATAAATACGAGCTTAATACCGCCACGATGAGCCGCTAGTAATTTCTCTTTTAATCCTCCAATACGTAGCGCGTGTCCACGTAGTGAGGTTTCACCTGTCATTGCGATATCTGCACGAATTGGTATACCTGTAAAGGCAGACACAAGTGCTGTTGTTAAAGCTAAACCTGCTGATGGTCCATCTTTAGGCGTAGCGCCTTCTGGTAAATGCACATGCACGTCTGTTTCTTCAAAACGTGTTGATTCAATACCGAGTTCGTCTGCACGTGTTCTTACAACAGTCATTGCTGCAGTAATAGATTCTTTCATTACATCGCCGAGAGAACCTGTTGTAACAAATTTTCCTTTTCCTTTAACTGCAGCGACTTCAATGGTTAATAGCTCACCACCAACAGATGTCCAAGCTAAGCCATTTACACGGCCAATTTGAGCTTCTTCTTCTGCAACGCCGTAGTCAAATTTGTGTACACCTAAAAACTCAGGTAAGTTTGACTCTGTTACATCAATATGCAGGTTTTTCGCCTTTTTACTAACTGCTTCTTTGACCACTTTTCGTGCAATCTTAGAAACTTCTCGCTCGAGGCTACGAACACCAGCTTCACGTGTATAACGACGTACAATATCTCTAATCGCTTCTTCATGTACAGTGAGTTCTTTTGGACGTAAGCCATTATCTTTCACTGCTTTTGGAACCAAATAGCGAGAAGCAATATTTACTTTTTCCTCTTCTGTATAACCTGGTAGACGAATAACTTCCATACGGTCTAGTAAGGCTTCGGGAATATTCATACTATTTGCAGTACAAATAAACATGACTTCAGATAGGTCTAAGTCTAGATCTAAATAGTGGTCGTTAAACTTACTGTTTTGTGATGGATCAAGTACTTCAAGAAGTGCAGAAGCAGGATCACCACGGTAGTCTTGAGCCATCTTATCAATTTCATCGAGTAAGAAGAGAGGATTCTTCACACCTGATTTTGTTAAAGATTGCACAATTTTTCCTGGCATCGCACCAATATATGTACGACGGTGCCCACGTATTTCTGCTTCGTCACGCACGCCACCTAATGCCATACGAATAAATTCACGGCCTGTAGCTTTAGCGATAGATTCACCAAGAGAGGTTTTACCCACACCAGGAGGACCTACTAGACAGAGTATAGGGCCACGTAATTTTTTCACACGCGATTGAACAGCTAGATATTCGACAATACGAGCTTTAACTTCATCTAAGCCGTAATGGTCTTTATCTAAAATTTCTTGTGCTTTGTTCAAGTTAATACTAACTTTGCTCGCCTTGTTCCAAGGCGTATCTAAAATAACATCTAGATAATTACGAACGACAGCAGCTTCACTTGACGCAGGTTGCATTGCCTTGAGCTTACGAAATTCAACTTCTGCCTTTTTACGAACATGTTCTGGCAGGTCTGCCTCACTAAGACGTTTTTCTAACTCAGCAACTTCATCGTCTGCACCGCCATTCATGTCTGAAAGTTCACGTTGAATAACTTTCATTTTCTCATTTAGAAAGTATTCACGTTGGTTCTTTTCCATTTGGCGTTTTACATTTTCATGTAAGTTTTGCTCAATTTGCTGTTCTTCAGACTGTTGAAGAAGGTAAGTCATCAGCTCTTTTAAGTGAGCTTCAAATAGGTCTTCTTCTAAAAAGTTCTGTTTTACAGCAATGTTCAGCGGTACACGTGTTGCTACAAAAAATAGAAGTTGTAGTAGGTCATCTATTTTATTTGCTGCTGCAATAAGTTCACGTGCATTACGCAGTTTTGCTTCTGCATATTGGGCAAATAGACCTTTAAGCTCTTGTAGGCGATCTGATTGCGCTTCTTCATCTAAGCCAACATGAATTGGGCTTGGATTATGCTGTGCAGTAAAGTGGCTTTCTTGCTCTGAAATACTTTCTAATTTTGAGCGATATAAACCTTCAATTAATACTTTAATACAGTTTTCATCATTCTCGTGATTAACAACTTGAACAATTTTTGCAACTGTACCGTATTGATATAAGTTTTCTTGGTCGATATCTTCTGTTAGGGAATCTTTTTGCGCAACTACAAATACTAAATTGTCACTGTTACGCGCCACATCAACAGCTTTAATCGATTTTTCACGACCAACAAAAAGTGCGATTTGCATGTGAGGATAAACCACCACATCTCGTAACGCTAAAAGAGGTAATTCGTTTGGAATATTTTTAAGTTCATGAGAACTTTCATTATTCATAATTTGTTCAGTCATGGGGCACTCCTAATGAGTGACAACATTGTTGCCATATATTTTTATAGTGATGCACTTTTTTTAAATTACAAGGGGAATATATTAAAAAAGACTAAAAAACTCGGGATTCGTCGAAAAAAACAACTAATTGTACCTCTTTGAGTTAAACTTATGATAATGAGATGGGGTACATAAAGCGTCAATCGGCTGATCCCATGCTCTACGTACTAATGGTGTAGAGATCAACTGAAAATCATGTGCCAAACCTACTCTATAAGGCGTGGTTGGGCAATCAGCTAAGGTTCGATCATAAAACCCACCACCCATGCCGAGTCGGGTCCCATAAGCATCGCATCCAAGCAGTGGCATAAACAATAAATCTAAGTTTTGTGTGTGAATACCTCTATGATTTTGTGGTTGATACATGCCAAGTTGATGCTTGCTAAATCGATAGTTGAGGTATTGATTCTTTGTAACTTTCACCCATGTTAAGCGTTGGTTCATTTCACATATTTTTGGAAGATACACTGTTTTTTTAAGCTTAAAACAGTATAAAAAAAAGAGACGAGTTTCAATTTCTCCAAAGGCATCTAGATATAAACCAATATGCTTTGCGTGTTGGAATTGACTGAGGTGCATGATTTTAGAGAAACATGCATATGCTGCTTGTTTTTGCTGAAAAGAGGTAAGCAATTTTCTTTGTTTTCTAAGTTGCTGTCGTATGGAATGCAGAGAAGACATAGAAAGAGACGCTATGACATAGTGAACAGATAAGTTTATACAATAAACTCATCTGCTCATATTGTAGAATATAAATTATTTCTCAGTTTTTGGTGTTGTATGAGCTTCAGAGGCAGCTTGCTGTAAGTTACCTACTTTTGCTTGAAGTTTTTGCATGATGTCTAACATTTGTTGTTGTACATCATTGACCTTTTTCTGAAGATCGGTCATTTTCTTTTCATCAGGTGTTTTTGCAATACTTTCTTGAGCAAGCTCTAGACCATAATTGTTTGATTCTACCATTTTAATGCGTAAGCTATTTACTTCAGCACTTTTGAGCGTAAGTGAAGTCAGTTCCGTATTAAAGCCATCAACAAAACTTTTCATTTTTCCAACTATGGCTTGAATTTGGTCTTCTTTACCAGATTTTTCTGCTTCCACAGCTTCTTCTTGGAATTTTACACCTTCTTGAGCTTTTTTATTAGACAGTTCTTGAAGTGCTTTTAAATCTGCTTTGATATCTGCAACATTGTCTTGGCTATATGTTGGTGTTGCTGGAGCACTTTGTTGTTGTGCTTGAGAATCATTGTGTTGAGCTGATTCTGGTTTTTTTGCACATGCACCAAGTACAAGAGTAGAAGCACAAAGTGTAGCAAGCATTAATTTTTTCATGATTCATCTATTCCATAATTTTAATACGCGACAATATAGCACTTTCACCTTCATGATGATAAGTGCTTGTATTTTGGGATTTCATTTATTTTTATGAAGAAATATATTCTGTTGTATTGATTTGTTAACAGCACCAATAAAAAAACCAGCTTTAAGCTGGTTTAATTTAGATACCATTTCAAAAATATTAAAATGGTGCCCGGGGCCGGACTCGAACCGGCACGCTTTGTGGGCGGGGGATTTTAAATCCCCTGTGTCTACCTATTTCACCACCCGGGCATGTGGCAGATAATAGATAAAATGAATGAGGAATGCAAGTAATTTGGTGCTTAAATGTAGGTATTTTATACAATTTTTATAAGATAAATCTTTCTCAAAAAATAATTAATAGAATTTTCCTATATAAAAATCGCTTATATTTATTGAAAATGAGAATTATTATATGTATCGTTTAGTTTAAATTTTGTTGCTTTTAGTTATATGAAAAACACTTCTCGATTCTCAAAGACTCTTCTGTCAGTTTCTTTACTTAGTATTACATATGCGCATGCAAATGATTCTTTAATGCTTCCTACAATTACTTCGTCTTCACAAGATGAAAATGCACAGCATTATGTCGCAAAAAGTGATATGTCGACTTTACGTAGTACACAAAAGAATCTTGATACACCGCAAACGGTGAATGTTGTACCACCTCAGTATATTAGAGACTACGAGCCAGAAAATTTGGATAATGCACTCACACAGGTGAGCGGTATTACGCAAGGAAACACCTTGGCAGGTACACAAGATACGGTTATGAAAAGAGGCTTTGGGGATAACCGTGACGGTTCAATTATGGTAAATGGTATGCCAATTGTTCAAGGGCGTATCATGAATGCGGCGGTCAGTAAAATTGAGGTGTTGAAAGGACCTGCAACATTGTTATATGGGATTATGGATCCGGGTGGGGTTGTGAATGTTGTAACTAAACAGCCCCAACAGAAACAAAGTACAGAGGTTTCTATTTATGGCTCGAGTTATGCACGTGGAAAAAATGGGGTAGGTGCAAGTGTAGATACGACAGGGCAAATTGGAACAAGTCAGTTTTCTTATCGTCTGATCGCTGACCAATCGAGAAAAGATTATTGGAGAAACTTTGGATATAATAATCAGCAGCTTATTGCACCAAGTGTTCAATGGGATAATGGTCAAACAAAGATAAATGCAAGTTATCAATATCATAAGTTCGATGTACCTTTTGATCGTTCTACTATTATTGACCGTTTTGGAACAGGTAAGGTACTTCCTATCTCAAAATATACGCGTTTAGATACAGCTTCTAATCAAATGAAAGGTGAGGATCACCTTGCTCAATTGACTTTAGATCATTATTTGAATGCAGATTGGATGCTACATGCAGGTTATAGCTATAATAAAGAATTATATGATGCGGGACAAATGAGAGCCGTACCAGGTTCTTTAAATACCACAACCCATACATTAAAACGCAGTAATGATGCCACGACAGGTGCAGAAAGTATTTCGAGTTTTGGAAATATTTATCTTAATGGTAAAGCCTCAATTTTTGGTTTACGCCATGATATTCAGATAGGTACTGAAGCATCTTATGTACAGTATTATCGTAAAGATTTATGGCGTACTGTTGCTGCTAATCAGAAAAGTATCAATTACGAGACGCTATCTGGTTCAAATGTTGTCTTACCATCTACAATTGATGCTACAGCAAGTGATCAAACCAATAACTTACACACTTATGGCTTTTACCTACAAGATTCTTTATATCTAACTGATCAATGGATTGCAGTGTTGGGCGCACGTTATACACACTGGCAACAAACTGCTGGGAAAGGTCGCCCGTTTAATGTAAACACTGATACTAACGATGGTAAATGGTTACCAAGAGCAGGTTTGGTTTATAAATTTAATGACCAAATCTCTACTTATGCTAGCTACACTGAATCATTGAAGCCAAGTTGGACGATTGCAGGATATAAAACGCAATTAAACAATGCAACCCCGCCTGAACAAGCAAAATCTTATGAAATTGGTCTCAAGTATGAGATGGATGACCGTCTTACTGCCAATTTAGCACTGTATGATATTAAGAAGACCAATATCATTGATAATGATACTTCTTTGAATATTTCAACTGCACAAGATGCCAGATCTAAAGGGGTAGAACTAGATATTTCAGGGCGTTTGACGGATAAAGTTGATGCTGTTCTAACTTATGCTTATACACATGCAAAAGTAACAGACTCTACGAATGTGACTGCGATCGGGAAATACTTGCCAAATGTTGCAAAAAATACTGCATCATTGTCGTTGTCTTACGATTATGGCCAATTTGCAAATGGACAGTTAAGATTTGGTGCAAGTAGCAATTATGTGGGCAATCGTCCAGGTGATCAGTCAAATAATTTTAAACTTCCAGACTATACTTTAGTAAATGCATTTATTAGTTATGACACATTGCTTGCTGGAAAGAATTTGAATCTGAAGTTCAATGTAAATAATTTATTTGATAAAGATTATTTTACCTCTACTACAGGTTTAGATGGAGCTGCTTACTTAAATGTATCTCGAGGCGATGCGAGAGAATTTGCACTCAGAGCAACCATGAAGTTTTAACTTATACCTAATCATAAACCAAGAATTTCTCCCTATTCTTGGTTTATTTCTATATAGGAATATATATGCTCTCATTATTACGTTATATTTTTTTAACATTTATGGTTGTTTTTATATCACAAGCCCACGCTGCACATATTATGCTGGTTTCTCAGATGAATGGTGTTGATATAAAGTCCGATCGTACGATTCAAGCATATTTACAGAAAAAGGGAAATACGGTTGATCTAGTCGATCAGTCAATTGATCCATCAAAAATTGAAAATATAGACTTAGTGCTTATTTATTCTACAGTTGCAGCTAAGAATTTAAAGATGGGATGGAAGACGTTGCCTATTCCTTTAATGACTTGGGAAAACGATTATCTTGATGATTTAGCGATGACTGGTAAACGTATTCATTCAGATTTTGGTGAAGTAGAGAAAGAAAGATATCTTTGGTTGGTAAACCAACCACATTCATTGTCTGCTCATCTAAATGCTGGTGTAGTGAATGTCTATAAGGCTCAAGCACCTATGAGTTGGGGAAAGCCAGGATTAGGTGCAATAATTATTGCTACAATTTATGGACAGCCTGAAAAACCTGCGATTTGGGGTTATGAAAAGGGGAGTACTATGGATTATGAAAGTCTAGCGCCTGCACGTCGTTTAATGTTCTTTCTAAGCAATGATACATTTAATAATTTATCTAATGAAGGTTATGTTTTATTTGATGCAGCTATAGATTGGATGCTAGAAAAATAAAAAAAACCAGCTATAAGCTGGTTAATTTTGGCACCATTTTAAGTGTTTTAAAATGGTGCCCGGGGCCGGACTCGAACCGGCACGCTTTGTGGGCGGGGGATTTTAAATCCCCTGTGTCTACCTATTTCACCACCCGGGCATGTGTGATGAATCTTAGAGAATTATATAACTAATAGCAAGAGATTATTTCTTTTGTTGCTGATGTTTTATTCAAATCGAAAATAGGTGTATAAAATAAAATCAAAATTAATAAGATAGTAAATGAATTGTTTTTTTTAATGTCTTTATAAGAAATGGTTCGTATAAAGCCCCCAAGAATTTTAAAAAGAGTATTTTAATGAATTTATTCCATGTCATTATACTGGCAATTATTCAAGGGCTTGCAGAGTTACTTCCAGTTTCAAGTTCATCTCACGTGATTTTAGCTGAAAAATTGATGGGTTTTGATCCTTCGGCACCTGAAATGACATTCTTATTGGTTATGTTACATACAGGAACGATGTTTGCAGTTATTGTTTATTTTTGGAGTTCATGGAAGAAAACATATTTTTCATCGGTACAGAACTTTAAAAAGCAAGCATTTTATATTATTGCTGCGACTGCAGTAACTGGATGCTTAGGATTGGCATTACAATCGTTTATTAAACATGTATTTTTTGGTAATGCAGAAAGTTTTGAAATTGAACACCTTTTTAGTAACTCTAAACTCATGGCAACAGCATTATTTGCTTCAGGTATTATTATCATTTTGTCATCTCGTTTAAAGCAAGATCAAAAATATGAATTAGATCTAAAAAAGGCTTCTATTATTGGAGCAGTCCAAGCGCTTTGTTTACCGTTCCGTGGTTTTTCACGTTCAGGTGCTACCATATCTACAGGATTATTGCTTGGATTATCTCGTCAGAAAGTTGAAGAATTTAGTTTTGCCTTAGCTGTTGTGCTTACACCAGTCATTATTCTTAAAGAATTTGTACGTTTATTACATACACAAGCTGGAATGCATGTACATATGAGTCAGTTCATTGTGCCTAGTTTAGTAGGAATGGTGGCAAGTTTTATTGCAGGCTTAGCCGCATTAAAATGGCTATCTTCATGGTTAGAAAGTGGACGTTGGCATTTGTTTGGAATTTATTGTATGTGTTTTGCAGTTGTTGTATTGGCATTAACCTAACAATATATTTTAAGTGGGCTATCATCACATAGCCCATTAAATTATAAAAATAAGATACAAAAAAACCAGCTTATAGCTGGTTAATTTTGGCACCATTTTAAGTGTTTTAAAATGGTGCCCGGGGCCGGACTCGAACCGGCACGCTTTGTGGGCGGGGGATTTTAAATCCCCTGTGTCTACCTATTTCACCACCCGGGCTTTACCAAGATTGGAGGCGGAGGTCGGAATCGAACCGGCGTACACGGAGTTGCAGTCCGCTGCATGACCACTCTGCCACCCCGCCATGTCTTGGTGATGCACATATTAGCAACCTTTTGAAAAAACACAATAGATAATTGTGGATATATGTTCATAAAATCAGCATATAAAATAAAATTGCTAAAATAATCATGTATTATTGCGTTATTAGTTTAAAAATGATCTGTGGAGATGCGCCGTGGCACTGGTTCTAGATGGAAAGGCATTAGCAAAAACAATTGAGAGTAACTTACTTCAACGAGTAGAGGTACTTAAGGCAAAAACTGGGCGTACTCCAATATTAGCAACAATTTTAGTTGGTGATGATGGCGCATCTGCAACATATGTACGTATGAAGGGAAATGCATGTCGTCGTGTTGGAATGGACTCATTAAAAATTGAGCTTCCTGAAAGTACAACGACTGAAGAGTTACTTGCTGAAATTGAAAAATTAAATGCTAATCCAGATGTTCATGGTATTTTATTGCAACATCCCGTGCCTGCACAAATTGATGAGCGTGCATGCTTTGATGCTATTCGTTTAGAAAAAGATGTCGATGGCGTGACTTGTCTCGGTTTTGGTCGTATGGCAATGGGAGAGTCTGCATATGGTTCTGCTACACCTGCAGGAATTATGACAATTCTTCAAGAAAATAATATTGAGATTTCAGGAAAGCATGCGGTAGTGGTTGGTCGTTCTGCTATTTTGGGTAAGCCTATGGCAATGATGCTTTTACAGGCCAATGCAACTGTTACAATCTGTCATTCTCGTACTCAGAATTTAGCTGAACTTGTAAAACAAGCAGACATTATTGTAGGTGCTGTAGGTAAAGCAGAGCTTATTCAGAAAGACTGGATTAAGCAAGGTGCTGTTGTAGTTGACGCTGGATTCCATCCTCGTGAAAATGGTGGTGTAGGTGATATTCAGTTGGCTGGTATCGAAGAGATCGCTTCTGCTTACACTCCAGTACCTGGTGGTGTTGGACCAATGACGATTACTACATTGATCCGTCAAACTGTAGAAGCTGCTGAGAAAGCATTGGCTTAAACGGTTGATTTCATAAAAAGCACAGCAAAGCTGTGCTTTTTATTTAGGAGTACATTGATAACGTACGACAGTTAAGGTATTAGGATGTGTACCTAATGCTGTGCGTGAAGCCATATTGTTGTCGCCTGTATTGGTGTTAGCAAGTCCAAAAGTTGTTTTGCTATGTCCAATATTAATACCGTTAGATGGGTTTGTATTGGCAGGGTTAATAATTTCATCTGTACTTAGAATTTTTACATTGTAGCTTTGGTTTTGACCTAAAGTTTTCTTACACGCATTTTCAAGTTTAGTTTGATTAAATGCATGATTTGGTTGTACCGCTAAAGTGTAGCTAATAATCGCACTATTATTTGTTTTGCTCTCTAATTGATAGCCTGCATTACCATTGTATTTTTGAGGTACATTTTGGCAAGCTGTAAGAGAGAGTAAGGCAATTGATGAAGTTGTAAATATTAATTTTTTCATCATAAGTTTTCCATATCTATTGTTGTAGGACGTGAAAGCATATTAAGCTTAAATATTTAAATTTTCTATAGAGATATTATAAAAATGGCCACGATAATGTGGCCATAATTTACTGCTATATGTTTAAAATATTAAGCATATATATTTTCTTTTAATTTTTCTAACAAAGTTTGCTGTCTTTTGATTAAAGCTTGTGGAAGTTTATGACCTAGCTTCTCAAAAAGCGCATGATGGCTTTCAACTTCTTGAATCCAAAGCGCTTGATCAAGATCGGTCACTTGTTCAAATTGTTCTTCAGAAAAGTTGCTTCCAGTCCAATTTAGATCTTCGTATTCTGGAACTAGTCCAATTGGTGTTTCAGTTGCATTCGCTTGACCTTCACAACGTTGAATAATCCATTCGAGTACACGCATGTTTTGACCAAAACCAGGCCAGATGAAATTGCCTTGATCATCACGACGGAACCAGTTTACATTAAATATTTTTGGAACTTTCGTCCCATGAATTTTCGTTTGTTTTTCTAGTTGATCGCCGATTTGTAACCAGTGGTCAAAGTAATCCGCCATGTTGTATCCTGTAAATGGCAACATAGCAAATGGGTCACGACGTACAACACCTTGTTGTCCGACGGCTGCTGCAGTTGTTTCAGAACCCATAGTGGCTGCTTTGTATACACCATCAACCCAGTCAAATGCCTCTGAAACTAAAGGAATGGTATCAGCTCTACGGCCACCAAAAATAAAGGCAGAAATTGGTACACCCGCTGGATTTTCCCAGTCGGCATCAATGGATGGGCATTGCGATGCAGAAACTGTAAAACGAGCATTTGGATGTGCGGCTTTTTCACCGTCTTGATGTGGTTGACCTTTCCAATTTGTTAGATTATTAGGTGCTTCTTTGGTAAGACCTTCCCACCATACTTCACCTATATCAGATACAGCAACATTGGTATAAATCACATCCTTATGTAAGGTTGCCATACAGTTTGGATTAGTTTTTGTATTTGTACCTGGTGCAACGCCAAAGAAACCCGCTTCAGGATTAATCGCGTAGAGTTGACCATCTTCACTTGGTTTAATCCAAGCAATATCATCCCCAACGGTTTCTATTTTCCAGCCATTATATTCTTTTGGTGGAATAAGCATCGCAAAGTTTGTTTTACCACAAGCAGATGGAAAAGCTGCTGCAATATAATGCTTTTTACCTTGAGGGTTGGTGATGCCTAGTATAAGCATATGTTCTGCAAGCCAACCTTGTTCACGCCCCATAACGGATGCAATACGTAATGCAAGACATTTTTTGCCAAGTAATGCATTTCCACCATAGCCAGAACCAAAAGACCAGATTTCTCGTGTTTCAGGGTAGTGGACAATGTACTTTTCTTTATTGCACGGCCATGCAACATCTTTTTGATTTTGAGTAAGTGGCATTCCTACAC
>NZ_VTDQ01000001.1 GCF_015627175.1 Acinetobacter pollinis | reverse complement strand
TGCAGACATTGTGAAACGTTTGAAACAATATCCAAATGGTATTCGTAAATCTGTTGTTGAATTACAAGCGGTTGATTGGAGACAAAACAGTAAGCCTATTCCGACACAGGAGTTAGCAGATACGATTAAGTCTTTGTATCAACAAGGTGTGATGCATGTGGGATATTATCCGGATGATCCAATTACAGGTAATCCTGATACTAAAATTATGCGTAAAGCATTTGATATAAAGCATAGTGACATGCCTTAAAACGATATTTTTTCTTTTTAAAAGATAGCTTTAATAGCTATCTTTTTTATTTGTCTATATAAAATATAAAGTGATATTTCTATACAAATTTGAGACATAAGTGAACGTATTTTTTTTAAAAAAGAGAAGAAAATACATTAAAAGTAAGTCGTAAAAAAATAATATTAAAGGAAATAGAAATGACAAAAAAAGTATCGGATCTAATTGTAGAAGTTTTAGAGGATGCAGGTGTAAAACGATGTTATGGCATTGTAGGTGATACACTAAATCATATAACGAATTCTATAGCAAAAAGTAAAATTGATTGGGTTCATGTACGCCATGAAGAGGTAGGTGGTTTTGCTGCGGGTGCAGATAGTTTAATGAGTGGAGAACTAACAGCATGCGCAGGTTCTTGTGGCCCGGGCAGTTTGCACTTTATTAATGGTCTCTATGAGTCTCATCGTAATAAGGCACCTGTCATACTTATTGCGAGCCAGCTTTCAACAGATATAGCGGGATTTGTTGATTTTCCTCAATATGTCGACTTTAAATCTGTTTATGAAAAATGTAGCGTATTTTGTGAGGAAATTACACAAGCATCTCAAGCACGTCGTATTTTTACGCTCGCTTGTCAGGCAGCTATAAATAAGAAAGGGGTTGCAGTTGTTATTGTTCCTGCAAACATTAGTGAAGCTCACATAGAAGATGATGATAGTTTTCGTACTTATGTTACTAATCCTCAAGTTTTACCCGCACAGAGTGAACTTTATGAAATTAAAGAATTAATCAATAGCTGTGAGAATATAACGATTTATGCAGGTGTTGGTGCAGCACAGGCACATAAGCAACTTATTCAGTTAGCAGAAAAAATTAAAGCACCAATTGCGCATACTTCACGTTCTAAAGATTTTATCGAATATGACAATCCTTATAATGTAGGAATGACGGGCGTATTTGGTGCTAAAGCTGGCTATCATGCTCTCATGGATTGTGACTTATTAATATTACTTGGAGCCGACTTTGCATGGTCTCAGTATTATCCACATCATACTAAAATTATACAGATAGATATTAACCCAGAACATTTAGGGCGACGTCATCCAATTGAAATTGGAGCAGTAGGGCAAATTCATACGACTTTGGATGCATTATTGCCTTTGCTCAATGAGAAAAGTGATAGCTCGTTTCTAACGCATATATTATCGCTTAAGCAGCAAAGTGATCAAACGCGTAAAGAAGAGGAGAGGGTCGGCAAAAATGGCTTAATACATCCACAATATGTCGTTTCTTTACTGAATAGATATGCTACAGATGATGCATTTTTTACTGCAGATGGTGGTTCTCCAATGGTCTGGATTTTGCGCCATATTGATGTGAATGGAAAGCGTAGAACATTGACCAGTTTATTGCATGGCACGATGGCAAATGCAATGCCTCAGGCTTTAGGTATACAAAAGGCATTTCCATCTAGACAAGTCATTGCTATTTGTGGTGATGGTGGCTTAGCCATGCTTTTAGGCGATTTATTAACAGCGGTTCAAGAAAAACTACCCATAAAAATTGTTGTTTTAAATAATAGTTCTTTAAATTTTGTGGAATTAGAGCAGAAAGTTGAGGGACTTTTAGATCATTATACAGATTTAATGAATCCCGATTTCGGGAAATTGGCAGAAGTAATTGGTTTTTATGGTCGTACTATTAAAACAGGAGAGGGACTAGAGCAAGCGGTACAGGAATTTTTAGAACATGATGGTCCAGCATTATTAGACGTTCATACCAACCCTGTAGAGTTAGTTATGCCTCCTGACCCTCATCTTAATCAGGTTACATCTACTTCTTTATATGCGGTCAAAGCACTTCTTTCTGGACGGGGAGAAGAAGTCAAAAACCTGTTGCTGAATAATTTCGTGAAGTAGCCCAATACACGACTTTGAATCAGTTATATTTTCAGTTAAAGTACGTGCAGAGATATGATTATTTAATTTGGAATAAATATGGCAATTAAATCTGATCGTTGGATTCGCGAGATGAGCCGTGAACATGGCATGATTGAACCTTATGCAGAAAATCAGGTTCGTTTTAATGATCAAGGTGAAAAGCTGATTTCATATGGTGTTTCAAGTTATGGATACGATGTACGTTGTGCACCTGAGTTTAAAGTATTTACAAATGTGCATTCGGCAATTGTAGATCCTAAAAATTTTGATGATAAGAGTTTCATTAATATTGAATCAGATGTATGTATTATTCCACCTAACTCATTTGCTTTAGCGCGCACAGTGGAGTATTTCCGTATCCCACGAAATGTATTAACTGTATGCCTAGGAAAATCGACATATGCACGCTGTGGTATTATTGTTAACGTCACACCACTTGAGCCAGAGTGGGAAGGTCATGTGACATTAGAATTTTCGAATACGACGAATCTTCCTGCAAGAATTTATGCGGGAGAGGGTGTTGCGCAAATGCTATTTTTTGAAAGTGATGAAGTATGTGAGACATCCTACAAAGACCGTGGTGGCAAATACCAAGGTCAAACAGGTGTAACATTACCTAAAGCATAAAAAAACCGCTCATTTTGAGCGGTTTTTTTGGATTAACTTTTCAGTTTTTCTAAAAGTTCATCTTTATTTAGGTTCGTAGCTGTCTCATCTCTACGGCCTTTGTATTCGAAAGTGCCTGCATCTAGACCCTTTTCTCCAATAACAATACGATGAGGAATACCAGTTAATTCAAGGTCGGAGAATTTAACTCCCGGACGTTCATTTCGGTCATCTAGCAATACATCGTAACCTAGCTTTAGTAACTCTTCATAAAGTTCTTCTGCAGCTTCAAGCGTGCGAGGAGATTTATGTCCATTCATTGGGACAATCGCAATATCAAAAGGTGCTAATGCTTTTGGCCAAATAATGCCTTTATCATCGTGATTTTGTTCTATTGCTGCTGCAATGACGCGGGTAACACCAATGCCATAGCAACCCATAGAAACAATAGTCGGCTTTCCATCTTCACCAAGTACAGTGCAATTTAATGCTTCTGAATACTTCTGTCCGAGTTGGAAAATATGACCAACTTCAATACCACGTTTAATTTGTAACGTGCCATGACCATCTGGAGATGGATCGCCATCTACTACATTACGCAAGTCATAGACTTCAGAATAGGTAGCATCTCTGTCCCAGTTAAGACCAGTAGCATGTTGGTCTACTGTATTAGCACCTGCTACAAAATCTGAAAGTATAGAAGCTGCTCGATCTACAATGACAGTAATGCCTTTCTCTTTTAGGCCTTGTGGTCCAATATATCCAGCAGTTAAACCATGCGATGCGAGCTGCTCTTCTGTAGCAAACGTGAGCGGAGCTGCAATATGTGGGTGTGATTCTGCCTTAATAGTGTTTAGTTCGTGATCACCACGTACAAATAATGCGATTACAGGAATTTGTGGATTTTCTTCTGAAGCCACACCTTGAACCAGTAACGCTTTTACTGTTTGTTGTGCAGGTACCTTCAGATAATCGGAAACTTTAGCAATCGTATTTTGATTTGGTGTATCTACGATTTGCATGTCCTGTTGAGCAGTTGGTCTATCACCTACTAAAATAGCTTCTGCTTTTTCAACATTTGCAGCAAAGTTTGACTCCGTTGAAAAAACGATAGCATCTTCACCACTTGATGCAAGTACATGAAACTCATGCGAAGCAGAACCACCAATAGAACCTGTATCTGCTTGTACTGGTCTAAAGTTTAAACCAAGACGTGTGAAAATACGACAATAGGTATCGTACATAACCTCATAGGTTTCTTGTAGAGATGCTTGATTAATATGAAAAGAATAAGCATCTTTCATAATAAACTCACGCGATCTCATAATACCAAAGCGAGGACGAATTTCGTCTCTAAATTTGGTTTGAACCTGATAAAAATTCAAAGGCAATTGCTTATAACTTTTCAGTTCATTGCGTACCAGATCTGTAATTACTTCTTCATGTGTTGGGCCGAGCACAAAATCGTTATTATGACGATCTTTGAAACGTGTTAACTCAGGACCGTACTGTTCAAAACGACCTGATTCTTGCCATAAGCTTGCAGGCTGAACAACAGGCATGAAGACTTCTAGTGCACCAGAGCGATCCATTTCTTCTTTAATGATTTTTTCAATCTTATTCAGGACACGTTTCCCCGTGGGTAGCCATGTATATAATCCTGACGCAAGTTTACGAATCATCCCTGCTCGAAGCATGAGCTGATGTGAAATAATTTCAGCATCGCTCGGGTTCTCTCTGAGTGTTGCAAACAAAAAGCGACTCGCGCGCATTTGAAGTTGTCCTAATACCAAAAATAAAATACAAACTTTACTTTACATCATTAAAAGTAAGGCGACCGTTAAACCATCAAAGTCTAATCGTGCAGTTTGGTAGAAAATGACGAAGAAGTAAATAACTTCTGGCTAGCGTTCTTCCAATTTTTTTAATCTATTAATGATCTTGTCGTATTGCTGTTCAGTTTGTTCATATTGAGTCTGTAAATCGTTCATTTTCTTTTGTGAGTCACGAATACGATTTGTAGTTTGCTCAATATTATTTTTCAATGATTTCGGTACAATTTTATTTCGATAGAGAAGTTCAAATTCATCATGACGAAGGTCTCTTAGATATCCTTGCAAAGAATCATATTGTTTGCTTTGTAACGCAATTTTGTCTTGAATTCCCCGTAATAAATTATTCTTACGTTTGGTTGCAATGTTGCTATGCGTATAAATTTGTCGAACTTTTTCATTTAAAACATCTTGTTCGGCTTCTTGCTCTCGTTTTTGTCTAGATATTTCAGTATTTTGTAATGCAGGTACTTTTTGTATAAGTTCCATATTCCCATTAAGTACATCATATCCATTACGTATATGTTCTGGAGAAACAGATGTACTAATTAATGGTACCCCTTGACGATCGTAATATCTGTACCAAGTTGTTGCAAAACTGGTTTGATTAAAAATAAAGAAAAAAAATGACACAAAGAAAGAAGACAAAATTGTTTTGCTTAAATGACGACGACTTTTTGGTGAAAAAACGTGTTTTAAGTACATTAGAGTCTCAAAAAAGTAATAAATAGAGTAATAAGTACGCTATTATCAACCGAATACTTTTTAATGCTCAAGTGTTATTTTGAAATTAGCTGAAATAGTTTGAGTTGTAAAAGAATATTAATTTAGAAATGATATGGTTAGCGAGTTTGTATTAATTTATTTATTGAAAATTCCACTAAATGAATGTTTAATAGTAAGTAATAAGCTCGAAAAGTTGTTGACTAAATAAATTAACTGATTAGATGAGCATTTAAAGCATCATTCTAATGCAAGGGGATAAAATGAGCAGTCTAAAGGTAATGGTCATTGACGATTCTAAAACTATTCGTCGTACAGCAGAAACGCTATTACAGCGCGAAGGTTTTGAAGTGATCACGGCTGTTGATGGTTTTGAAGCATTGTCAAAAATTACAGAGACCAGTCCAGATATCATATTTATTGATATCATGATGCCACGTCTAGATGGTTATCAAACATGTGCTTTGATTAAGAATTCACAGCAGTATAAAGATACACCAATCATCATGCTATCAAGTAAAGATGGCTTGTTCGATCGTGCCAAAGGGCAAATTGTTGGGTCAGATGAGTACCTAACTAAACCGTTTAGTAAAGATGAGTTAGTAAATGCTATTCGCACTTATGTGAAGTAGCTGATTTTTTTGTAATTTTGGGGGAAAAAAATGAAAGCAAAGCGTATTTTAATTATCGATGACTCACCGACTGAAGTATTTCGTTTTAGAGAAATATTGACAAAGCATGGCTTTGAGGTGATTGAAGCGAATAATGGTGCAGATGGTGTGACTGTCGCAGCAGCAGAGAAACCAGATCTTATCCTTATGGATGTAGTAATGCCTGGTGTAAACGGTTTCCAAGCAACGCGTCAAATTTCTCGCTCTGAACATACAAAAGATATCCCAGTCATTATTGTTAGTACGAAAGATCAAGAAACCGATCGCGTATGGGGTAAACGTCAAGGCGCCAAAGATTACCTAACTAAACCAGTAGATGAGCAAGCATTACTCGATGCAGTTCAGTTAAATCTTTTATAAAAGAATTTAGTTAGGTCCAATTATGGCGGCAAATGGCTTTCTTGAGTTACTACGCCTTGCAAGACAAGGCGATAAACATCAGCAAGCAATTGCTGATAGTGTAAATAGATGGTCTGGGATTGCTTTTGAATTACAAGAGCAATCTTTTGTTGTGCCTTTAGGTGAGGTGGCCGAGGTCATGTACTGTCCTAGTCTGACACCTGTCCCTAAAGGAGAGTCTTGGTTAAAAGGTTTATCAAATATACGTGGACAGCTATTAACTGTCGTTGATCTCACGGAATATTTATTGAATAAGCCAACAAAAAGAACGCGACAGCAAAAAATCTTATGTTTGCAACATCACGATCATTATATTGGTCTGATGGTCGATGAAGTAACGGGACTTCAGCATTTTAATAAACAAAGTTTTTTTTCGCGTAATTCTAAGCTAAATACAAGTGTAGAAAAATATTGTTCTGGGTATTTTGACTATGATCAAAAAACCTGGAATGTCTTTTTATTTAGCAAATTAATTAAAGACTTTAGACAAATTACGACTGCATTAAGCTAATTGTTTATAGATTATCTTGTTACATACTGTTGATTTTTAGGGGGAGAAGCCACATGGGCTTTAAAGATACGGGAAGTAGTAACGGCATTTTTAGGAAACTAGATGCCTATTTAAATGAAGTGGGTAGTGGTTTTGGTAAAAAGAAAGCTGTAAGACCGCTAATTCTACTTGCGTTTTTTGGTATTATTTTTACATTCTTTATTTTGTTTGCTATTTTCTATAGTACTTCAAAGCATAATGGGGTGACTCAAAGTTTATCTAACTTAAAACTTTTATCACAGGTTGCTTCTCGTCAAGTTGTCGATGCGACATCGACAACGGGCTCTGATGAATCGTTTACTAAACTGAAAGAAAGTAGAGATCTTTTTAAAGAAAACTTAAAGGTTGTTGAAGGTTCTTTTGAGGTTAAAGGTGATATTGGTAAGATTGACAAGGAATGGGCTGAAATCTCCGAAAAAATTGATGTTGTAACAAGCAACAAAACAATTTTGAGCGACTTAAGAGCAACAACGATTAAGATGGACCAAATTATTCCTGGGATACAATCTCAGTATAACTTGATCGTTGATGAGATGATTAAACGTCGTTTACCTACTGGGCAAATTGCAAATGCGAAAGATCAAGTGATTCTAGCAGAGCGTATGCTTAGATCGATGCATGATATTACAAGTGTAACGAAAGCTGAAAATACAGATGCAGCAAACGAGTTTAAAGATACCACAGAAACATTTGGTACTTATTTGAATGCACAGATTGAAGGTGACTTAGATCTTGGTGTTGAAAAAGTTGCAGATGCAGATCTTCGAAACAAACTCATTGATATGAAAAAGCAGTACGATGAAGTTGTAAAAACAGATGCTGCAATTGTATTTAATAACTCGAATAAAGTAACTGCTGTACAAAAAGCATCTGCATTCATTATTCAAGAATCAGATATACTGTTAAAAAATCTTGATGAAATTTCAGTTTCCTCGTTCTTTAGTGTTTACTTACCTCGTATTTTACTTTTAGTTGGATTCGTAACATTCATGTATGCGCTTTATAAGTTATTTGGTTTACGTGCCGAAGCCGATAAAGAGCGTATTCAAGAATTAAAAGAAGAGTATGATCGTAACCAAGAAGCAATTTTACGATTACTTGATGAAATTGCCGACTTGGCCGATGGTGACTTACGTAGTTACGCAACAGTATCTGAAGACTTTACGGGGGCAATTGCCGATTCGATTAACTTCGCAATTGACCAATTACGTGACTTGGTATCGCGTATTTATCAAACATCACAAGAAGTTTCTGTCTATACACAAAATACGCAACAAGTAACAAGCAGTTTGACACAAGCATCGCAACAACAATCAGATGAAATTTCTGGTGCATCTAAGGCAATTAACGCAATTGTATTGTCTATTGGTGAAGTATCAAACAACGCGAATGAGTCTACAGAAGTTGCGAAACGTTCGGTTGAAATTGCATCGAATGGTGCAGATGTCGTAAACCGTTCTATGCATGGTATGGATAATATTCGTGAACAGATCCAAGAAACATCTAAGCGTATTAAGCGTCTTGGTGAATCTTCGCAAGAAATTGGTAACATCGTATCGTTAATTAATGATATTGCAGACCAAACAAACATCTTGGCATTAAATGCAGCCATTCAGGCATCCATGGCGGGTGAAGCAGGTCGAGGCTTCGCGGTTGTAGCCGATGAAGTACAGCGTCTAGCTGAACGCTCTGCATCTGCAACAAAACAGATTGATGGATTAGTACGTACGATTCAGGCCGATACAAACGAAGCCGTAATTTCAATGGAACAAACAACATCTGAGGTTGTACGTGGTGCAAACTTAGCGAAGGATGCGGGTCTCGCACTTGATGAGATTCAAACGGTATCTACCTCGCTTGCGCAATTGATTGGTAACATTTCTAGCGCAGCACAGTTACAGTCATCTTCAGCAAGTCAAATTGCAGATACGATGAATGTTGTACAAGAAATTACCGCTCAAACAACTTCTGCGACCTTCGATACAGCACAATCTGTTTCTGAGCTTGCAAACATGGCGGAGTCATTAAGAGAGTCTGTATCTGACTTTAAGCTACCAGAATAAATGTAGCCCTCTTATATTCTCTAATTATCTTAGATATTTTAGCCATTACGTTGACCTATAAGCCTATAGGTCAACTGTAATTACTCAGGCTAAACAGATAAAGTTTGAGCAAGCGATGAATGAATTAGTGCAAAAGCTAATAGCAGACGTTCCTTTGCCGGAAGATAGCTATTTAGATCAAGATGCAGAAATTATCGATATTTTTATCGAAGAAGCTGCAGAAATCATTGTAGAGCTTAAAGACCTGTTTGTAGTTTGGCAGGAAAATCTACATGATATTGAGTGTGTAAAGACAATACGCCGCCATTTCCATACATTGAAAGGTTCTGGGCGAATGGTGGGTGCAAATCAAGCAGGTGAGCTTGCTTGGTGTGTTGAAGATCTATTAAATAGTATTCTTCATGATAACGATAAAATTACATCGGATATTCAACTGTATTGCTTAAAGGCATTCGAGTTCTATAGCTCGGAGGTCTATCCTTTTATTGAGCGTCATGAAGCATTAGATACAGATATTCGACCTTTCGTATATCTTGGTAAAGCATTGAAAGATCAGCAAGAAGTTGATCCATCACTAAAAGCAATGCTACTCCATGGCCAAGCTGTTGAGGAAGAAATTCCACAAGAAGAGCCAGAATCAACCCAAGTAGCTCCATCTATAAATGAAAAAGAGCTAGATCGTGTTGATGAAGCATTACCAGAAACCGAAGAAATTGATACATCAGCACCTGTAATTAATGGGGTAGTTATTTCTCAGGAAACGCTGGCAATTTACTTTGATGAGGCTTATGAGCACTTAGATACGATTCGTCAGTATTTAGATGAAGCTCAACCTACATCTAAACAAACAGCTTCACTTGTTCGTAGCATACATACGCTAAAAGGCAGTTCAGGTATGGCTCATATAGAGCCGATTTGTGTTGCAAGTGCAAATGTTGAATTGTCACTAAATAGTGAACTACAAGAAAGAAATGAGCTACATTTAAGTTTAGATCTTTTACCACAGTTTGCAGAATTTTTATCTCACTATTTACAGGGTCTCAAAGAGGGTAATGCGTCTTTGAGAGACGAAGCGACAGAAAAATTCCAAAGTGTATGGGACAATTATTCGCAATACATTAAAGTGGTGGATACAGATAAACCACTTATTAATGAAATTGTCGAGCTAGGTGTTGATGATTTACTAGATATTAGCGAAGAGTTTCCTACACTTGTTTGGGACGCTGCTGAAGATTATCTAACAACATTAATTGACCAAAGTGAAAACTTGGTAGATTGGGCAAAAGAAAAACATTTATTTGATTTAGAAGATTATATTTCTAAATTAAGAGAAGGTTATATTCTTTTACTTACAATTGCATTTACAGATTATGATCTTCTGAAGAAAGCAGCACCACTTCTGAATGAATCACATGATAATCTAATTGTTTATTTTGATTACATTGCTTCGGGGCAAATTAATCAGATATTACTAAGTCATAAAGATGATCTTAGTGAAGCTATTGGTCAAATCAGTCACTTATTCTCTGAATCTGAATATTTTGAAGAGAAGGAATTGAGTGACACAAATATTACCCAAAAAGCGAAACAGACATCAGAGAATTCGATTCAACAAATTATTCAAAAGTTGAGCTTGGATAAACAAACAGTTTCGAATTATACGTCTAATATCTTAGATGATGCCGAACTCATTGAAATTTTCCTCGATGAAGCTGAAGAGATTATGGGACAGATAGATATCGATTTATCTGCATTCCAAGATAACTTTAGCGACACTGATGCACTTAAGAATCTGATGAGATATTTACATACCCTTAAAGGGAGTGCAAATATGATTCAGGCTGAGAATTTTGGTTTAATTGCCCACCATTTAGAAACAATTTATGAGTCTTTGATTTATCAAAAAATAGATCCAAGTCAATCACTCATAGATATTGTTCGACTTATTCAAGATCAATTGGCAGACCGCATTGACACGATCCGTCATTCTGGTATCGACTATTCGAATGAACATACACTCAGTATATTGGATCATCTAAAAGGTGGTGTTTATCAGTATGATACGTCATTCGATCAGACGAATCTTACTAAAGTAGAGCCAGTCAATACACAGCCATCTGTTACAGAAAGTGAAGTTTCGAATTTTGCGGCAATTACACCTGAATTTAGAGATCATGCATCTGGCCAGTTAAGCAATTTGGTTAAAGCATTTACAGCATGGACGGATGATCGTCGAAATCGTAGCTTACTACTTTCTGTTCAGCGTACAGCACACGTACTCTTTGATGATGCAAAAGCGATTGAAAAAGGGATTGTCTTTGAGTTTGCAAACCTACTGGTTGATGCATTTGAAAAATTTGCAGTTTATCAAGTCAGTACAGATGTTCACGATAGTCTAATCTTTAGTATCTTTAATAAAATACGTCGTATTTTAGATGGTGAAGATGCGAGTAAAGTCGATTTAGCTGAAACTAATAAAGCATTACAGAAAATGCAACTTTCTGATGAAAGTATTGATGTAAATGCAATTGCTGGTGGCCCTCAGTATGTTACAGGAGATGGTGCTGAACCACCATCGATGATGGGTGAATGGGAAAATGATAGTGAGGCTTCTCAGACATCTGAGATGATTCGAATATCATCTAATCTCGTTGATAAAGTCTCTAACCTGACTGCAGAAAGTTCAATTAACCGATCTCGTGTAGAGATGGGAATGAACCAATTCAGCGCAACATTGTCTGAGATGGAGCTTGCAGTTAAGCGTCTATCTGACCAGTTGCGTCGAATGGAAGGTGAGCTTGAAACGCAAATCTTAGCAAAACATACCGTCGATGATGGGCAGTATGAAGACTTTGACCCATTAGAAATGGACCAATATTCGTCTTTAAACCAATTGTCTAAGTCACTTGCCGAGTCTGCATCGGATTTACTTGATTTTAAAGCGACACTTGCGGAGAAAATTCGCGACTCTGAATCTCTTTTATTAGAGCAAGCGCGTATTCAAACAGATATCTATGATCATTTGACTAGTGTAAGGCTTGTGAGCTTTTCATTAATTGAATCTCGATTACAACGACTCGTAAGGCAAACCTCGGGTACTGTAAATCGTGCAGTAGATTTTGAAGTGAATAATTCACGTCTAGAAGTCGATAGAAGTATCTTAGACAAGCTTGTCGCACCTTTAGAACATATGATTCGTAATGCCATCGACCATGGTATTGAGGATTCGCGTGAAAGACTTAAAGCAGATAAACCTAAAGCAGGTAAACTGAAAATTTCTCTAAATCGTCAAGGTACAGATATTATTATTGATATCGAAGATGATGGTCGAGGAATTAATGTTGCGAAGGTTCGTCGTAAAGCAGAGTCAAAAGGGTTAATTTCGAGTAATGATCATCTGTCTGATGAAGATATCTTACAGTATATTTTCCACTCAGGATTCTCAACAGCGAGTGAAGTGACGCAATTATCTGGTCGTGGTGTAGGGCTTGATGTTGTAAGAAGTCATATCCGTGCACTTGGTGGAATTATTTCAGTGAACTCTGTGCCAAATAAAGGGACAAAGTTTACAATTCAAATTCCAACAATTGTTGCAGTGACTGATGCCCTTATGATTAAGGCAGTGAATCAGCAGTTTGCATTACCGTTGTCTCAAATTGAGCGTATTGTACGCTTACAACCAACAGTTGTAGAAGAGTATTTTGCAAGCTCCTCAGAATATTGTGAAATTGAAGGTAAGCAATATCGCTTACGTTATATTTCAGAATTCTTGGGTTATGCAAAGCAACCTACTTTTAATACAAATGAATCTTTACCTGTTATTTTACTAAAAGGTTATAACAACCAAACAATTGCATTGCTTGTGGATCAGTTGGTTGGGTCGCGTGTAGAGATTGTGGTGAAACCACTTGATAATCAATTGAAAGATATTGAAGTACTCAGTGGAGCAACAATTCTTGGTGATGGTAAAGTGTGTCTCATCTTAGATGGACAAAACATTGCCCGAGTTGCGCAAAACAGTCAACGTAGTGTCGACTTGGCAAGTGAGCTTGATCATCAACGTCAAAAAGCAGATGTTAGACATCTAGTGATGATTGTCGATGACTCTGTGACAGTACGTAAAGTGACATCAAGACTCCTTGAGCGTAATGGTTATGAGATTGTGACTGCAAAAGATGGTGTCGATGCCATTGAAAAGTTAGAAACAATACGTCCAGATGTTATGTTATTGGATATTGAGATGCCTCGAATGGATGGTTTCGAAGTTGCGAACCAAGTACGTCACCATGAGATTCATCATCATCTTCCAATCATTATGATTACATCAAGAACAGGTGAAAAGCATCGCGAGCGTGCCTTAAGTCTTGGTGTAAATGATTATATGGGTAAACCATTCCAAGAAGATACTTTACTTGAGCAAATTGAAAATGCGTTAAAGGCATCTAAAGGTGAGCAAGATGGTGAATAAATCGATGGTGCAAACTGATTTAAATATTGCATCTGCACAAGGGTTAAGTGATCTGATTGCAGTTTCAACAGGTTTTGTTGATATTTTTAAGATTGAATGTCATCAACAACCACCAATGATACTGCCTCAGAACCTTATTTTATCTGTACAGAGTCACCGTACAGGTGTAAAAACGATTAATTGGCATGATCTAGAACTTCCAGTGTATGCAATACATCAACCTGATTTGGATGAAGGTACTGCATTAATTGTAGAAGGTGAGATGCCAAGTCGTCGATTTGTGATTTTATGCAATGAAATGCCTGAACCACTGCGGTTACGTATTTCGGAAGTTGTCGATATTGATGAGAATGTAGAAGCTAAGGCTGAAGTATTTCAGTATGTAAGCATTCGAAATGAGATGTGCCAAATTCCTAAATTAGACCCAATTTACGAAAGTATCATCAAATAAAAAAAGGGCTTAAAGCCCTTTTTTTATGCAAGTAAATTGACCAAGATTTCCTCATAAATTTGAGCAAGAGGCTCTAAATCAGCTACATTCACGTGTTCATTCACCTGATGAATTGTTGCATTCAATACGCCAAGTTCAATCACTTGAGCGCCTGTAGGGGCAATAAATCGGCCATCAGATGTACCACCACTGGTAGAAAGTTGTGTGCATGAGCTAGTCGTTTTTTCAATGGCTTGCTGTGTAGCTTTAACAAGATCGCCAACAGGCGTAATAAATGGAAGTCCAGAAAGGTTCCATGTAATATCATAATCTAAATCATTTTTATCTAAAATAGCAGTCACACGTGCTTTTAATTCTTCAGCAGTGACTTCCGTAGAGAATCTAAAATTACATGTAATTTCTAATGTATCGGGAATAACATTCGTTGCACCTGTGCCCGCATGTATATTAGAAATTTGAAATGAAGTTGCAGGAAAGTATTCATTACCTTCATCCCAAACTGTCTTACATAATTCATCAATGGCTGCTGTTGCAAGATGAATCGGATTTTTCGCGAGGTGTGGGTAAGCAACATGACCTTGTTTACCCTGAACAATAATTTTAGCGTTGAGCGAACCTCTACGACCATTTTTTACAATATCACCAAGTGTATTTGTACTTGACGGCTCACCAACAAGACACCATTTAATTTTTTCCTGACGATTTTCTAACGTTTCAATAACCTTCACTGTTCCATTTTTTGCAGGCCCCTCTTCATCAGATGTAATGAGGTACGCTATAGAACCTTTATGTTGAGGATGCTTTTCTATGAAACGCTCTGTCGCGACGACCATTGCAGCTAGGGCAGTCTTCATATCTGCACTACCTCGACCATAAAGTTTTCCATCACGAATTTCAGGTGCGAAAGGGGCAGAGTCCCATGCTTCTAGGCTACCTGTTGGAACGACATCGGTATGGCCGGCAAAACAGAAAACGGGTTCAGTAGTACCTTTACGTGCCCATAAGTTATCTACATCTTCAAACCGCATTGACTCAATATTGAAGCCAATCTTTGAAAGACGTGCTGCAATAATATCTTGGCATGTATGATCGTTTGGTGTAACAGAGGGTTGTTGTAAAAGTTCTAAGCTAAGATCGAGTGTTTCTGAAGACTGCATAAATAAATTTTAACATCATTGAAAGTTAACCCATTATCATAAAGCAGAATTTAAAATAATCAAAAATAAAAAAAGCCCCACTCAAAAGAGTAGGGCTTTATATGCTTACTGAATTATTTCATTTGAGACTGTGCTTTTGTTGCTGTACTTGATACTGCATGCCCAGCGCTAGATACATCTTGTCCAACCCCACGGAATGTATTACAGCCAGTTAAAGTAACAGCAGCAATTGCAATTGAAGCAAAAATAACTTTTTTCATGATTTTCTCCTAGGTATGTCATTTATTGTAGTTAATTTCTGACTTTAGAATAACCAAATTAAAATAAAAGAAGTATTAAATTTTATGGTTGGATTGTAATCAAATTGTTATTTTATTTTAATAAATATAAAGTGGTGATGCGGCGCGATACATATAAAATAATTCATCATTTACATGATGATATAGCCCATTAATCCACCATTGAGCTATAGGTGACGTGGGCTTTAAGTTTGGGGTTATCCATTCCTGACGGCTTAATCGATAAAAATTTGGTAAAATAGTGTTTCCCCAGTAGCCAAGCCGTCTCTCAGGATTAATCCAGTGGGGTAAATTATTTTGCTCCTTTAGAGAAATATAAAGTTGTCCTTTAAACACAGCAATTTTTTGATCGATTGAATAACCAAGAGCATGATCAAATTGAAATTGCCTACAGGTTGCATGAGAAAGTTTTTTTTCTAATTTATCATCTCTATTTAACCCAAACCAGTCATTAAATTGCATATTTTTCTCGGCCAAATAGTATTTTAGAGCCACTTCCCAGTGTTCAATGCGGTCGTTTTTTTTATTTAAGACTACAAAGTCTAATTCACCTAGTGTTTTAGATCCTAAGATTTGTTGTACGCTATGCCCCAAAACTTTAAAGTGATGATAGTCTTCATCTAATAGCCAAAACCATAAGAACATTTCAAATCTTAAACCAAGTCGCGTGCTTTTAAGCTGAGATAAAAAATCAAGTAAAGGGGTTGGGTTTTGGTCAAGTTCATTTAAGCGTGTTTTATATTGATCATAATATTCATACCAATCTTCATTCGTGTGAAATGAAAAGGCATGATGAATGGTGAGATCGTTAGGTATCGCTTGTATAATATTTGGGCTTGCAATACAAAAGGCAAGTTGTCGAACTATAGGATGAGAGTATGACAACCAAGGTTCGAAAAAATATTGATGTTTCATCTTATAATTCGGCATAAAATAATTTGGGGTAGCTGTAAGCATGATTTAAAAAACTAAATTATGGAAGATATAAGGAATGAATCGTGTGATGAAAACACTATTTTGGCGAATATTGGTAATATTATTTATTGTGCTTGGTGGAATTGGTGCAATCTTACCTGGGATGCCTACGACAGTATTTCTCATTTTAGCTGCGTGGGCTGCATCTAAAGGATGGCCTCAAGTCGATGAATGGTTACTAAATCATCCCAAATATGGTGAGTCACTCAGAAATTGGCGTAAAAATGGTAGTGTTACACGTAAGGTAAAGTGGATTGCTTGTTTGATGATGTTAGGTAGTGGCATCTTAATGATATTCACATCGGCACCAATATGGGTAAAAATTTTTACCGACACAACAATGTTAATTGTCGCGATTTGGCTATGTCTCAGACCTGAACCAAAAGATATAAAGGATAATATGATTAAGCAGGAAAAATTTGACATTAAAGATGTAGATGTCTTGGTTGATATTGCAAAACAAACATTAGTTCTGCCAAAGCTCAAACTAAAATTCAAAATTTCTACAGCTTTAAATGGAGCAGGGGAACAAGAAAATTCAGGAAAAACACCCAGAGGCTGGCACACGATTGAGCAAAAAATAGGAAAGAATACACCTCAAAATACGGTTTTTGTTGGTCGCCAACCGACAGGTGAAATTTATTCTTCAGTATATGCTGACCAATATCCTGAAAGAGACTGGATATTAACGCGAATTTTATGGCTTAAAGGGTTAGAGTTAGGCAAAAACTTAGGTGAAGGGGTAGATACATACCAACGTTATATTTATATACATGGTACACCAGACATAAATCCGATGGGAATTCCTTTATCTCATGGTTGTATCCGTATGCATAATGCAGATCTGATTCATTTATTTAATGCGATAGAAGAAGGTGCATTGGTTTATATTGCAGAAGATTGTGAAAAAATGAGCGAAATATGATGTTTTGACTTATTTTTTAATCATTTAATCGCAAAAAAATACAAAGAGTGATAAAAGCGTTTGACACACCGAATAGATTCTCTATAATGCACCTCACAAACGATAAACACGTTAGAGGGCGCTTAGCTCAGTTGGTAGAGCGTCTGCCTTACAAGCAGAATGTCGGCGGTTCGATCCCGTCAGCGCCCACCACTCTTACGTTGAAGTCTTAAGTGCAGCGGTAGTTCAGTTGGTTAGAATATCGGCCTGTCACGCCGAGGGTCGCGGGTTCGAGTCCCGTCCGCTGCGCCATTTAAGATTTAGTTTGTGCAAGTTATACCTGTAAGTGCAGCGGTAGTTCAGTTGGTTAGAATATCGGCCTGTCACGCCGAGGGTCGCGGGTTCGAGTCCCGTCCGCTGCGCCATTTACAGATAGAGCTTGGGCGCTTAGCTCAGTTGGTAGAGCGTCTGCCTTACAAGCAGAATGTCGGCGGTTCGATCCCGTCAGCGCCCACCATAACTTATAAAAGAATAAGTCCTTTTATAAAGATTATGCAGCGGTAGTTCAGTTGGTTAGAATATCGGCCTGTCACGCCGAGGGTCGCGGGTTCGAGTCCCGTCCGCTGCGCCATTTAAGACTTATCCCCTTGTCTTTTTAGACGAAAAGGGCGCTTAGCTCAGTTGGTAGAGCGTCTGCCTTACAAGCAGAATGTCGGCGGTTCGATCCCGTCAGCGCCCACCATAACTTATAAAAGAATAAGTCCTTTTATAAAGATTATGCAGCGGTAGTTCAGTTGGTTAGAATATCGGCCTGTCACGCCGAGGGTCGCGGGTTCGAGTCCCGTCCGTTGCGCCATTTAAGACTTATATCCTTTAGTCTATTCAGACGAAAAGGGCGCTTAGCTCAGTTGGTAGAGCGTCTGCCTTACAAGCAGAATGTCGGCGGTTCGATCCCGTCAGCGCCCACCATATCCAAACTTTAAAATTTCCAAAAATATACTAATCCTTGTATTAATCTTATTCTGCTTTTTATAATATAAAAAAGCCGAGTATGTACTCGGCTATATTCGTTTTAATAGACATCTCGTTTATAGCGATCTGTCTCTCTTAATTCATCTACGAGTTCTTCGCCTAAAATATGAATAAGCATTTCATCTACTTCACGTGCCATCGTATTAATACTTCCACACACATAAATAATGGCACCTTCTGAGACCCATTTTTTAAGCTCTAAAGCCTGATGTTTGAGTTTATGTTGTACATAATATCCATTATCTGCATCTCTAGAGAATGCGAGATCTAAATGTACTAAGTAATCCATACTCTGTAGATTTTCTAATTCAGCTTGATAGGTGAAGTCTTTGCCTTTTTGACGCTCACCAAAAATTAGCCAATTATTTTTATAGTTAAGCTGTTTTCTTTGCTGTAATAAACTCATAAGACCAGCAATTCCAGTGCCATTCCCAATAAGTATAATTGGTCTATTATCTGCGATTAAATGGAAATTCTCATTTGTTCGAATACGTAGCGCAACCTTAGAGCCAATATCTGTATATTTACATAACCAACCAGAGCCTAAACCATATTCGAAAGGCTCTTCGGTAGATGAATGTAACCTTACAACCAATTGCAAATAACCTTGCTCAGGAATACTCGCAATTGAATATTCTCTAGTAGGTAACGTTGGTAGGTCTTCTAGTTGTTTATCAGTGGAGAAGTGTTTAAGATCTTTGTCTGCTAGAAGAGAGTAAAATTTCTCATTGTTTATATCTAAATTATTTTCAGAAAGAAATGCTTGAATGTGCACTCTAGTATTCATTGGTTGTGTTTCAGCAATATCACCAGCTTTCCAAGTCATGTCTGTTGGTATATCAAAATTAAGTAGATAAATTGGAGCACCTTGGCTTTCAGGATTACTATGCTTCTTACCGAGTAATGTACAGTTTTCAAAATGAATGTCTTCTTCAACTATATTTAGATCAAGCTGTGTGCTTTGAGCTAAAGAGGTATACCATAACTCGATCGCATTAGGATCTAAATTATCAACTTCTATAGGTTGAAAGAATGGTAGGGCATTTTGTTGTTTCAACCACTCATTAACCATATGTCCGAATTGACAATAGCTATCAACATATTCTTTAGAACCCAATGCAAGTACTGCATAATTTAGATGTGATAAGTCTAATTTTTGGGTCATTATTTTTTTAACAAAACCACTAGCAAGATCAGGAGCATCTCCTGTACCGTACGTACTTATAATGAATAATATACGTGAGTGGTTGCTAAGATCTGTGGCATCTATCTTATGAATTGCTTTGACCGTTACGAACTGTTGTTTTTCTTGTAAACTGGCAGACGTATGCCAAGCAATTTGTTCTGCAGTACCTGTTTGTGAAGCATACACGATGAGCCAAGCATCTTTATTGGTACTAGAGTTAGGCAATACGGTATGGCTTTGTTTGGCCTGTGCTGTAAGTTTCTTTTGTTTACGCCTTTTTAGATATAGCAAAATGCCTGTCACAAAAAATAGGGGCATAGCAAGAGATGCAAGCATTGCAATAAATTGCCAAATTGGTCCAAAGAAACTTCCTCTATGTACAGGAAGCATGCTAGTCATTATTTTTTCATTGAGTTTTTTATCTTCGTATTTCTTCAATGCATCAATTTTATTTGTCGCATAGTCATAAGTTGCGGTATTACGTGCACGTTCATGCTGTGGTGAAGGGTCTACAAATGTTAGGTCGACCTGATTATTATTTTTTTTAGGAATAGTTAAGGTTAAACTAGAAAATCCGTTTGCATAGCTCTGACTAAATCCATTCCATGTTTTATATAGCGCTTGAGTGACTTCATCGTTAGAAATTTTATGTTGATGCTCTCCATCACGGCTACCTTTACCTTGCATCATTTGCATAGGCTGTGGGCGGTCTACACCCATAACTTTAAACATGCCATCGCGCCACCAATCATAAGACCAATATAATCCTGTGACAGCAAAAAGAAGGTAGAACACAATAACCCATGTACCTACAACAGCATGTAGATCCCAAATAAAATTTCTACCTTTAAGTTTAGGTTTTATAAAGACCCATTGTTTTAAAGTATGTTTTTTGGGCCAACGTAGATAGATACCGCTTAGGACAAAGTAAATGAGCATGAGTGCACATGCACCTGTAATTTGCGTACCTACAGGGCCTAAAGTAAGATTTCGGTGCAGTCTGAGAATGAACTGAAAGACTTCTTTTCCTTGAACTTGAGGAAGTGTATCACCGGTGTAAGGGTTAATCATAAGATCTAGACCTTTACGCTCTCCCTCTTTTTTTATATTTACAATAGAGGAAGCATCTGGTGCTTGCATCATCGTAATACTATTAATTTGTAGCTCAGGATCTTTAGTGAGTAGTTTTTGATAAATTTGATCTGGTGTAAGCTTAGGGGAATCTGCAACTTGAACAACATAACTATCTTGGTTAAACCATTTTAAAATTTGTTGATCGTAAGAGTAGAGCGCACCTGTAACACCAGTAATGGATAAGATGAGACCTGCTGTAATCCCGAAGAACCAATGGAGTTGGAAGAGGGTCTTTTTTAGCATAAGTAAATACTGACAATAAAGAAGAGATAGCGTATAAATATTTGGCGATTATAACGAATTATTGAATCTAAATGTTATTATTTTACATATGGCATTAATTATCATTTATTTTTTTAGATGAAAAAAACTCCTTTTAAAAAAGGAGTTTTTTTAAATTTAAATATTTTTAGGCTGTCCAACAGATTCTTTTAAATGCTTACGAATTGTTGAAAAGGCAAAGTTTTTGCTATCCATACGTTTTGGTAAAATGTATGCACCTTGTTGATCTTTTAGCTTAAAGTTAATGAGTAAAAAATCTGGTGTATCGTACCATTCGTACATATCTTTCCAGCCAACAGATCCGACACCTTCTTGTAGTCCTACTTTCTGGCGCATTACAATACCTGAGGGTTGTACACCTAGTCGTATGCCTTTAATGTCTTGAGTAGGGAACTCATTCATTTTTCTTTTTACATACCACTCTAATCCGTATTTTCGTATAAGTAGATAGATTGCCACACAGGCAAGAGCAACCCAGCAAAAAATAGTAGAATAATTTTTTATTAAAACAATACCTAAAATTGAAAGTAAAACGACAACGCCCATAATTGCCCAAGCTTTCATACCAATTTTATTTGTACTGCGCCAAATGGTGAGTTGGGCATTTCGTTGTTCTGCTTCAGACACTTCATAACTTACTGGTTGTAAAGTGTATGCATATAAATTTTTAGCTGTCATAGTGAATCTTTACAGATATTAAACTTTAAAAAGTGTACCATTTAATCAGGTTTAGGCGTGAGCATCTTTTAAAGAGATGCAAACGCACTAGAGTCGTCTTGTTCATAACTTAAACTTTGTTTAAGCGTTCTTAACTGTCCTAGAATACCAAACATTAACGACAATTGCTGTAAAATGACAATCGCAAGTTGATCATTCGCATCGTCTTGGGACAAGCGCTCTCGAATGTTTTGTAAAACATTACTTACTGTTAAGTCTGGCATTTCATCATGTAGTAGCACGCCTGTAATATCACTGAGTGCTTGATCAAGCAATTTTAAAATATCAGGATCTTCAATTTTTTCTCGGTGGGCACCGAGTGCTGCAATATAGCTTAATAAGGTATGGTTTAAGCAGAGTAAGTCAAAAGACTGTGTCTTTTTCGAAGCATTATAAAAAGGTTCAGTGGCTAATGTTGAAATAACAGATGCCAATTCTGCATCACTATTATGTGCTGCGCGACGTGTAAAACGATAGTCTAGACTATTACTTTTTCCATGATGGTATTGCTTTACAACCTCATTTAAATAGTCGCACTGTGCTTGGAATGCTTTTTTAATATTTCTAGGCAATCGTCTAAATTTCCAATCTGGAAAAATGAAAGTAACACCTAGCCAAGCAAAGAAACAACCAATCATTGTATCTAATAGCCTTGGTAAGGCTGCACTATAGCCAAAGCCACCATCTAAATTGAAATTGATTAATGCTAGAATTGTAATAAATGCAGTGGCTTGAGCATATTGTTTACTACGAAGCTCGAAGAATAAGATACCACTAATCACCAGTAATGTGAGCTGCCCTTCAGTTGAAGGAATAAAATATAAAATCCCAAAACCTACAATCACACCCATTAGCGTGCCAATAATTCGTAGTCTTAAACGTCGTTTCGTTGCATTAAAATTGGGTTGGCTAACAAATAATGCAGTGAGTAATATCCAAAAACCATAAGTAATATGCGTTGTTTGAATAAAAATATATGCAAAAAATAAGACGATACCAATGCGAATCGCATGTCTAAATAAAACAGACTCAGGTGTAAAATTCTGTTTAATGCGTAGTACGATATCTGAAAAACCTTTTAAATCATCATCTTTAAGAAGTAGACTCTCTTGCTGGCTTGTTCCGATATTTATCGCTTGTTCAGTTTCGAGATTAATTAACTGACTATCTATAGACTTTAGGTTTTTATAAAGGGAGTGTAAGGCATTAACCCACATTGGATCGTTGGGATAATCTTGTCTTAATTGCTTTAATGACAGGTTAAGGTTTTCGAAGGCCTGTTTAAATCGAATGTTATGTTCATACTTTGTGCGGTGTCGAATGCTGTCGCTGAGATCTTTGCAAGCTTTGCCCTGTAGAGATAAAATCCTCTGGAAGCGAAAAATAATATCGCTATGTTTAAAGTATTCCACTAAAACTTGATAGTCGATATGCGATGAATCTGCTCTTTCGTGAATATCTTGTGCAACAAAATAATATTGTAAGCTACGCCGTGTACTTTTTCTTCCTCGATCTCCTTTAAGGCGCGTGAGCAGTGAAATTTTCATTTCATTAAATAGCTGAATAAGCTTACTGTTTTCTAACGATAGATCGATCCAGCTTTGTTTATAACTTTCATCTGTCATGTCGACATCGAATAAGTTTGCTTTGGCAAATAGAAAATTGCCTAGAGAGGAGTAACTGAGTGCAAGTTTTTCTTGTACGGGTTGAATAGGAAAGATTAAGTAACTGATGGTCGATAAAATACCATACCAAATTGCGCCAATAATCAATAAAGAAGGTTGTATATACCAAGTGTCAAATAAGTGTACACCAAGCATACTATATACAGAGACAACAAGGCAGCCATAAGAAATCGTAGCGTAACGTCGACCTAGAGAGCCAAGTAAAACCCAGCATATGCAAGCAAATAGTAAACTGATAGCGAAGATGATTGGGTAGGGAAAGAGAAGTTGAATCGCACTCGCCGCAATGAAAAAGCCTAAATAGGTATAAGCAAGATTCATAATTCGAACGGTAAAACGATCGTCAATATCACTGAGACCTGCTGCAACAACCCCTAAAGTGAGCGGAATAGTCGCAATCTGAAAATTTAAGAAGTATGGAATAAATGCAGTGCCCAAAAAGGCGATTGCCATTCGGAGGTTATAAAGTAAAGAGGCACGATATTTAATCTGACGAACACGCTTAAGCCCAATATTCAATGACCTGATTCCTCATAAAAACTTCTCATGAAATTTAAGTTTCTAATCCCATCTTATTATAACTGAAAAGATGATAGAGAGATGGGCTAAAAAATATGAATATTCATACCAGAATATCCCTTATTTTGCCTTAAAAAACATGAGAAGCTGTAGAAAAATCTTGGTCTTCGATGACTATTCTAAGAAAGTTGTAAAGTTTTCGACTGGTTCACGTGGCGTATGAAAGGTATTTACGGGTGCATTTTTATCTGCATATCCTAGCGCGATGGTACATACCAGCTCTTCATCATCAGGCGCGTTTAAACTATCTAAAACAATTTGATGAAAATGGTTCCATGCAGCTTGAGGACAGGTGTCTAGACCTCTTGCTTTGGCACTGAGCATAATATTTTGTAGCATCATGGCAATATCCATTTTTGCGCCAATACCCATTGCTTTGTTCACAGTTACAAATATACCTACAGGCGCATCGAACAATTTATAGTTACGCAATTGTTGTGCAGCCATTTTCTCTTTTTCGCCACGTTGAATATTAAGTAATCCGTATAGTCCCCAGCCATTTTCACGTCGTCTGTCGATATAAGGAGAAATCCATTTTTCAGGATAATAGGAAAAAGTTTCCGTATATTGCTCCTTTAATGAAGGATCTGCATTTACTTGAAGTTGTGCGTTACAAACTTTTTCAACAATCTCATCTCTTTTTTTTCCACTAACGACGTAGACTTTCCAAGGTTGTGTATTTGTGCCAGATGGAGCGCGTGAGGAGACTGCAAGAATACTTTCAATGATTGATTTGGAAACAGGTTGATCTGGTAAGAATGCTCTCACAGAGTGACGTGATCCAATAACTTCATCAACAATATATTGTATATTATCCATCCGTGTACCTTAGGTTAGTTTCATTGTTTTGTGATATATATAACACTTATAGAACAATAGCGTATTAATAAATCGCGATATATGAATTTCTTTACTAAAAATTGTTTCAATATTTGTCATTTATAGGTTTTTAAGAAAAGCTGTTTGATATTTGTATATTGTTGTTCTAAATGTATGTTTTTAAGAATTAAATTTAAAAAATATCTTTTTGAAATCGACATTAAAATCCTGAGTAAATGTTCAAAAAAGACTAATCTAACCTATAAAAGTTCTCTTCAATTTAAGAAAAAAATTTGGTTTAAAGGCTGGTATGCGTATAATTGCGTGTTTTTTACGTTTAAGGTGTTCTTAGATTTCGTAATAATTGTTATATATTTATATATATCAATAAGGTTTTTTGACCATTGATATTATAGGCAGAGAAACGAAATCTAAGAACAGGCTTTTAAGTTCTGGCGAAATGTTTGAAGGGTACTTTCTAAATAGTAAGTAGACCGACATCTATTGCATCGAGTACAGTTCTACGTTTGTTTTTTGTTTATTGCATCCCAAATAGGTCATCGCATAAGACAAGAAATAGTACCAAATATCATCATTATAATTAATGTGCGAATAACTTGGTGCTTTTATAACGTTTGGATACTTTCGAGAGCCATATTTATATAAGGACGGATGTCTGAATGAATCAGGAATTAAATGATTTACTCATGGGTTGGATCAACCACCTTAATGATCCACTTTGGGACTTCTTAATTATTTTCCTACTGTCTGTGGGTGTTATTTATACAATCGCAACAGGTGGTGTACAAATCCGAATGTTCTTAGAAAGTATTCGGGTTATGAAAAGCAGTCGTAGTGAGAATGAAGATAATAAACGACATGGTTTAACTCCCTTTCAAGCTTTTGTAACAGGTTTAGCAAGCCGTGTAGGTGTAGGTAACATCGGTGGCGTAGCAATTGCAATTGCGATTGGGGGGCCGGGTGCAATTTTCTGGATGTGGGTTACTGCATTGGTAGGTATGAGTTCAGCATTCGTTGAGTCTACACTTGCACAATTATTTAAAATACGTGATCCAAAAAATCAACGTTTCCGTGGTGGACCAGCTTATTATATTACCAATGGTTTAAAAAGTAAGTCATTCGGTATTCTCTTTGCATTGGCTATGATTTTGGCCTACGGATTTGTATTTAATTCTGTACAAGCCAATGCCATGATTGATGCATCTTCTCATGCATGGGGATGGAATAAGTATAATATTTCTATTCCAATGGGTAGCTTTAACTTCCCTGTATCTTGGGTTGGAATTGTACTCGTATTCCTTATTGGTATTGCTATTTTTGGTGGTATTAATCGTATTGCACGCTTTTCAGAGTTGTTTGTACCGTTAAAGGCAGGTCTATATTTAGGCGTTGCTTTTTATATTGCAATTATTAACTATGAACAATTACCACATTTATTTGGTTTAATTTTCACAAAAGCATTTCAGTTTGATGCTGCTGCTGGCGGTTTCTTTGGAAGCATGGTCTCAATGGCATTAATGCAGGGTGTAAAGCGTGGCTTGTTCTCTAATGAAGCAGGTATGGGTTCTGCACCTAATGCTGCTGCTGCATCTGATGTTCCGCATCCAGTAAACCAAGGTCTTGTTCAAATGTTGGGTGTATTTGTAGATACTTTTATTGTATGTACAAGTACAGCGATGATTATTTTGATTTCTGGTGCTTATACAGAAAAAGGCTTTGTTGGTGTTCAATTAACACAACGTGCTTTAGAGAGTCAGTTGGGGCCTTGGGGCGGTGATTTACTCGCATTCTTATTATTCTTATTCTGTTATTCTGCAATCTTAGGTAACTATGCATATGCAGAAGGAAATATGCAGTTTATTAAAAATAACCGTAAGGTAATGTTTATCTTCCGTATATTAGTCTTATGCATGGTATATTTTGGTGCAATTACAAGTGTACCTCTTGTATGGGCAATGGCCGATTTATCTATGGGTATTATGGCAACATTGAACCTCGCAGCTATTTTACTTCTTATGCCTTTTGTTATGGTTCTTTTGAAAGATTACCGTAAACAACAAAAAGCAGGTATTAAGGACCCTATCTTTAAACTGGATGATCATCCTGAATTAAAGAAAAAAGTAAAAAGCGATATTTGGTAATAAAGAGCTCCCTGATGGGAGCTTTTTTTTGATGAATCATTAAGCAATCCTTTTATAAAATAGCGATAGTACTAGAAAACCAATTTGTTATTGATTGTTATTCTCAATTGTAAATATTTTACATAAAGTTACTCAAAGCATTCTATTCATCTCTCGGATAGTTTTTTTTAAGATCATTTTGTAAATGATTATCAATCAATAATAAAGTATTGCATGTGTGATTCGTCTGAAAACAAACTAAAACTTAAATACTTAAACTGTTGTGTTACAGCTGTAATGATAAGTATTTCTTTATCAACATATGCACAAAGTACAGAGCAATCTTTATCTCTTCCTGTTATTACAGTATATGCAGCACAACAACAAAAGGTTCCAGAATCAATTACAACCATTGATCATGATAACTTAATACGAATGGGTATCACTGATATGGCAAGTATAGTGAAGTATCGACCTTTAGTGAGTGCACCTAAAGCCGTGAATGGCTCTGGAAATGCATGGGATGGGGCGGGTACAAGTGGCTATAATATTCGTGGTGTAGAGGGTAATCGGGTTGGTTTAGATGTGGATGGCGTAGAGTTAGCAAGTGCAACGCCCGAGCCAGATAGTTTAAAAGGAAATAGTTTTAGTTCGGGTCGAGACTTTATTGATCCAGAGTTATTTAATCAGGTTGTTATTCGATCTGGAACCGTAGACTCAAAAAGTGAGGGGATTGGTGGACGAGTCGAATTTAAAACAAAAACTCCAGAAGATTATTTAAAGAAGGGGCAACATCTGGCAGGAGAGGTAAAAGGTGGATATAGCTCTGCTGATGATGCATGGTTCAGTTCCATTACTACAGCCGTAGGAAGTGATCGATTTAAAGGGCTAGTGGTATATTCTCATAGAGATGGCCATGCAACTCAAAGCGAAAGTAAGCTCCGTCCAAATCCTGTAGATTGGTCTTCTGATGCAATTTTAGCGAAGTTGTTATGGAATATAAATGAGAGACATTCATTAGGTACAATGTTCGATTTTTATAAAAAGGATACACATAGGTATATTAGTACAGACTTACTTAGTAGTTTATACCCAAGGGGTGCATCACAAGAGGTTGATGGCCAACGTATTCGTTATAGTTTAGATGATCTATATACGCCAGAAAATTTGAGTCTATTCGATCAATTAAAATCTACAATCTATTATCAAGCAACTAAAAATAATAATAAAACTTATATGTTCTATGCTGGGAAAACAGGGCAAGGCTATCGAACAATTTTAAATGATTATACAGAAGATAATTTAGGGTTAAATTTAAATGCTCAAAAAGCTTTAAACATTCATCGGTTAGAGTACGGACTCACCTTAAATCAGATAAACAGTAATCGCCCATGGCAACAATATAATCCCGATGGTAGTGTGACCACCCAAAACCGCATGGTAAAGTCTACAACCAATAAATACGCTTTTTATATTTCTGATGCGATGACATGGAGTGTATTTGGTAAACCTTTCGGGGTTACGCCAGGATTAAGGTATCAATTTGAAGCATTTAAACCAGAAAATACGAGTGAAGTTTTAACCTCTACAGCGAAACAAATGCAAGTTTCGTCCAAAGATAATCATTATTTGGCACCGAGTATAGCCATTAGCTATCAGCTTTCACCCAACTATTATAGTTATTTAAAATACAATAGAGGAAATCGCATTCCTACAGCTGCAGAAATGTCAGGAAGCTTTGATCCCGGTCGTGGTTATTCAATTATAGGGAATAGCCAGTTAAAAAAAGAAGAAAGTGATGCATTTGAACTAGGATTAAAAACGACACCTCTTGAAGGAATAAAACTAGATCTCACAGGGTTTTATACTCAGTATCATAATTTTATTGACTACAAACAGCTTAGTACTGCTATTTCTGGCGATACAATGATGACGTATCAACTTCAGAATATTGCTAGTGCAAATATTTGGGGTGGAGAAGTTTCTGCACATATCGATTTATCTAAATTTATTTCTTCTTCAGAAGGATTTAGTCTTTCACTTGTTGCAGGGACGACGAAAGGTTCAGCTAAAAATAGTAATGGTCAAAAAACGGGCATTAATTCTATTCAACCGAAGAAAGCTAGTCTGACGCTTGGATATGATGATCCAAAACAACAATATGGTTTAGGCTTTACAAGTACAGCAGTAGCTTCAAAAAGAGCTTCTCAGGATGCAAGTATCGTTAGCTCTGGTACGACTTATCCACGTGTTGCAGGTTATGTTGTACATGATCTATCAGCATATTGGAAACCTACATCTTTTATAACAGTAAATCTTTCTTTAAATAATATCTTCGATAAAAAGTATTGGGATTATGCAACGGTAGGTACTTTGACCAGTGCAAATTTAATTGATAGAGCAACACTACCAGGAAGAAATGTTGTTGCAAGTTTGGCATTTAAATTTTAATTAAATATATGAGCTCTATTATGAAGAAATATTTTTTTCTTACTCTATTGTGTGCAAGTTCAGTACAAGTATTTGCAGTACAGCCTTCCAATATAATTCCAGAAGTTTTTACAGCAGGTATTCAAGAGCCTTCAGAAGTAACAGCGAATCGCTGGGTAAGAATGTTTGCAGAAAATAATACAAATACTGTTTCTAAGAAACAATTTGTTCGTAAGTTTACAGACCAATATCTAAACTTATTCAAAGAAAACAAATCTATAAATAAGCAACAATTTATAGATTATGAATTGTTTAAGCTGGATGAAATGATGCAAAAATATCGTGAGATGTCTATAAAACAAGCTCATGTTCGCTTCCATGTTCTAGATCAGAATAAAGATGAAATACTAACGCTAAAAGAATTTCAGGAGATTGGTTTAAAAACGTTTGACGGATTTGATAAAAATCATGATGGTATAGTAAATCAGAAAGACATAGTATTGGACGAAAATAAAAATAGACTCCATGGAGGTGCTAATTTTAAAACTCCAGTGTCTATGCCTATGGCTACAGACGTATCAGGTTTTATCCAACAATATGGAGAGGGCAAAGGATACGTTACTTTGGCTATGTATTTATCTGAAAGAGAAGACCAGTATAGACATGTAAACCAAAAGAATGATTGGCAGATTTCTGAAGATGAATATGTAAATGAATTTATACAGCGATATGATGAACATGCTAACCACGCACGCGATCGTATGAAAAAATTCTACGAATTAAGATTTGAAGCTATTGCGAATGGTCACGCTAAGATACGTATTCAAGATATTGAGCATTTCTCTCAAACCCTATTTACCTATTGGGATAGTGAAAAAATGGGTGAAATACAAACAAAACCTTAAGCTTGTGCCATTTAATTTCTATCTTTGTTTGTTTGATGAACATTTGGTGCAATAGGGTGTTGACGTAAAACGAATAAATATAGATAATGCACACACAAAATATGGCTATGTAGCTCAGTTGGTTAGAGCACAGCACTCATAATGCTGGGGTCACAGGTTCAAGTCCAGTCATAGCCACCATATACTAAAAAATATATATCCATATTCCTCCAGAGGTATATATTTAAAAAATCCCCAATATTATATTGGGGATTTTTTTTATGTAATTTTTACTCGTATCTTAAAATAAGTGTAGTAACTTCATGGACATAGTATTCAATAGTATTAATTAAAATTTTATCGTTTTTTTTTGCATTTTCAAAAATAGAATACATTGCCGAGTCTAATATCGTTGAATCTTTAGAATTGATCCAAAGATTATGGATATACCTTTCTTGATTAATCATAATGACATCTTTTACTTGTTCTAAATATAAAGTATGAAAATCTATTTTAGACTTTAAAGTAAGTAGTAGTAACGTTGTCATTAGCATCCTGAACGAAAGAATGGTTAAGTGTATAGTAGCGTGTATAGCTAAGATATTCATTTTCTATATTATTAATTTTGTTAGTAAAAAAAAATATTTGTAAGCTATAGCGTACAAAGATAAAATGTTTGTGTGAAAATAAGACAGTATTAAAAAAATTAGAACAATTAATTATAATCAAGGCTGGACTTAGTAGATTAATAATAAAGCAAAAGGAGTAAATTATGAAGAAATTAGCACCATTATTTGTGATTTTAGGTGCAATATCTTATGCAATGGTTGGTATAGTATTAGAAATGGCAACATATCATGGCTATCCTATTCAAAGAATTATTGTTGGTATGTATTTGTTTTATTTTATTTTTTTATATAGCTTATATATATTTTCTAATAAAAATAAAGGATTACTTAGTAAAAAAGAAACTCTTATATTTTTAGGTTTAGGCGGTTTCACTATATCGATTACGTATTGTTTTTATTCATCTTTAAGGTGTGTAGGTGTGCCTATGGCAACCTTATTACTAATGCAATCTTCATGGATCACACCAGTATTTTCTGCTTTTATAGGAAAGAATAAGATAGTAAAGAAAGATATTCTATCTATGCTTCTTATTATATTGGGCGTATTTGTTTCTCTAGTTGGTCAGAATACAAATATTTCTCTTTTGGGTGTTGTTTGGGGGGTAGGTGCAGCTATGAGTTATAGCCTGATGATTTTATGCTCGTCTTATTTAGCATGTGAAAAAAATATTTTAGAAAAATCTGCAATAATGAGTTTAGGTGCTTTTATTTTTTCCCTATTCTTATTTAAAGATCAAAGTATTGTCAGTTTTTTTGACGAACGTACATATTGGTCAATCTTATACGCATTGTTTTCAACAATTTTACCTCTCACCTTACTTTCACTAGGACTAAAGCATATTTCAATGAATTTAGCTGGTGCGCTTATTACTTTAGAAATTCCATCCGCTTATTTCTTATCACATATATTTTTATCACAAAAAATAACGGTTTATCAAATATTAGGTTGTATTATGATTACGTTAACAATCTCGGTTCCTAAAATATATTTATTATATTTAAATAAAAAAGCCTAACTCTTAGTTAGGCTTTTATGTGTACTAGATACCAGCTTTCCAACCGTTGACGATTGGATAACGTCTTTCCCGGCCAAATGCTTTTGAGCTAATACGTGGCCCAATGACACCTTGACGGCGTTTGTACTCATTGTTGTCTACAAGCTTGATGACTTTTTCAACAATATTCTTATCAAAACCACGTGCAATAATATCGGTTTGGCTTTGATCTTCTTCGATATAGGCATATAAAATACTGTCTAATACATCGTAACTTGGTAATGAATCTTGATCTTTTTGATCTGCACGTAATTCTGCAGAAGGTGGACGAGTAATCACACGTTCAGGAATAACTGGTTTCTCTGATATACTGTTACGATATTTTGCAAGCTCAAAAACAATAGTTTTATAAACGTCTTTAAGTACTGCAAAACCACCAACCATGTCGCCATAGAGTGTGCAATAACCAACTGCAAGTTCAGATTTGTTACCTGTAGACAAAACAAGATTACCAAATTTGTTTGATAGTCCCATGAGTAACGTACCACGTGCACGTGCTTGTAAATTTTCTTCGGTTGCATCTGCTTTTGCATTGCCAAAAAATGGGAAAAGTGTTTGCTGGTAGCTATTCACGATTTGATTAATTTCTGCAATTCCAAAAGCAACGCCTAGATTCTGTGCTTGAGCGGCAGCGTCTTCCACGCTTATTTTTGCAGTGTACGTATAAGGCATCATTACAGCTTGTACTTTATCTGCGCCGATGGCATCTACAGCAATTGCCAATGTAAGTGCGGAATCAATACCACCTGAAAGGCCTAAGATAACCCCGGGAAATCCTGAGCGCTGTACATAATCACGTGTTGCTAAAACTAAACCTTGATAAATCTCTGCCATTGTTTCAAGAGGTGCATGTTGTTCTGAACTCTCGAAAATTGCACTTTGTGCATTATAAACAGTGTAATACAGCTTTTCTTGATAGGTTTCTGCTTGTAAGGCAACATCTCCATTTTTATTAATCACAAATCCTGAGCCATCAAAGATGAGATCATCTTGTCCGCCCACTTGATTGTTATAAATAATATTGATGTTTAATTGTTTCGCAACTTCTTGTAGTGTTTTTACACGATGTTGTGGCTTGCCTACTTCATAAGGTGAAGCATTTAATACAAAAACACTATCTACATTCAATTTTGATAGTTGCTGAACCGTATTTAAATTCCAAATATCTTCACAGATAAGTACACCAAAACGATGTTCACAGTATTCAAATACAAGGTGTTGATTTCCTGCATTAAAATAGCGCTGTTCGTCAAATACACCATAATTAGGTAAGTTTTGTTTATTATATACACCTAAAACTTGACCATCTTTCATCACAGCAGCAGAGTTAAATCTTTGACCATCTTCTGTTTGATGAGCAAAGCCAAAAACGACGATGATATCTTTGATTTGACTTAATTTTTCAAATGCTTGTTGGGTTCTTTTTTTTAGGCTAGGACGTAGTAATAAGTCTTCTGCTGAATAACCAATCAGACTAAGCTCTGGAAAAATAATGAGGTCAGCATGCTCTTGTTTTGCTTTGCTTATTTGCTCAATCATTTTTTGGGTATTACTTTCAAGATTGCCGACATGTGGAGAAAACTGAGCAAGCGCAATTTTAAAATTTTTCATTTAAACAAAATCCTATTCCTATAGGGGTAACAATGGACTGATTTTTTGGATTTAATTATTCAGCTCATTGTCAGTTACACATTGATATAAGGGAATAATTCGGTAGATGCTACTATATACGAAACTACACGAATATTAAGCTTTAAAAATTAAAAAAATCTGTATTTCTTCAAAAAAAGTTACAGATAACCAATAAGTTTGCACAATTTTTATCTATAGGTGCTTCACCATGTTTACGTCTATTTGGCAAAGGCTAAATCAAATTTTTATTGTACAGCAACGCTCATTAACTTATGGTGAAAAACAATTAATCCAATCTGTTTTTAAGCACCATATTGTTTTAGAGAATGTAGAGATTATTGCACATAAAGCCATTATGAAAAACTATGCAATGAGTCCAAATGGTAAAGTTTATTTTAATCCTGTAAATTGGGTTGACGATTTTTCAACATTAGATATTTACAGGCAGTCTTGGTTTATTCATGAAATGGTTCATGTTTGGCAGTTACAGCAAGGAATAAATGTTGTACTGGGAGCAATGTTTAACAGGCGTTATCATTATCAATTGAAGTGTGATAAGACATTTTGTGAATATGGTATAGAACAACAAGCACAAATGGTGCAAGACTATTTCTTAAAAAAGAAACTTGCCTTGCCATGTACCGACTTAGAAACATGTATCCCATTTTGTGCTTAATGGCGTGAATGTTGATGTGCTATTACATCTGCTAGAACTTGTTTAGCATGGGTTTCTGTATTTACGCTTTGGTAGTGGTAAACAATATTTCCTTGAGGATCAATTAAAAAGGTTTCTCGTTTTGCAACTTTTGTAATACCTAGGTTACGTACAATACCCAATGCAGATGTCAATTTATTCTGATGATCTGCGAGAATAGGAAAGGGTAATCCAAGTTTGTTTGAGAATTTTTCATGTGATGCTAATGAGTCCAAGCTGACACCAAGAACAATTGCATTATTTTTTAAAAATTCTGGATAAAGCTCTTTAAACTGATTTGCTTCCTCTGTACATCCTGGTGAATTATCTTTAGGGTAAAAATATAACACCAGCCATTTACCCGTATATTGCTCGAGTGTATGCCATTTTCCGTATTGGTCTTGTAGTTGGAATCTTGGAGCAGATTTTCCAACCCACTCTTTTGTATCTTCTTTTGAGAAAATTACGTTATTTGCATAACTTAGATTTATACTAAATACAATAATAATAAAAAGGTAAAAATACTTTAAAAAGGGTATAAGTTTGAAAAACATTGGCATAGCCTTTTTTTAATAAATATAGAGGCTATTATGAGGTGTTTTTATACAAATTTTAAATACAAGGTTGTAAATTTTATTACAACCTTGAGGCTGCTATTACAAGTAATCTAAACCAATATCTAAATATCGGGCACTATGTGTGAGGTAGCCTAACGCCATAAAATCGACCCCTGTTTCTGCAACATCTTTAGCAGTTTGGGGCGTAATACCACCAGATGCTTCTGTTGCGGCTTTCCCCTTACACATTAAAACTGCTTTTTTAAGTATGTCAGGTGCCATATTATCTAATAATACTAAAGACACACCTTCTTTTAATACTAATTCAAGTTGTTCTAGTGTATCTACTTCAACTTCTACAGGGGTGAGGTGTCCTGCATATGCTTTTGCTTTTTGAATTGTCGAAATAATATCCCCATCAGAAAGCGCAATATGATTATCTTTAATTAAAATTGCATCATCTAATCCCATACGATGATTGCGTCCCCCTCCTGTGCGTACAGCATATTTTTGGACGTCTCTTAAACCTGGAATTGTTTTACGTGTACAGGTGAGGCGAGTTGAAGTATGTGCAATAGAGCTTTGAATTTCGTGGGTAGTCGTTGCAATACCACTAAGGTGTGTAAGAAAGTTAAGCGCTGTACGTTCAGCACTTAATATTGCATGTGCATTACCTTCAATAGATGCAATTATTGTATTAGGGGTAAGGGGTGCTCCATCTTCGATGTGTGCAGTAAATCGAATATTAGAATCCATTGTTTTGAAAGTGAGTCTGGCTAAGTCTATGCCACATAAAACACCTGACTCGCGCGCTACAATGTGTAATTGAGCTTCTTTTTGAGCAGAAATTACTGCTGCAGAGGTTACATCGCCACGTCTTCCTAAATCTTCTGTTAAAGCTTTTTCTATCAGTGGTTGCAAAATAACGTCTGGCAATGCGTAATGCATAGTAAATCTCCAATATATGCTCATATAGAGTATATGTTGGAAATTTACAAGGATGCAATCTTTTTAATTATTTGCGATAGGAAGTTTATATCCAGAAAGTAAACTTTCTTGAAGTACATTCTTTTTAAATCGATAAAGCTGTGCAGGACGACCTCGTTCTACAATTGCTTCTTTACCTGTGGCTTCAATTAAGTTTTGATTGTGTATGAAGCGTCGAAAATTTTGTTTATGAAGTTCAACACCTGTGAAAGCTTCTAAACTTTTCTGTAACTGTAATAATGTAAATTCTGATGGCATTAAATCAAAAATAACAGGGCGATATTTCAGCTTTGCACGTAGCCTTGTCATGGCTGTAGCCAGTACACGACGATGATGATTCTGCATGGGTTGACCTGTAATTTCTTTACTTAACTGGTGGTTGAAATAAGGAGATTCAGCAATGAGTCCTGCTTCATACATCAGCTCATAGCGTAAAAGAACATGTTCTTCTTGCCACTCATGTTCATCTAATCCCCAGCATAAATTCAGTCGTTGTGTACGTTGTCTATGTATTTCAGTATTTGAAGATGAATCTATCCAATTTTGTATATGATTGATAATACAATCAATATTATTCGTATGATTTTTCCTCCTTGTATCTTCCCAAGGGAAATAATCATACCAGTCATGCCATTTTGCATCTAATGCGAGCTTTTCTTCATCGGCTTCTTTTACTAGCCCCAAGTAACTGACATATACGACTGGATAGCCAGTAATTTGTGAGCGTTTAACATCTACGAAAGTGTACAATTGTTCCATATAGCCAAGAGGTTGTCTTGTTTGCTGTTGCACCCATGTGCGAGCACCTGCTTGTAACGAGTGGTGAATAGGTGTGAGAGGTCCAAAGGGGAGTAAATCACCTTCATGAATCGTTAGAACACGTGCTGAAAAATTTGTTACCGCAATTAGTACAGCAACAAGCTCGGTGGTTGTTTCTTGAACCATATATATTTTATGTTCTCTTATATCGCATTATTGGATTTCATCGGGTTTATTGTATTGGAAACACATGACTTCTTAAATACTTCTTAAAAAATTAGAAGAATCTCCAATAATTAAATAAATATATTTATATATTAGTAGTTTAGCTTAATTATACTCGAATTGATTAAAAAAAGTTTGAATTTATATACTCATTATGAGCATAATTGGTGAAGAAGTAATTTGGATGAATGTAATGAAAAACGCTATTGAGCATTATCCCTATGAAAAGCCATCGTTGGATTTCATGCAAACGTATTTAACTGATGCAAAAGAACAACAAATACAAAATAGTTGTACATTGCAACATGCGTGGGCGAAAGTCCAACAACCCCTCGAACAAGAAAAACAAAGACTTTATATTGAAGAAATTAAACAACTTTTAAAAGAACGCAATGCGGTAATGGTTGCACATTATTACGTCGAACCTGAACTTCAAGATTTGGCCTTAGAAACAGGCGGAATGGTCGGAGATTCGTTAGAGATGGCAAAATTCTGTAAATCGCATCCTGCTGAAACATTACTTGTTGCAGGGGTTCGGTTTATGGGAGAAACCGCTAAAATTCTAAGTCCTCATAAAACCGTACTCATGCCCGACTTAGACGCGACATGTTCGCTTGATTTAGGCTGTCCTATCAATGAGTTTTCAAAATTCTGTGATGACCACCCTGAGCGTACGGTTGTTGTATATGCAAATACAAGTGCAGAAGTAAAGGCACGTGCAGATTGGATAGTAACCTCTTCTATTGCAATTGAAATCGTAGAATATTTACATGCACAAGGGCAAAAAATTATTTGGGGACCTGACCGTCATTTGGGAAGTTATATCCAAGCACAAACAGGCGCAGATATGTTGTTATGGCAAGGTTCTTGTATTGTTCATAATGAGTTTAAGAGTATTGAGCTTGAACATTTAAAGCAAAAGCATTCAGATGCACTGGTCTTAGTACATCCTGAATCACCTGCTGAAGTTGTAGCGCATGCAGATGTCATTGGTTCGACCAGTAAGTTACTAAAAGCGGTAACGCAATATGACAATCAAACATTTATTGTTGCTACAGATTTGGGCATTTTGCACGAAATGCAGAAACAAGCCCCTCATAAACAGTTTATTGCAGCACCTACGGCAGGTAATGGCGCTACATGTAAATCATGTGCATTTTGTCCATGGATGGCGATGAATGGTTTAGAAGGTTGTTTGAATGCTCTGAAATATCAGCATAACTGTATAGAGCTAGATTCAGATTTAATTATAGAGGCTGAAAAACCAATTTTAAAAATGTTGGATTTTTCTGAAAAATATCAAAAATTTAACCAAGAAAATAAGCACGCTTTAAATCTAGGATCGCAGTCTTTTAAAGTATGGTTAACGGAGCAACAGCATGGTGCAAAGTTTTGAGTATGATGTCGTTATTGTTGGTGCAGGGTTAGCAGGTTTAACAGTCGCGTTGTCTTTGCCGCAAAATATGCGTGTAGCATTATTTTTAAAAGATGATATTCATGTCTGTTCAAGCTATATGGCACAAGGTGGGATTGCTGCCGTTCTTGCTGAAACGGATACGATAGAAAATCATGTAAAAAATACGCTTACAGCAGGTGCAGGGTTATGTCATGTTGAAAATACACAACAGATTTTAGCTCAAGCACCCGAGGCAATTACTTGGTTACAACAGCAAGGCGTTATATTTGACACTGAGCCATCTCATCGCACTAAACAGTTACATTTAACTCAAGAAGGTGGACATGATCATCGTCGCATTGTACATGTAGCAGACCATACAGGAAAATCGATTATTCAAGCATTAATTGAACGATTGAATGCTCAACAACATATTGACTGCTTATTTGGATACGATGTTGAATCTCTGCTGACGCATGGAAAGCATTGTCATGGTCTACGATGTAAACGTGAAGGTGAGCAACGTAATTTCATTGCAAAATATACCGTACTTGCAACTGGAGGAGTGGGACAGCTCTTTGAAAGAACGACAAATCCGGTAACAGCAACAGGAGATGGTCTAGCATTGGCTTGGAATGCTGGATGTCGTGTTGCAAATTTAGAATTCATTCAGTTTCATCCAACTGGACTCGCCTTAGAAAAAGCAGGTGGCTTTCTCATTTCCGAAGCACTACGCGGAGAAGGGGGAATTTTGCGTAACATACATGGTCATCGCTTTATGCCAGATTATGATGATCGTGCAGAGCTAGCACCAAGAGATATTGTTGCCCGTTCAATTTTTAAAGAAATATTGAAGCAAAATCATCAGCCTGTATTTCTAGATATGACTCACTTAGATGCAAAGTTTGTTCAAACACATTTCCCTGCAATTTATGCAAAATGTAATTCTTTAGGATTAGATATTTGTCGTGAAATGATTCCAGTGGCACCAACGGTTCATTATAGTTGCGGGGGAGTGTTAACTGATGCTTTTGGACATACTGATATTGAGCACTTATATGCAGTTGGCGAGGTTGCATGTACTGGATTGCATGGAGCGAACCGTTTAGCCAGTAACTCTTTGTTGGAGTGTGTCGTGGTTGGTCGTAATATTGCACAAGATATGGTCGAAAAAATTCAATGGCAATATCCGAAAATAGCACAGTCAAAAATACTAAATCGCTCATATACTGAAGAAAAAACGACACCTGAAAATATTGTATTTTCAAAACAGACATTGCAAGCATGGATGAGTCAATATTTTGGTATTGTGCGTGATCATGCAGGGTTACTTAAGCTACGCATACAACTCAATACTTGGAAGGCGCAATACCCTAATGAGAAGTTGATTACCGTTGCTTTGCTGATGGTAGACGGTGCTTTAGAACGTTTAGAAAGCCGAGGTGCACATTTTAATGAGACCTATCCAGTAAGTTTGAATGAAGCCATGTATTCCGTGATTTAGTAAGAATATAAGTGTTTTATTTTCATCAAACTTTTGTCATTTTTTTGTCAAAAACATCACGTATTGTGTGTTCGACAAAATAGCGACTTTAAGAAAAGAACGTATGAAAACTAAAACACTTCTTTGTAGTATTATGGCATGTATGAGCTTCTCAACTTTTGCTCTTGCAGACACATCTTCCAGCTCTTTTTTACAACCAGATCAAGCACCAGATAGCTTAGCAATTATTCCACCGCCACCTTCATACAATAGTGTCGATTTTTTACGTGACAAAGCTGCTTATGACCAAGCACGAAGTATGATAGGCACTGAACGTTGGAAGCAAGCTGCAGATGATGCAGATTTATCCGATGCGAATATTGGTAAACCGTTTTCTGAAGCCTTTGGCGTAGAAATTTCACCAACCAATACGCCAATTACGTATGACATCTTAAAAAAATTACGTACCGACAGTGGTAGCTATGCAACAAAAGCAGCAAAAGAGCACTACATGCGTTTACGCCCGTTTGTATTCTTTGGTTCACATTCATGTACACCAAATGATGAAGCAGTATTAAGTAAAAATGGATCTTATCCATCGGGTCACACAACTATTGGTTGGTCTAGTGCGTTAATTTTGGCTGAAATTCGTCCTGAGCGTCAGAATGAAATTTTAAAACGTGGCTATGAGTTTGGGCAAAGTCGTGTAATCTGTGGTGTACATTGGCAAAGCGATGTAGATGCTGGACGTATTACAGGATCGGCAGAGGTTGCGCGTTTACATGCAGATAAAAACTTTATGAAAACATTAGAAGAAGCAAAACGTGAAATCCAAAAGAAAGTAAAGTAACTAGCGTTTTTTATAGAAGAGCCCTTAAAGAATCTATTCTTAGGGGCTTTTTTTTATTTCTGATCGGATTAAACTAGCGATGATCAGGTTTAAAGTGTAATCATTCTGAATGAAAACAGCATTAATCATTAGTGGTTGGGGAGTAACTAAGAATTTACTTAGTCCGTTGGCTAAGCAGTTGGAAACGATAGGATATCAGGCCAGTATAGTCGATATATTCGATCCATTCGACGTAAACACAATTCAAAGCATTTATGATTTAGCATGTAAATCAGAGGTTTTGATTGGATGGTCATTGGGAGGGCAACTGGCAACATGGCTTGCATTAGAAATATTGGAAAAAGAGAATATCTGTAAGCCTGTTATTTGTCTTGCTTCTAACCCAAGTTTTGTACGCCGTGAGAACTGGGAGCATGCAATGCCAATGAATGATTTTGACTCATTTAGAAATGGCTATAATGCAAATGAGAAAGCCACATTAAAACAATTTTATTTGAATATTTGCCGTGGTGAAGAACAATTAAAACAACATTGGCAGTTTATATTAAAACATGTAGATTCACTATCCACTGATCATTTAAAAATGGGCTTGCAACTACTTGCATCTTTAAATTTAGTCCATAATTTAAAAGATTCTCCGCTTGATATCCATTATATATTTGGTCAGGAAGATACGTTAGTTCCCTACCAAGTTATAGCAGATATTGAAAAAATATCTACTGAATCTATGGTAACGACAATACTACCGAACGTGAGTCATGCATTTCCTATCTTTCATGTAAAAGAAACTTTGCATGCTATTCAAAAATTCTTATCTTCTCTAGCATAATTGTGAAAATTTGAAGTATCTAGCAATAGTTTTTCAAATTAAAAGAAATTAGTATGCCATGATCTTGTAAAAAAAAGGTGCTCGGATGACAGACCAATTTGATAAAACACATTTATGGCATCCATATACATCTATGCTTAACCCTTTACCCACTTTTAAGGTGAAATGTGCTTATGGCTCTACAATAGAGTTAGAAGATGGTCGCACTATGATTGATGGGATGTCTTCTTGGTGGTGTACCATTCATGGTTATAATCATCCAGCATTAAATCAAGCAGTTAAAGACCAACTGGATAAAATGTCGCATGTGATGTTTGGTGGTTTAACACATGAACCTGCGATCGAACTTGGTAAGTTATTACTGCAAATTACACCCCCCACGCTTGATAAAATTTTCTATGCAGATTCTGGCTCTGTATCTGTTGAAGTCGCACTTAAAATGGCTGTTCAATATTGGACAGCGCAAGGGAAGCACCAAAAAACCAACTTTGTCACCACTCGCTCAGGCTATCATGGCGATACATGGAATGCGATGTCGGTATGTGACCCTGTGACAGGGATGCATCAAGTCTTTGGCAGTTGTTTGCCGATTCGATATTTCGTACCTGCACCACAAAGTCCATATGGTGGGGCTTGGATTAAAGAAGATACTCAGGCATTGGCAGATACTTTGGCAACACATCATGAAAATATTGCTGCCATGATTATTGAGCCGATTGTACAAGGTGCTGGAGGTATGCGTTTTTACCACCCTGAATATTTGCGTCAAGCCAAAGCATTATGCGAAAAATATAATGTACTTATGATTTTTGATGAAATTGCTACAGGTTTTGGACGAACAGGAAAAATGTTTGCTTGGGAGCATGCCAGTATCGAGCCTGATATTATGTGTATTGGTAAAGGGCTGACAGGTGGGTATATGACACTTGCTGCAACACTTACAAATACACATGTTGCAGAGGTTATCTCCTCAGGTGAGGCAGGTGTATTTATGCATGGGCCTACATTTATGGCAAACCCTTTGGCATGTGCGGTTGCATTAAAGAGTACTCAACTCCTTGTAAATCAAGATTGGCAAAACAATATTCAACGTATCGAATCTACTTTACTTCAGCATTTACAGCCGTTAAATGATCTAGATACTGTTGAAAATATACGTGTTTTGGGTGCAATTGGCGTTGTTGAAATGAAAAATGCAGTGAACATGGCTGTTTTACAAGATGAGTTTGTCCGCCGTGGTATCTGGGTTCGTCCATTTGGTCGCTTGGTGTATGTGATGCCACCTTACATTATTACGGATGATGAATTGGCATTTTTATTAACGCAACTTGGTGAAGTCATACAGAGTCGGATGAGTGTCTAATGTCTATTTTAAAACATTACGAAGAAAAATTAGATATATTAAAATTATCAGGAAATTTTAGACAGTTTACTGCTAATCAGCAAAATGACCATTGGATTACTATTCAAAATAAGACCATGCTGAATCTGTCTTCAAATGATTATTTAGGGCTTGCTTCAAAGAAGCATTTGGCTGAACAGTTTCTAGATGAAAAATCTTACTATTTTAGTTCCTCCTCCTCACGATTACTTACAGGTAATTTTGAAGAATATACATTATGTGAAAAAACACTTTCTGATGCATTTTTAGGAAGATCTGCGCTATTGTTTAATAGTGGCTACCACATGAATATTGGCATTTTACCTGCACTTGCAGACAATCGAACGCTGATTTTGGCAGATAAGTTGGTTCATGCAAGTATTATTGATGGTATACGTTTAAGTCAAAGTAAATACCTCAGGTATAGACATAATGATCTCGAGCATTTATCACAACTGATTGCAAAACATCATGATGATTTAGAGATTGATCGGATTATTGTCGTCACTGAAAGTATTTTTAGTATGGATGGCGATGAAGCAGATTTAATACAGCTTGTAAAACTGAAAAAACAATTTCCAAAAGTAATGTTATATGTAGATGAAGCACATGCCATTGGTGTGCGTGGTCATTCAGGTTTAGGCTGTGCACAGCAGTATCAAGTCATTCCAGAAATAGACTTTTTGGTTGGAACTTTTGGTAAGGCAGTAGCGTCTGTGGGTGGATACTTAATTTGTGAACCAGTTATTCGTGATTATTTAATTAATACAATGCGACCACTTATTTTTAGCACAGCATTACCCCCAATTAATATTGCTTGGACAACTTTCATGTTTAAGCAAATACAAACATTGCAAAAAGAACGCCGTACACTTGCCGAATTAAGCAGCTATTTACAATCAGAGATCATTCAAAAAGGTTATAGTAGTCCATCTACAAGCCATTTGATCCTCATTATTATTGGTGAGAGTGAGGCGGCAGTTACTCAAGCTAAAGTTATGCAAGAACATGGTTTTTATATTATGCCTGTAAGACCACCGACCGTACCAAAAAATAGTGCGAGACTGAGAGTATCGTTAACTGCCTCAATACCACAATTTGAAATTGAGCGATTGGTAAACATATTGTGAGTATTTCTAAGCAGCAAGTACAGCAACGTTTTTCACGTGCCAAAGACAGTTATACGCAACATGCGACAGCTCAGGATGAGATTTGTGCGCATTTGGCACATTTAATTCAAGCCCATGTCTCTAAAGAAATACCACAAATTTTTGAAGTGGGTTGCGGTTCGGGAATGCTGACACACAGATTGCTTCATAGTTTAAGTGTTGATCGTTATGTGGTAAATGATATTTATCCCGAGATACAAAGCTTCTTTCAAACATTTTCAAATATAGAGTTTTGTGTTGGTGATGCAGAAACAATTGAATTTCCAAAACAAAATCATCTTGTTGTATCTAGTTCAGCATTACAGTGGATGCATGATTTACCTAAAGTATTCCAAAAAATCTATGATGCTTTATTACCTCAAAGTTGGTTTATTTTTTCAATTTTTGGCCCAGATAATTTAAAAGAAATTAAAGCATTAACAGGGCAGGGTTTAGCGTATTTATCTGCGAATCATTTAAAGCAACAGTTAAGAAATACTGGTTTTGATGTTTTGCATATGGAAGAAGCCAAGATAATGTTGGATTTTCCAAAGCCTTTATCTGTATTAAAGCACCTTAAGGCCACAGGCGTAACAGCCAATACCACTGGTTTTATTTGGACAAAAAACACTTTAAAACAATTTGATGCCGACTATACCGAGCAATTTAGCTATATTGGCTTAGATCATACAAAATATTATCCATTGACATATCATCCTATTTATATCGTTGCTCGGAGAGTCTAATGCACCATACAGTTTATTTTATTAGTGGTATAGATACCGAAGTTGGGAAAACATATGCAACAGGTTATTTGGCAAAAAAGTATTTAGAAAATGGCCAATGTGTTATTACACAAAAATTAATTCAAACAGGAAATAAAGAATACTCTGAAGATATTTTAAAACATCGAGAAATTATGGGAATTCCCCTTTTTGAAGAAGATCATCAAAAAATCACCATGCCTGAAATTTTTAGTTATCCTGCATCGCCACACTTGTCTGCGAAATTAGATGGTCGTTCGATTGATTTTAAAAAAATAGAAAATGCGACACATGAGTTGGTAAAAAAGTTTGATGTTGTACTTTTAGAAGGAGCAGGTGGTTTAATGGTTCCGCTTACAGATGAATTATTAACCATTGATTATATTAAGAAAAAAGAATTCCCAGTTATATTGGTGACTTCTGGTCGTTTGGGCAGTATCAATCATACTTTACTAAGTTTAGAAGCACTACAGCAAAGAAATATAAAGCTACATGCTATTGCATACAACCTAAATGATGAATCTGAAGATCAGACCATTTCAATAGAAACACAACGCTATTTAAAACAATATGTTCAAAAAAATTTTCCAGCTGCATTATGGTTTGATATACCAAAAATTTAAATCATAAAAAAGCCTCATTTCTGAGGCTTTTTATATAAACTAACGTTGTGAATCACGTTTTTTGAAAGAAGGTTTTTTGGTTACATTGAATGGTTTCTTTGGGCGCTCTGATGAGCTTGCCGGTTTGCCATTTGTTGTAGGTGTTTCACCTTCATCTCTACGTTGTTGACGTAAATAGCCACCACGACGTGCAGCCATTGGTTTTTCTGTCATACGGTCGGCACGACGCTTTGCAAGGCCAAATAATCCAGTACCTTGACGTGGTTTCAACTCTACCAATTTTGTTAAAGTGTCGATATCGTGTTTATCGAGTTCCGTCCAACGCCCTGTACGTAGTTCTCTTGGTAAAATGACGGAGCCATAGCGAGTACGTAGTAAACGACTTACTTTTAATTCTTGAGATTCAAAGAGGCGACGTACTTCGCGATTACGTCCTTCTTTTACAACTACTTGATACCAACGGTTGATTCCTTCACCACCTAAATCAGAGATAGACTCGAATTTTGCAGGCCCATCCTCAAGCTCTACACCTTTAATTAAGGTCTGGCGCATTTGTGGTGTTAAGTCACCCATAACACGCACAGCATATTCACGCTCAACCTCATTTGAAGGATGCATAAGTCGGTTTGCAAGTTCACCATCATTTGTAAACAACAGTAAACCAGTACTGTTAATGTCTAGACGACCCACCATAACCCAACGGTCATTTGCAATTTGAGGAAGATTATCAAATACAGTCGGTCTTTGTTCTGGATCATTGCGAGAGCAAATTTCACCTTCTGGTTTGTAGTATACGAGCACACGACGACGGATTTCTTCTTCAAGTTGAAATTGTACCTTACGGCCATCAATACGAAGTTCATCACCAAACTCGATACGCTCGCCAACTTGAGCGACCTTACCATTTACACTTACACGGCCAGCAGCAATAACTTCTTCCATGTAACGGCGAGACCCTAAACCAACACGGGCAAGAACTTTTTGTAACTTTTCACTCATAACAGTAAACCTTAGAATTAATCAAGCAACAGTCCACCTATTCACGACTTTGGGGTATTGGCATCCAGTGTCATGAAAGCTTCCTTGGTATCCTGTAGGGGAGGCAGTTGATCTAAAGCAGATAGACCAAAAGCATTTAAAAATTGTGGGGTGGTGACTAACAAAGCTGGTCTTCCTGGAAGTTCACGAAAACCAGATTCTTTAATCCAACCCAAATCAAATAAGTTTCTTAATATTTGACTATTATTTGTTACACCACGTATTTGTTCGATATCTGCACGTGTAACGGGTTGATGGTATGCAACCACAGCAATGGTTTCAAGAAGTGATGAAGACAGCTTTACAGGACGTTCAGGCCAGACCTGTGAAATAATACTACTATATTTTGCGCGAACCTGAAAACGAAATCCTTGTGCTGTTTCAATTAACTCTATGGAACGACCATGCTGCAAAAGTGCCAATTGTTTTAATAAATCTTTGAGTTGCGCTGAAGTGTATTTCTGCTGAAAAGCTTCTTTTAAGCGTGCGATTGATACAGGGGAATCACTTGCAAAGATGATTGCTTCTAATTGCATGAGTGCTTCATGACGTTGTTCATCTTCGCTGATGATATGAGTATGAAGGGTCATGCACGAACTCCCTGAATAGTAAGAGGGCTATCTTCTCCATTTGATACAATATTCAGTTTATTTTGGCGTGTTAATTCTAAAATCGCCATAAATGTAACTACCATGCCTATTTTACCTTGGCGTGGTTCAATGAGTGTATTAAATGTAAAAGATTTTCCTGTACTTAAACAATCCTCAATATAGGCAATACGCTCTTCAAGTTGAACGGGTTCCTTTTCAATTTGATGTGTGACAGGTTCAGGCCGATTAAAAATACACATGAGAGCATGTTTTAATGATTCTGCTTCATAACCTTCATAAGTATGCTCGGAACGCTGTACAGATACATAAGTAGAAAAAGTATCACGATCTAAAATATTCAATTGATTCAGTTGTTCAGCACTATTCTTAATGCGTAAATAGGTTTCTAGTTTTTGAATTAATTGCTGTTTAGGATCTTTTTCTATACTTAATGTTTTAGGTTTAGGTAATAAAAGACGGGATTTTAAGTCTGCTAATAAGGCAGCCATAACCATATAGTCTGCTGTCAATTCTATGTTCATTGACTTCATTGTATGCATGTACGATAAGTATTGTGTTGCAATTGGCGCGATATCAAGTTGCAATAAGTCAAAGCCATTTTTTTGAATGAGATAAATCAGAAAATCGAGCGGGCCTTCGAAATGGTCTAAAAGAATTTCAAAGGCTGAAGGTGGAATATATAGATCTTCAGGAATCGCTTCTTGCCATTCATCCATAACACGGATGTTTTTAGAAGTGTCCATTGAAGTAAAAATGGAAGAGTTCATTCAGTATTAGGCCACGCGAATTTTCAAAGGCATGATAGTATCTAACAAAAGCATCGTTAGATAGTTAGAACGCTATTCTAGCTGAATTCACTACGTTAATAAATTAAAAAAATGAAAAATATTAATTTGTTGGCATAGAAGCTATTTCGTTACACCAATTTCAATATGAGCTTTACTCAAATGCACTTACATCTGCAAACCCATGACGAATAACACTTGGTTGGTCTCCAGAGAGGTCTACAATACTCGTTACATGAAGAGTACCAAATCCACTATCAATAAAAACATCTACTCTTTTTTCTAGTTGTACTTCAATTTCATATGGATCATCTAGAGGATGTTCATGGTTTGGTAAAATTAGTGTACTGGTCAGTAGAGGTTCACCTAATTCTTTGAGGAGCATCTGACAAATGGTATTTTCAGGCACACGTAAACCAATTGTTTTCTTTTTTGGATGCATGAGTCTTCTAGGGACTTCACTAGTTGCAGGTAAAATAAATGTGATCGTCGATGGGGTATGCGACTTTAATAGACGGTAGGTTGCATTGTTTACCTTTGCAAAATTTGCTAAATGTGATAAATCACTACATAAAATGGTGTACTGATGCTTATCATCATGTTGACGAATTTGAGCAATTCTTTCCATTGCTGATTTATTACCAATTTGGCAACCAATTGCATACGCAGTGTCAGTTGGATAGATAATTACTTCGCCGTTACGAATTCTTTCCACGGCTTGTTGAATGAGTCTTGGCTGTGGATTGTCGGGATGAACTCTTAAGTGAAGCATTGAGCGACTCCAAATTTTTTCTTGTATTGAATGGCGGTATTATGGCGTCTATATATAGACTTTACCAATAAATTTTTTATTGTCTTACAATATGTATTTTTGATAAATAAATCACAATTAATAATTAATTTGTTAAATTTGTATTTAAATTGTCTAAAATATAGATGAATTTCATATTATGTATTAATATAATGTTTTTCAAAAGTTATCGTTGTGGAATTAAGTAAGACGTTTATTGCTGTTGGTGGTTTAATTGTTGCGGGTTTAGTTTGGGGGAATAATCTTTATTTTCATTACTCTATGGAAAGTGGATATAGAGACTCATTAAAAGCGATCCCATCCACAAAAATAAATAAAACATTTCATGATAATCTGGTAGGACAGGTTGAGCGCAAAATGGGCTATCCAGAAATTTTTTTTAATATTGGTTTGGATCATTTAAACGATGACTTTTTTCCTAAAACATTGCATGATGAGTTGGAAAAGATGTTATGCGATTTTACCCAATTGCCTCTAGGTTTAAATATAGAAAATAAGCGTGTGATGAAGTCTCGATTAACTGTGATTGAGAAAGATAAAGTAACGGTTCATTTGAATGTTTATAACCAATATAAAGAGGTTCTATTTAAAGAAACTAAAGTACTTAAAGGATGTTCAGAGTTTCAAGCACTGAAGAAAAAATATCAATAATAGTAATAGAGGTATCTGTATTTTATAGATATCCAAACTTTAATCTAGCTCACTACGTTGAAATTCGTTCAGTTGAATAAATTGTCCATCACGTGTGACGTGGCAAATATAATAAATAAAATATGCAGCATCTTTAGGTAGAGAAGCTTCTCCTAAAAAGAAAGCGTAAACTTGCTCAAAAACACGATCTTTAAAATCCTTACTGTCACCTGGATTGCCCGTGAGGTTATCAAGCGATACACGGAATTTTCGACCAAATGCTTTTGCAAATAACCATTCAATGGCTTGTGGTTTAATTTCGACTTGTTCGAACAATTTTTGCTGTTCTTGTGTTCGACCATCGGGCGCATACCAATAACCTAAATCTGGAAGTTTTCTTCTTTTTTGACCAGCAATACTCCAGTGACTAATTTCATGTAAGGCACTATTAAAAAACCCATGTGCAAATTGTATGCGTGCAGGGGTTTGATTTTGCGCTGGAAAATACTCAGGTTCATCTTCGCCTTTAATTAGTTTGACATTATGGTGGGAAAACCAATGATTAAAGTGTAAAATAAGCCAATCCACTTGTGATTCTTCACTCGTTAAGGTATGCCAAGGCGACAGCTTTATGTGCGGTACTGGTAGGCAAGAGTCCAAGGTGGTTAGGGTGTGGACAAGTAATGACGAATGAGTCTTAGGTTGCTCTAGCAACGATTGCATGACTTAATTTACCCGATAGTTCTGTCTTAAAGTGGGAAATTGTATCTTAAACTTTGACAGAGTTCAGATGAATTTGTAGAATTGCCGCCTTAATTATGTCAGCAAATACCTTTCCGGCACAAATTGAGCCGTTTAAATGGGCTGAACAGGGCTTTACATGGTCAGGAAATCTGCCCCTGTCTCGCTTTGCTCGAATTGCTCGTGAAGCCATTGGACCAGTTGATCATCAACAGGTTCAAATAAACTGTAAGCTATCAATGGACGCATATTTACGTCTAGTGTGGTTGGATGTACAGGTAGAGACCAAAGTGCCTCTAGAGTGCCAGCGTTGCTTAGGTACTGTGGAAGAACCTTTAGTTTCTGACGTGCATCTAGCGCTAGTGGAAGATGAGTCACTGATAGAGCGCTTGGATGAGGATGCTGATTTCGTCGTTCTAGGTGAAAATGAATCATCAACAAAGGGGTCATTTGACCAACCTGCTGTTGTTGATTTGCTTGCACTGATAGAAGACGAATTGTTATTGTTGTTGCCTTTGTCTCCTAAGCATATTGCTTGTGAGCATAAGCATCAACCTACCGAGCAGGACATTGTCGAAGAAAAACGGGATAATCCGTTTGATGTATTGGCAAGTTTGAAGGGTAAACTTAACTAAAAAGTATGTTATACTTAGAAGTTAAGACAACTATTTTGTTCTGATCCATTTTTTCGTTTTTTGTAAGGAGCCATCATGGCCGTTCAGCAAAACCGTAAAAGTCGCTCTCGTCGTGACATGCGCCGTTCACATGACGCTTTAACCGAGAATGCATTAACTGTAGACCAAGCTACTGGTGAGACTCACCGTCGTCACCACGTAACTAAAGACGGTTTCTACCGTGGTCGTCAATTATTCGCTAAAGCAAGTGCTGAATAATTGAAGCTATTAGGCATTTGTCTAATAAAAAAGGGAGCGTTAGCTCCTTTTTTATTGCGTGAAATGTTGTATTTGGCAATTAAAAAGCATAAAAAATAATGATAGATTGCACGTCTTAACTTCAAAAGAAGATAAAAAAGGATTCTTATATGTCTGCTAAACGACTTGAGCAAGCTGCTCAAGCAGAAAGAACGGCATTTGTTTTTCCTGGGCAAGGGTCTCAAAAAGTGGGTATGCTTGCTGAAATTGCTGAGCAATTTAGTGAAGTACGTGAAACATTTGCTGAAGCGTCAGATGCTGTTGGTTTGGATTTGTGGAATATTACACAAACCGGTGAAGGATTGAACCAAACGCAAAATACGCAGCCTGTTTTACTTACAGCAAGTATTGCATTGTGGCGTGTTTGGCTTTCTCTTGGTGGAATTGCACCTAAGTTCCTTGCAGGACATTCATTAGGTGAATATAGTGCTCTAGTTGCAGGGAATGCGTTAACTTTGTCAGATGCTGTGAAATTAGTTCATCTGCGTGGACAGTTGATGCAAAATGCAGTGCCTCAAGGTCAAGGTGCGATGGCAGCTATTTTGGGTTTGGCAGATGAACAAGTATTAGAATTATGTCAGCAAGCCTCACAGACAGGTCACGGTAGTGTTGAAGCTGCAAATTATAATACCAAGGGGCAAGTGGTTATTGCTGGTACTGCAAGCTTGGTTGAACAAGTAATGGCAACTGTAAAAGCACAAAGTGGTAAAGCAATTGCGTTACCTGTGTCAGTACCATCACATTGCTCTTTAATGAAGCCTGCTGCCGAACAGTTTGCAGAAGCTTTGGAACAAACTGCCATTGAGTTACCACAGATTCCTGTAATACAGAATGTGAATGCAGCTGCGGCTGAAAATGTTACTCAATTGCGTCAAGCTTTAACAGAGCAGCTCTATAGGTCTGTTCAGTGGACAAATACAATTCAGCTTTTACAGAATAATAACATCGATTTTATTGTAGAGTGTGGTCCTGGTAATGTGCTGAGCAATATGGCGAAGCGTTTACCAAATATTGAAAAAACATTTGCACTTGATACTCAGTCTCGTATGGAAGATGCCCTAAACGCAATTTTAGTGGCGGAAGGAAAAATTGCATGACTCAAGAACAACGTAAAATTGCTTTAGTAACTGGCGCAAGCCGTGGTATTGGTGCTGCAATTGCTGCACAACTTATAAAAGATGGTTTTTTTGTTGTTGGTACAGCAACATCGGAAGCTGGCGCTGAAAAACTTACTGCACAGTTTGCAGAAAGTGGTGTGGGTGCAGTATTAGACGTGCGTGATGCAAGTGCAATTGATGCGCTTATCACTCATATTGAAAAAGAATATGGTTCAGTACTGGTGCTCGTAAATAATGCGGGGATTACACGTGATAATCTTTTATTACGTATGAGTGAAGATGATTGGGATGACATTTTAAATATTCATTTAAAAGCTGTTTATCGCTTATCTAAACGTGTTTTAAAGGGTATGACACGTGCTCGCTTTGGCCGAATTATCAATATTAGTTCTGTGGTTGCACATTTTGCAAATCCGGGCCAAGCAAACTATTCTGCTGCAAAAGCAGGTATTGAGGCATTTAGCCGTAGTTTGGCTAAGGAAATGGGTAGCCGTCAAATTACTGTAAATAGTGTTGCACCTGGCTTCATTGCAACAGAAATGACAGATCAATTAAGCGAAGAAATTCGTAAAAAGATGACTGAACAAGTCGCTTTAGCGCGTCTAGGTGAACCTCAAGACATTGCTGATGCGGTCAGTTTTTTAGCTAGTGAAAAATCTAGTTACATTACAGGTACGGTTTTACATGTAAATGGTGGTTTATACATGGCTTAATGCTGTGCTAATAAACTTTCAATCTTTGTTTTATTCCATTAAACTAACGGCATTTAAAACGCCATAAGCAGTGAGGAGAATTTCCTGTGAGCGATATCGAACAACGTGTTAAAGAAGCAGTTGCAGAACAACTAGGTATGCGTGCTGAAGAAATCAAAAACGAAGCATCTTTCACAGATGACTTAGGTGCTGATTCTTTAGACTTAGTTGAACTTGTTATGTCTTTTGAAAATGATTTCGACATCACTATTCCTGATGAAGATTCAAATGAATTGACAACTGTTCAATCAGCAATTGATTACGTTACTAAAAAATTAGGATAATTCCTATTTTTTAAAAAAGCCACGAATTTCGTGGCTTTTTTTATTTATAGTTAATGGTAATTGTTGCAAGCCCTTGTACCTGACCGGGTTTAATCTGCTCTTGAGTCTGTATATAGCGTGCTTTTAATTGCATTTCATAAGTCTGTGTATCATTTGATACGATAGATCCAATTGTATAGTTATAATTATTTCGAATAGCTTCGTTATTGTTGCTCCATAGAAGTTGTAAGTCGACACCTGAAGCAGGTGAGTTGTTTGACGTATTTTTTATTGCTTGAGTATTATATGCAGAGGCTGTGTAATTGAAGTTCACTCCAATCTGATTTTGTTCATTATAGGAAGTTACATTATCTCCTCCATTGCATAATATATTAACTTGAAAGTTTTGTTCGCCTTGAGTTGAGCCGATTCCATTAAAACTAGAGCGAATTGCATCGGCAAGCTTAACCGTTGTATTACTATTTGTAATCAGACAAGAAGAAGATGCAATGGTAATTCCATTAAGAGGTAAGTCAGCTGTAAGGTAAGGTATATTCCTATTATTAGCCATATAATACAGTGCATAACGCCCAGAGTTCAAACTTCCCGATTCAACATCATTTTCAGTTTTAATAATTTCAATTTTGAGTAAGCGAGTTTTGTCTAGCGAATAGTTATAACCAAAAAATGAAATATAATAAAAAGATGCATCTATAGATGTACTAAAAGGGAAGTTTTTTTGTACACCATCTTCTATTAAAGAAATTCTAATTCCGATGCCTCGTAAATTGGTGGAGTAGATATTATTACCCAAATTGCTTATAGGACGGCGTTGTGAAAGCTCACCTTGATTTACAAATGAGTTTCTATAAAAGTTACAAAATAAATAACTTCCATTTGGAGAGATAGTATAAGTTTGTTCTTTAAGTACTTGACCAATAGCATCTGAAGGTTTTGCAACAATCCGACCTAAAGCAATATTTTGGCGTATAGTTTGAACTGTTATGTTACTTAGCCAGTCATAAGGTCCACAAGCTGCATAAGCTTGATTTATAAAGCTGGTGAATAGTATAAAAGTAAAATATTGAATATAACGAATTATTGACATGGCGACTCAACCATAAACATATTCAGATGACTATTTTCTAGCTGATGCTTTAATGTGTAATGTACATTACATTGATCTGTTTCTTTTTCACCCCATTTAATTTTAATAGTATCTTCGGGTAAAGGGGTGCGTATATAAATGAGACTACCTTGGGCAACCATTCCAGCAACCTCACCTTTAGTGTTATAGGCTTGTGCAGCGAAAGGTAAGGGCTGACCATTTGGCATTTTACTGTGAATATAAACAGCATAGCCTTTTTGAGTAGAGAAAATAATTTTAGTAATAGAGCCTGCATATGGTGCAATTCTATAACTGGTTTCTTTCAGCTCTACATTATTTGACGTATTTTCAGGATTAATATAAATATCATTGAGTCGATAAGGATTTAGATAGGGGATAAGAGCATATCCTGACTTATTCACTAGTATGTTTGGGTTGCTATTAATTTTGGCGCCTGTTGCATCAGGGGCATATACAATGCCCATAGTCTGTCCTTGCTCAGGACTAAATAATATGCCATGTGGATGTACGACGACATTTCCACTTAACCCGAGCATTGCCTGTTTATAGCTATCAGATTGCGTATAACTTGAACCTATTGTTGTCAGATCACTTTTATAATTCCCAGTGACTGTATAACTTTTTTGGTTAAAAAGTTTTGCTAATGTCGCACTATAATTTAGCTGATCAGTGATGTTTCCATTCAAACCAAGTGTTTGACTGTCTTCAGAAAAGCTAGCATTGGTATTGACTGTATATCGATTAAATCGAATTGGGAATGCAAAAGTTAATAGGTATTCTGTATTGTGCCCAAGTTTTTGATTTGCATACTGTAATTGTTGGCTAGTCACTGAAAGGGCATAATTTATACCTTTATAACTATTGTTATATCCAAACTGATATTCTTTATTGGACTGGCGGCTCCCTGAATAGTTTGTCCATAAGCCTGTTAAATAAAAACTTCCAAACTGCTGTGGCAATATTTGATTGATATTAATTTGAAACTGGTTTCTTTGGCTTCCAAGGGTATTTGGGTTTTGCTCTATAAAATATTGAGCATAATCTTTGAATGAAATGGCATCTTTTAGTGTGAAGTAATTGCCATGTAATTGTTGTGATGCCGACAGAGAGAGCTGTGTATTTGTTGGCTCCATAAGTCGATTATAAGTAATATTAAGTAATTCACCAGAAATAGATTTGTTTACTAGCTCATTTGAGTTGTGTGTTAGATCGACAGAGAAAGCACCTAGCTTTGTAGATAAAGCAGTACCTAAATTTATTGCGTAGAATTTTTTGGAAACTTGTAGGCCACCCGAAGTTGTAAGGTAATTATTTACCCCATATTGTAAAAGACCCTGAGAAAATACCGGTTGGGTATTTAAAGATTTTTCTCTAACTTGACCAATGGTAAAAGAAAACTTCTTTCTTTTTGGTCTTAGCATTTGTACTGAGGCAGAATAAGGAACGGAAAATCTTTGGGTATATCCATCAGATTCTAAAATTGAAACATCTAAAGTACCACCAAATCCGGTAGGGTAAAGGTCATTAATTTCAAATGCACCAGGGGAAACAATCGTTTGATAAATGAGTTGTCCACGTTGTCTTACTTCTACCTTTGCATTTGTTTTAGCAACACCATGAATTTGCGGTGCATATCCTAGCATACTGTTGGGAAGCATACGTTCATCGCTAGAGAGGTCTAGCCCTCTATAACCAATCGAATTGAATAAATTCCCTGAAGTAAAGCTATCGCCTATAGTGAATATACTTTGATATTTGGGTATAGCTCTTTGTAAATAAGTATTAATGGGAGTGTAAAGCGTATTCTTATCATTACTCCATTGCCATTGACCATTATGCCGCAGTTGCCATTCATCCAAATTTACGCCTGCAGACAAGCTAATAAAAGCATTAGTCTTTTGAGTTTGTTGAGTTAAATTATTTTTTATTTGGTATGCATTCGCATTGTATGAAAGAAAGCCAGCATTAATCCCATGATCCCATGTATTGGGGTCTACATAATCACGAGCTTTTGTTTGCATTGCAATCTGTGGAATAAAAATATCTAGACGTTGAATCGATGTGTCAAAGTCGTAATATGCATTAGGAATCCATTCAGACAATGCAGCACATTGGTGAGATTTTTTATCGTTAATTAAATGTTCTAAGGCAGCATATTTAACATGGTAATTAAGGAGTGTATTTAAAGTAAAGCAAGTTGTTGCATTACTTTGTTTTATTGTAGAGGTAAAATCAAAATTCTGTTTTCCTACCCATTTATTATTTACATAAACATCTAGGTTATATGTTCCAGGTAAAATAGGATTGGTATATTTAAATCGAGATATATCAATATTTTTCTTTGTATTCCCCATCAGAAAATTAGTATCAAAATCTGCTTCTTGTGGTAGGTTTTGACTATATACCGAGGTATTAAGTACAAATATTCCAAGTATAATAAAACTAATTTTCTGATTAAGCATAATAGGGAATAAAGATATTAAAACTTAACGTCTTGTTCTGTATGACTACCATAATCATTGATAGTGCTAAAACGAAGTTGTGAAAGTTGTTTAGGATTATCAACACTGTATTCAGAGTATGGTGAAATTAATACTCCTTGAGGTGCTAAATCTAGCTTTCTATTCTCTTTAGAGAAAATAGAGGTAATCGTAATATAAAAGGGGGTTGGGTTTTTGATCGAAATTTTATTGCCTTCATGTGACCAGCTCAATTTCTTTGGAGCATCATTGACATTGTCTTTAATGGATGAAGGACGGTAGATAAATTTAATACGAGATCGGATAGCGAGCTGTAAAAAATTACTTTTTTCTTCCGCCGTTTGTGATGCTGGCTTAGGTGGAATATCAAGAACATTTAACCAAAACAAAGATTCTTGCTGTTGATTCAGTTGATTGCTATTTGGTAAGGCGAGAATACGTAGGGTTTGACTTTTCTGCGGATCGATACGTGCTATCGGTGGAGTAATCACAAAAGGTAGCTGAATCTCATCAGGCGTACTGTTGGGATTGCCATTATCAAGCCAAGATTGAATAAGTGATGGTTGAGCACCTTCATTACTGATTTGTAAGGTTGTTTCCTTACTCTCAGAAGGGAATATAATTCGAGTACCATGCAGAATCACTTCTGCATGGTTGTTCATACTTACCATAGCAGTAAGTATGAAGATAGTTTGCGATAATAGATTTCTAATACGCATTATTATATTATTGATAAATAATAGTATATTGAACACTTGTAGATACATTACCCGATGTTACACCACCAGATTTTGTAAAGTATTCTGCATAGTAATTCAGGTCAGTTTGCCCACCTTGTTCAACGGAAACCCATTGAGAGTTAGTTTGAGCACTTGTTTTGTCTGTTGCAGTAACAGGAATTACTTGGTTATTACTACCTAAAAGCTGTACTTGAACGTTTGTTGCAGCATTGTCTGTACTGGTGTTATTTAAACGACCAGTAAGATAGTCTACAGTTGGACCTGGTTCAAAATATGTTGCAATGTTACCAGCACTCTTACATTGACTTAAACTAATTTGGAAAGGTGTACGGCCTGCTGTACTGCCTGCTGTTTGAAGTGTTTGCTGAGAAATTGTTGGTAGTGTAACACTTACAGTCTCAGTCGAAATTTTACATGTATTGTCTAGGATCTTACCCGTAATATTAATAGTACCGTCGGCAGCATATGTTGTAACTGTTGTGAACAAGCCTAACGTGAGTGATAAAAGAACCGATTTCTTCATTTTAGTGACCTAATTGTCTTGGGGCTAATAAAACAGAACTGTGACACGAGTCACATTCTAGATGTGTTTAACAAAAACTACAAGATTTAATTAAAAATTATACAGGTTATTTCGTAAACATTACAGAAAATAACTTTGATTAATTAATAATAAGTCACCGTAACGACATTATTTGAAGTACTTTCAGAAACTATTTTCTTACTGGTAACTTTTTCGCTTGCGTTAATATTTTTCGTCGATAAGCATTCATTTTTATTTTCCTTTAATTTTATATTGCATGAATATTCGATAATATTTCCTGCAATATTGATTGTATTTGCTGGGAGTGGTGTAACAGTTATAATTTGACATATTAGATATAATATTAGGTACTTCATTATTATTACTCTTTAAAGAGCTTATAGTTATTTGATAACAGATATATCGTTTTGCGTATATCATGATTAAGATCATTTATTTTACTATAGTGTAAAATATGTTTTTTATATTTATAGTTGGATGATTATATTGTTGCGGGGAATGGTGGGCATTAAAATAATCGTATATAATAATGCCCGAGTTATTTAGAGGTAGGCGACTTTTACAATCTCATACTCAACCTCTCCTTGAGGTGTTGTAATCTTAGCTTCATCACCCTCATGTTTACCTAAAAGACCACGAGCAATGGGTGAGTTCACAGAAATTTTATTAATTTTAAAATCTGCTTCATCATCACCAACAATTTTATATGTTTTTTGCTCTTCAGTATCTAGGTTCTCAATGGTTACGGTAACACCAAACACAACACGACCATTCTTTTCTAGCTCTGTCACGTCAATGACTTGAGATGCTCCAAGTTTTGCTTCGATATCCTGAATACGGCCTTCGCAGAAACCTTGTTGTTCGCGTGCTGCATGATACTCAGCATTTTCTTTTAAATCACCATGTTCACGTGCTTCAGCAATCGCTTGAATAATACGTGGGCGTTCAACAGTTTTCAGCTGTTGCAGCTCTTTTTCTAACGCAGTTTTGCCTTCAGGAGTCATAGGGTAACGTTGCATGTCGTCCCTCCAAAATAAAAATATATAGGTCTAAAAAATAAAAAGCCCCGCCACCGAGTAGGTGACGGGACCTTTCGGTAATGCGGATTAACTAGTAACGGTTAAATCTTGCAAACGATATACATCCATTGGTAATTTTACGGCAAACGCTTGGCAAACAGCCTCAGCGCCGCTAATTGTTGTGGTGTAATACACTTTACCTTGTAATGCAGCACGACGGATAGCAGCAGAGTCAAATTGCGCTTGTTTACCTTCTGTTGTATTAACAATAAGGTGTATTTCGCCATTTTTCAAGCGGTCAACGATATGAGGACGACCTTCAGTCACTTTATTGACACGTTCACATTCAAAACCAGCGTCGGTGATTACTTTGTGTGTACCACCCGTTGCAACTAGCTTAAAGCCATAATCAGCAAACTGTTTTGCAATGGTTAGAACATCTTTTTTATCAGATTCACGAACAGATAAGAATGCATATTTTGTTTCATTTTCTGTAGGTAAACCTGGTAGGCGTTCATTTGAACCTAAAACAGCTTTATAGAATGCTTCACCAAATGTTTCGCCAACACCCATAACTTCACCTGTAGATTTCATCTCAGGCCCAAGCATAGGATCTACACCTTGGAATTTCGCAAATGGGAAAACAGCTTCTTTTACTGCAAAACGCTCAGGAATAATTTCTTTGGTAAAGTTTTGGTCAGCTAAAGAGCGTCCTGCCATACAGCGTGCAGCAACTTTAGCAAGGGAGTCACCAATACATTTAGAAACAAAAGGTACTGTTCTTGATGCACGTGGGTTAACTTCAAGCACGTAAACATCATTTCCTTTGACCGCAAACTGTACGTTCATTAAACCAATTACACCAAGCTCTTTTGCCATAGCGATGGTTTGACGACGCATCTCATCTTGAATTTCTTTAGATAAAGAATACGGTGGAATCGAACATGCAGAGTCACCTGAGTGAATACCTGCTTCTTCGATGTGTTGCATAATACCGCCAATGACTACATTTTTGCCATCAGAGACGCAATCAACATCAACCTCAATGGCTGAGTTTAAAAAGTGGTCAAGCAGTACAGGGGAATCGTTAGATGCTTGAACAGCCTCACGAAGGTAGCGTTTGAGCTCATCTTCATTGTATACAATTTCCATTGCGCGGCCACCAAGTACATAAGATGGACGAACAACCAATGGATAGCCTACTTTTGATGCTTCAGAGATACCTTCTTCAGCAGATTTTACAATGCTGTTGTTCGGTTGGCGTAGTTGTAGACGCTGAATCATTTGTTGGAAACGTTCACGGTCTTCTGCACGGTCAATTGCATCCGGAGATGTACCAATAATTGGTGTGCCTGCTTCTTCAAGTGCACGTGCCAATTTTAGAGGTGTTTGTCCACCATATTGTACGATCACACCCTTTGGTTTTTCAGTACGAATGATCTCTAAAACATCTTCAAGTGTAATTGGTTCGAAGTATAAGCGATCTGAAGTATCGTAGTCGGTTGAAACAGTTTCAGGGTTACAGTTAACCATGATTGTTTCATAACCATCTTCACGCATTGCAAGCGCAGCATGTACACAGCAGTAATCGAACTCAATACCTTGTCCAATACGGTTTGGTCCACCGCCAATCACCATTATTTTTTGGCGATCAGATGGATTTGCTTCGCATTCTTCATCATAAGTTGAATACATGTACGCAGTACTTGACTCAAACTCTGCAGCGCATGTATCTACACGTTTATAAACAGGGTAGATACCTAAATTCCAGCGTTGCTTACGGAATTGCTTTTGTGAAATACCCATTAAGTTTGCAATACGTAAGTCAGATAGGCCTTTACGTTTGAATGAACGGATATTTTCAGCAGTTAAATCACCAAAACCAAGTGATTTAATGTGATCTTCAGTTTTAATAATATCTTCGATTTGGATAAGGAACCAACGATCAATTTTGGTTGCTTCAAAGATATCATCTAATGTGAAACCTTGACGGAATGCGTCTGCAACATACCAAATACGTTCAGGGCCTGGAACTTTAAGTTCAAGCATGATTTTTTCTTTGGCATTTGGTGTTGTCGCTTCAATTTTTTCGTCGAAACCGCATGCACCCACTTCAAGACCACGAAGCGCTTTTTGTAACGACTCTTGGAAGTTACGACCAATAGCCATGACTTCACCCACAGATTTCATTTGTGTGGTAAGTACAGGCTCTGCTTGTGGGAATTTCTCGAAGTTAAAGCGAGGAATTTTAGTTACAACATAGTCAATCGATGGTTCGAATGATGCTGGTGTAATGCCACCTGTAATATCATTTTTGAGTTCATCGAGTGTATAACCAACTGCAAGTTTTGCGGCAATTTTAGCAATAGGGAAGCCTGTTGCTTTTGATGCAAGTGCAGATGAACGTGATACACGTGGGTTCATTTCAATAACAACCATACGGCCGTCTTTTGGATTTATACCAAATTGAACGTTTGAACCACCTGTTTCAACACCAATTTCACGTAATACAGCAACTGATGCATTACGCATAAGTTGGTATTCTTTATCTGTAAGGGTCTGTGCAGGTGCAACAGTGATAGAGTCACCAGTGTGCACACCCATTGGATCGAAGTTTTCAATTGAGCAGACAATGATACAGTTATCATTTTTGTCACGCACAACTTCCATTTCATATTCTTTCCAACCGATAAGTGACTCATCGATAAGAAGTTGGTGTGTTGGAGAAAGTTCGAAACCGCGTTCACAGATTTCTAAGAATTCTTCTCGGTTATAGGCAATACCACCGCCAGAACCGCCCATTGTAAATGATGGACGAATAATGACGGGAAAACCGAAACGCGATTGAATTTCTAATGCTTCAGGCATAGATTCGGCAACAGCAGCGCGAGGGCACTCTAAGCCAATTTTTTTCATTGCCTGATCAAAAAGTTTACGATCTTCAGCTTTTTCAATGGCGTCTTTTGAAGCACCAATTAGCTCAACATCGTATTTTTTTAAAATACCGTGTTTATCTAAATCTAATGCACAGTTTAACGCAGTCTGACCACCCATCGTTGGTAAAACTGCATCAGGGCGCTCTTTTTCAATGATACGTTCTACAGTTTGCCAAGTAATTGGTTCGATGTATGTTGCATCTGCCATTGATGGGTCTGTCATAATGGTTGCAGGGTTTGAGTTCACTAAGATAACTCGATAACCCTCTTCACGTAATGCTTTACATGCTTGCGCACCTGAGTAGTCAAACTCACATGCTTGACCAATGACAATAGGACCTGCACCAATAATTAAGATGCTTTTAATATCCGTACGTTTAGGCATTATTTCGCTCCTTAATTACTTTTTAGATGCTTCAATGAGTTCAATGAAGTGGTCAAACAATGGGGCACAATCGTGTGGACCAGGACTCGCTTCTGGATGACCTTGGAAGCTAAATGCTGGTTTGTCTGTACGATGAATGCCTTGTAAAGTACCATCAAATAATGACTTATGCGTTGCCTTTAAATTTGCTGGTAATGTGTTTTCATCTACTGCGAAACCATGGTTCTGAGAAGTAATCATCACAGTTCCATTTTCAAGATTTTTCACAGGATGGTTTGCACCATGGTGACCGTGGTTCATTTTCACAGTTTGTGCGCCAGATGCCAAAGCCAATAACTGATGACCCAAACAAATACCAAAAACAGGAATTTCAGTCGTTTCAATAATGGTTTTCACAGCTTTAATAGCATAGTCACATGCTGCTGGATCTCCAGGACCATTAGAAAGGAAAACACCATCTGGATTGAGTGCAAGCACTTGTTCTGCAGACGTTTGTGCAGGAACAACAGTCAGTTTGCACCCACGATCTGCCAACATGCGTAAGATATTTGTTTTTACACCATAATCATACGCAACAACATGAAACTTCGTTTCAGGTTGAGTAAAACCATTTTCTAATGTCCATGAACCTTCAGTCCATTCAAAACCTTTAGGATCACAGCATTCTTTTGCAAGGTCTAAGCCATTTAGACCACCAAAAGCACGTGCCTTTTCAATTGCTTCTTCAGCAGTAATATTTTCACCTGCAAGAATACAACCGTTTTGTGCACCTTTATCACGTAATATACGTGTCAATTTTCGAGTATCGATATCTGCAATAGCAACAATATTCTGTTGTTGTAAGTAATCTTCTAAAGATAGCTTTGCTCGGAAGTTGCTATGCAGTAATGGAAGATCTCGAATAATTAGACCATTTGCCCATACTTTGTGAATGCGGCCAGATTCAACATCTTCATCATTACAGCCTGTATTACCAATATGAGGATACGTAAGCGTTACAAGCTGTTGTGCATAGCTTGGATCGGTTAATATCTCTTGATAGCCAGTCATGGCTGTATTGAAAACGACTTCTCCAGTCGTAGATCCCGTTGCACCAATAGAAATACCAGTAAAAGTAGTTCCATCAGCAAGGGCTAAAATGGCGGGGGTGCTCAAGTCGAAGCTCCTGATTTTTAAGCTGTAAAAAAGCGAGGAAACCGGACTAAAATCGTCAAAATGACATATTTTAAAGTAGGCGACTCACTCGTAACTTAAAAACGTATTGTACGCATATCACTATAAAAAGTCTATGTAATTTATTCATGATACTTTATCTATTGTATAAAACATAAAATTTAAAAATATTTATAAAATGCTACATTTATAAAAATATATTAGTGATATGTTTAAATAAAATACATTGAATGGAAATATTTATAATGCCTATTGAAAATAATCATTCAAAGTCAGAAGAGCGAAGTCATCTTGTTGCCTTTAAAGAAAAGTCTCAAAGTCTAAAAGAGGGGCTATTGAATCACTTGCACGAATTAAGAGAGGATTACACTCTCTCAGAAGATGATTTTATTGAGCTAAAAGAAATTGCAAAGATAGAGTTGAAAGAGTTAGAAGCTCAAATTGAAAGTATATCAAGAGAGATAAAAGAAGCATTGAATCATAAAGCATCCAAATAATTTGGATGCTTTATTGGGCTTAAAACTCGTGTAACCAGTCACGTTTATTATGAAAATCTGGTTCGGGACTACCATGCTGAATCGCATAATAAATCATCCCCTGAGTTGTTTTGAATATGGCATTTAAACCAATATAAATATCATTCAACTGAAGTTTATTTGTGTTTAAGAACTGTTGTAAATCGATAAGCGCATTTAGTCCGTAATGAGTTCGTTTTACCTCAATTACTTCAATATCTTCTGAAGTAACTGGAGGAATGCACTCAGGATAGCGATACTCTTCAAACTGATAAGATTGCCAAGACTCAGATGGAGATAAATTGATTTCTCTATAGAAGTCTTCATTTTTAACGCCAATAAACAGCTCAAAGCATGTGGCATTCCATAAGAAATCCTCTCTATTTGAGGTCTCTTTTTTTTCAGGCCAGTCAATGAGTTGCATAGGGTCTCTTACCCAAAAACCGATATTGAGTGTAGTGCCTTGTTCTTCAATCGCAGCGACTAAGTGAATCGCATCAAATCGTTTGAAGGGTTGTAATTCGTAACTTGCCATAAAAGCCTTAAGTTAAGCGAGGTGTGCGTAACGGACGAGATTAGACAACTTTTGGTTTTGTTGTGCAGATTTTTTGTAAAGAAGCACAATTTTACCAATTTTTTGAACAATAACTGATTGTGTTTTTTGTGCGAGTAGCTCAATAACTTCAGCACGTACTTCACGATCTTCACCAACTACTTTTACTTTAATTAGTTCGTGGTCGTTTAGAGCGCGAGTTGTTTCTTCAACGACATTTTCAGTTAAACCTTGTCCACCAATAATGACAACAGGAGAAAGTGAATGTCCAATTTGACGTAAGCGTTTGCTCTCTTGTGTAGATAAAGATGCCATGGGAAAACCTATATTGATGAAGCCTTACAGTATAACAAATGAAAGCTTATAAAGTATAAGAAATGCAAAAACTTTCCTGTATTGAATAAAAATGATGCTTTTTGTGAAAAAAAGTATGCTAGATTGCATAGGTCAGATATATTGATATAAATCATTATTATTTAGCTATGTTATGTATTTTTATGCTTAGCTTTTCGCCATTGAGATAATATGGTGGCGGCTTTTATAAAAACGATTAACATGATTAAAAAAAACTTATTTATATATATGTAGTTCCATACTGCAAGAACCTTTTTTTTTGCGTACAATGTAATAATTGTTTTTTATGAATTTTGATGATTATGGCAACACGCATTACTAATCAGAAGCTATCTAAAAGCAGTCGTGCGTGGATGAGAGAGCATTTAGATGACCCTTTTGTAAAAAAGGCGCAAAAAGAAGGCTACCGTGCACGTGCAGCTTATAAGCTTTTGGAAATTCAAGAAAAATATAAAATTATTAAGCCAGGGATGACGGTTGTTGATCTGGGGGCTGCACCAGGTAGCTGGTCGCAAATCGCGGGAAAACTGGTTGGTTCGAATGGTTTAGTAATTGCATCTGATATTTTAGAAATGGATGCTTTGCCTGATGTTACTTTTTTACAAGGTGACTTCAGAGAAGAAGAAGTTTTTGAAAAATTGTTAAATATCTTAAATGGTCGACAAGTTGATGTTGTAATTTCAGATATGGCCCCCAATACATCAGGTAATAGGGCTGTAGATCAACCTCGTCAGATTTATTTGTGTGAACTTGCTCTAGATTTCTCACAAAAGGTTCTTGGCCCTAATGGACAGTTTGTTGTTAAAGTGTTCCAAGGGTCTGGATTTGACGAGTTTAGAAAACAGGTTGTTGATACATTTAATGTTTTAAAAACTGTGAAACCTGCGGCGTCTCGCGCAAGATCTAAAGAGGTTTTCCTCATTGGGCAACAGCGTAAAGCACGTTAGACTTGCCAATTTTATAAAAATTGTGCATGTTTACAGTTTAGGGTATTGAGTGCTGTCACTCACTTTCGTGAAAAGATCCTATCTGGAAAGATAGGTTCAAATTAGATTGATGATATGGGAATAAAGCTTTGAGCGATCTCTTCAAAAACGCAGTGTTATGGCTAGTGATACTCGGAGTGCTGATTTTAATCTTCAGCAACATCAGTGATCACAATAAACCATCGCAAATGAACTATTCAGAGTTTGTTGCTGCGGTAAATGCAGGCCAAATTAAGCAAGTCACCATTGATGGCGAGAAAATTACTGGCGAGAAAAAGAATGGTTCAGGTTTTGAAAGTATTCGCCCTGCGGTACAAGATCCTGAGCTTATGCCGAGTCTAATTAAAAACAGTGTTGTCGTTGAAGGAACAGCTCCTCAGCGTCAAGGCGTTTTGATGCAATTACTCATCGCAAGTTTCCCAGTGCTTTTAATCATATTACTATTCATGTTCTTTATGCGTAATATGGGCGGCGGTGCTGGTGGTAAAAGTGGCCCAATGAGTTTTGGTAAGTCGAAGGCAAAAATGCTTGCTGAAGACCAAATTAAAATTAACTTTAAAGACGTTGCAGGTTGTGATGAGGCAAAACAAGAAGTTGTAGAAATCGTTGACTTCTTAAAAGACCCATCTAAGTTTAAACGTCTTGGTGCGTCAATTCCTAAAGGGGTATTGATGGTTGGGCCTCCTGGTACAGGTAAGACCTTACTTGCTAAAGCGATTGCAGGCGAAGCAAAAGTACCTTTCTTTAGCATTTCTGGTTCTGATTTTGTCGAAATGTTCGTAGGTGTTGGTGCATCTCGTGTAAGAGATATGTTTGAACAAGCAAAAAGACATGCACCATGTATTATTTTCATCGATGAAATTGATGCAGTCGGTCGTCACCGTGGTTCTGGTACGGGCGGTGGACATGACGAGCGTGAGCAAACTTTAAACCAAATGCTTGTGGAAATGGATGGTTTTGAAGGCAATGAAGGTATTATCGTTATTGCTGCAACGAACCGTGCGGATGTCTTAGATAAAGCATTACTTCGTCCAGGTCGTTTTGACCGTCAAGTGATGGTTGGCTTACCAGATATTAATGGTCGCGAACAAATTCTAAATGTACATTTGAAAAAATTACCATCGGTAACAAGTGTAGATGTAAAAGTCCTTGCACGTGGTACACCTGGTTTTTCTGGCGCACAGCTTGCAAATCTTGTAAATGAAGCTGCTTTATTTGCAGCACGCCGTAATAAAAATACGGTAGATATGCATGATTTTGAAGATGCAAAAGATAAAATCTATATGGGGCCTGAGCGTAAATCTATGATTCTTCGTGAAGAAGAGCGTAGAGCAACGGCTTACCATGAAGCAGGACATGCGATCGTTGCAGAAGTTTTACCAGGTACCGATCCAGTGCATAAAGTAACAATTATGCCACGTGGTTGGGCACTTGGTGTAACTTGGCAGTTACCTGAGCAAGACCAAATTAGTCATTATAAAGATAAGATGCTGAATGAGTTATCTATCTTATTTGGTGGACGTATTGCTGAAGAAATTTTCATTAATCAGCAATCTACTGGGGCATCAAATGACTTTGAGCGTGCAACGAAAATGGCTCGTTCAATGGTTACTAAGTATGGTATGTCAGACAAAATGGGCGTCATGGTCTATGAAGACGATAACCAGCAGTCTTTCTTAGGTAGCATAGGTAGTCGTACAATTTCCGAAGCGACTCAGCAGCAAGTAGATGCTGAAGTACGTCGTATTCTTGATGAGCAATATAAAGTTGCATGGGATATTCTTGAACAAAATAAGGATAAAGCTCATGTAATGGTTAAAGCACTGATGGATTGGGAAACAATTGATCGTGATCAAGTGTTAGATATTATGGAAGGTAAAGAACCTAGACCACCAAAGGTTTATGTTGCTGAGAATCCAGTATCTGATGAACCACCTAAAGATGGGCCATCGACACCACCACCATTACCTGCAATGAATTAAAGATAAGAGTCACTTCGGTGGCTCTTTTTTATGAGAAGTTGAGAGAATTATGCAGTTTGTATCTTTACCAAAAAAACAGATCTTTTGTGGTAAGCGTATTTTAGATTTATCTATTCCACACATCATGGGCATACTGAATGTAACACCTGACTCTTTTAGTGATGGAGGGCAGTTTACACAAACAGATCGTGCTATTAAGAAAGCCCTTCAAATGATGGCTCAAGGTGCAACAATCATTGACATTGGTGGTGAATCTACAAGACCAGGAGCATCTTCTGTTCAAATTGATGAAGAGCTAAATAGGGTTATTCCAGTGGTAAAAGCGTTATCCTCTCATGAGGATGTAATTTTATCTATTGATACCAGTGAGCCTGAAGTCATTAAGCAGGCAGTAGAAGCAGGCGCACATATCTGGAATGATGTACGTGCCTTGACGCGGCCTTACGCATTACAAATGGCTGCAAAGCTTGATATTCCTGTTGTACTTATGCATATGCGAGGTGAGCCTACCACAATGAATCAGCTTGCACATTATGATGATGTCGTAAATGAGGTAATGGATGAGCTTAAATCGAGAATTAAAGATGCAAAAGATATGGGAGTGCGTGATGAGAATATTATTATTGATCCGGGGTTTGGATTTGCCAAAGATTTAAACCACAATATGCTCTTATTAAATCAGCTATATCACTTACATGAATTGGGCTATCCAATTTTATCTGGGCTATCACGTAAAAGATTTATAGGTGCAGTGACCGAGTGTGACAGTGCAGATGAGCGTACGATAGGGAGTGTTGTAGGGCATCTCTTTTCAATACAGCAAGGAGCAAGTATTGTACGTGTGCATGATGTTGAGGAAACATCACAGGCAATTAAAATGTGGAATAGGCTCCAAGATGCCGCTGCATGTCGTAACCCTTGAACCCTAAAGTTCAAGGCGGACGCGACGCATACTTGCTGGGTTTCCCATTCAAGATGGGCATACACTCTAAATATGCAGAACGCAATCCTAAAGTGTTAGTATCGGCTCAGGGGAATCTGACCTGCTGGCGAACACCTCAGAGTGATTACTATTATAACGAATATCATCTGAGATGAATACCGTTTCACGTAGTGTTGTGTTAAGTTCCTTTTCAGTTGGTGACGATTTATGCGTTTATTGAAAAGGAACTTGTTATTCTTTTTCTGTTTCTACAGATTGTAAAATAGTTTTAAGCAAATGTTCACATTGCTCGTATTGTTGCACCGATTTATTCAGTGACAGTACTTCTTGCATAAGCTCTAAAGCAACCATAATAACCAGTTTGTTATGTTCAATTCGAGGTGCTTTAGCACGAAATTCTTGGAAGCGTTGATTTAATAAATCGACAGCTTTTATTAAGGTGCCCTTTTCTTCCTCTGTAGTTGAAAGACGAAAGATTTGCTCGATAATGCGAAGTTCGACAACGATAGGTGTATTGGTCATTGGGCTTCCTCATTATGCTCAGATGGGTGAGCAAGCTTTTGAATTTCCTGTGTGTTTTTATCTTCATCAGTGCCAAGAATAGCAAGACGTGCAATAATAGCTTCTACTTTTAATTTTGCATGTTCATTTTTTTCAAGCAGTTGCACACGTTCTTCTTTAAGGTTGGCAATTTCTTGTTTTGCACTTGTTTGTTCATGGTGTAGCTTTTCTTTAAGAACGCGTAACTCATTTCGCTCTGCAAGAATCTCTTGAAAGCGACTTTTTAAATCGGTACAGCCCTTTTCTAAACGGCTATAGCGTTCAGCTAATGTTTTCGCATCTTGATTAAGTGCGTTATATTGATCCTGTAAATTATTTAAATTATTTGTTAGCGTATCAATTTTATCTTGTTTGCTACGCAGAGTTGTCGTTTGTTGAGTGGTGTGTTCATCATGATGTTTCTCCATCTCTTTTTTTTGCTGATGCAAAGAGGTATTTTCAGCCTCAAGATTTTTCAAACGCTCTTGAAAATTGGCAATATGCGTTTGAAGTCGCTTTAATTCTTCTAACATAACGTGGTCGCACAGTATTGCAAACAAAGGTAAGATATACGCAGTATAGACATTGGAAAAACGAATGCAAGATGATATTACTGGTTGGTCTGAATGGAACCGCCACTTTTCAAACATTGAGGAAATTTCAAGCCCAAGTGAGTTACATGGGTTGCTTACTGGTATCGTTTGTGTGACACAACCACCTACCAGAGAAGAATGGGTACTTATTCTTTCGACTTTGAATGTGCCTGAATTAAACGATGAGAGTCTTGCTATTTTGACGGATGAAACCGAAGATGTGGCACATGCTCTTTCAGAGGATGAACTAGATTATTTGCCAATGCTGCCAGATGATCAACATTTATTGCGAGATCGCGTCCAAGCTTTGGCAGATTGGTGTGCGGGTGTTGTGCTAGGTTTTGGTTTAGCTTCTGGCCACATTCGTACAGATGAAAGAGAACTGATTGGTCATCTTCAAGATGTTGCTGCGGTTCAGTTTGAAGATGAAGATGATGACGAAGAAGGTGAAGCAGGTTATCAAGAGTTATTTGAATTTGTACGTCTAATTCCTGTGAGTCTATCTATGGGACGTAAAAAAATTGCTGTAGTGGAAAGTTCTTTGCTTAAGCATGTTCATGAGCGTATTCAATCTGTGGGTGACTCACCAGAAGCGAATAATGTGGTAGAGATGTTTACCCCTCATCGTCCAAGTTAAAAAAAATACCTGTTAGATAATTTAAAAACTTAAAGGAGTAGGTATGTTGAAACTTACCCAAGCTGACTTTGAAGCACGACGTTTAAAATTGGCACATACTATAGGGCCAAATAGTATTGTAATCATTGGTACAAATCCGGTGTGTTATAGAAACAGCGATGTAGATTATAAATATCGTGCTGATAGTAGTTTTTATTATTTAACAGGTTTTCAAGAACCTGAAGCCATTGCAGTTATTGAAACTTCTGATACTTCAGGTGAGTATAAATACACGTTATTCTGTCGTGAACGTAATCTAGAAATGGAAATTTGGAACGGTTATCGTGCAGGGTTAGAAGGTGCAAAGACACTGTATAATGTAGATGAATCATATGTAATAGAGAGTTTCGAGGAAAAAATTGTAGATAAACTCTCTCATGCTGAAAAACTTTATTTTCGAGTAGGGCATGATTCTGATTTTGATGGGTATCTTGCAAATATCATTCAGCAAAATAATTTAACGTTAACTCCTCTCCAGCTTGATTCAATTGTAGATGAAATGCGTTTAATTAAATCCGAAAAAGAAATTGCTTTAATGAGAAAAGCAGCAGAAATTAGTGCAATAGCGCACACCAAGGCAATGGAAAATGTGCGTATAGGAATGATGGAATATGAGTTAGAGGCTGAACTTCATTACATCTTTGGAAAAAATGGTTGTGTTCCAGCATATGGTAGTATCGTTGGTAGTGGTTCAAACGGATGTGTTTTACATTACGTTGAAAACAATAAAAAAATGGAAGATGGTCAATTGGTATTAATTGATGCGGGTTGCGAGTACGAATACTATGCATCAGATATTACTCGTACATTTCCTGTAAATGGAGTGTTCTCGAAGGAGCAACGTATTATTTATCAGTTGGTCTTAGATGCACAATTAGCTGCAATTGATGCAGTGCGTATCGGAAACTCTTACCGAAAGCCACACGATATTGTTGTAAGAATTTTGACTCAAGGTCTATTGGAATTGGGATTATTACAAGGCCACTTAGATGATTTAATTGCAGATGAGGAATATCGCCGTTTTTATATGCATGGTACAGGACATTGGTTAGGTCTAGATGTGCATGATGTTGGAGCCTATAAAACATCAGAAGGCTCAAGATGTTTTGAAAATGGTATGGTAATAACGATTGAACCAGGGATTTATATTTCACCTACAGATAAAACAGTGCATGCTAAATGGCGTGGAATTGGTATTCGAATAGAAGATGACATTTTAGTGACTGCTCAGGGGCCACAAGTTTTAACGGAAAATGTGGTTAAAGAAATTGACGACATAGAATCGCTCATAAAATCTGCTGCTATTTAAATAGGAAATTATAATGCCACAAGTTGTAATCGTTGGTGGTGGAATGGTGGGGCTTAGTCTTTCACTTATGTTAGCTAAAGCCAATATTCGTGTAAAACTTCTTGAAGCAATTCAATACCCAGATTTGTCTGAATCAGAATTACATCACTATCATTCAAGTTTTGATGCACGCAATAGTGCATTGTCACGTCGTAGCGTAGAAATTTATAACAAACTTGGTTTGTGGGCACGTTTACAGGAGTATGCTACTCCGATTCGACAAGTACATATTACTGAAGAAGGTAGTTTTGGAAAGGCACGTCTATTGGCAGAGCAAGAGAATGTCGAAAACTTTGGACAAGTTATTGAAAATGCTTGGTTAGGTCGTGTACTCCTTTCAGAAGTAAAGAAAAATAATCTTATAGAGCTGATTGATGGCATAGAGGTTACTGCGCTTACACAAAATGAAAAGCAGGTAATTGTCCAAGCAAAAAGAAAACAAGAAAATATTCAAATCCAATCTCAGTTAGTTGTCGCAGCCGATGGTCGAGACTCTTTTTGTAGACAAGCACTAGGTGTGGATGCCAGTGTGCATGATTATGAGCAGGTTGCGATTGTAACGACTGTTCAAACGTCAAAACCTCATCACCATGTTGGATTTGAACGTTTTAGTGCGTTAGGGCCATTGGCGTTATTGCCTTTACCTGGTGAGAATCGTCGTTCAGTAGTATGGCCTGTAAAAAAGGGTACAGAGGAACAATGGTTGGGTCGTGAAAACGATCAAAAATTTTTAGATGCCTTACAACATACTTATGGTGGAAGAGCTGGAAAGTTTGAAAAAACAGGGAAAAGATTTTGTTATCCATTGTCACAAGTACTTTCACATAAACAAGCGATTGGTCGAGTTGTTCTGATGGGAAATGCTGCTCATACAATTCACCCTGTAGCAGGACAGGGATTTAATTTATGCTTACGCGATGCAGACGTATTAGTACGTTTTTTATCTAATCATTTAAAAACATCTGGAGATATTGGTGACCAAGAACTACTTAAAGCTTATGAACAGGCTAGACTGATCGATCAGCAGCGTGTTATTAAATTTTGCGATACCGTCGTAAGAGGGTTTAGTCATCAAAATCCTGTATTGAAATTTGTAAGAAATACTGGATTAATTGCTTTTGATATTATACCTGGAATAAAACCCATCGTTGCAACTTATGCTATGGGACTAAAAGCATGATTAAACATAGTACGGTGATCGTCGGTGGTGGTTTGGTTGGCGGCTTAACTGCATTACTTCTTGCAAAAGAAAATATTGATGTTGCTGTCTTAGATGCAGCACCACTACTTGATGAGAATCAGGTTCTAGAAAAAATGAACTCTCGAGTACTTGCATTAAGCCAAGCAACCATTCATCTCTTAAAAATTGCGGGAGTATGGCCATATATTGCAAGGTATGAGCCTTATACTGCAATGCATGTGTGGAACAAAAATGGTTATGGTGAGGTAGATTTTGGTCAAGAAAGTTTAAAGCCACCTTCTGAAAATGAGTGGCTGGGTGTCATGGTTGAACCAAGCATCTTAAACTTGGCAATCCAAAAAACAATGTTAGCGAATGTAAAAAATTATCATACGCAAATACGAGTAAAACACTTAGCCCAAGAAATTGATGGTTGGCGTATTCAACTTTCAAATAATACATCTTTACATACAAAATTACTGATTGGAGCTGATGGTGCAAATTCTTTTGTACGCCAAGAAGCATTGATTGCAATGAAAGTTTTAGACTATAAACAATCAGCGATTGGCTGTGCAATTAAAACAAGAAAGCCTCATCATCATGTGGCACGTCAGATTTTTTTACCAACTGGGCCTCTAGCGTATTTGCCTTTGAAAAGTCCGACAGCAACAGAAAATGGTTACTGGCAGTCAATAGTATGGACTTTACCTACAGATGTATGTAACGAATATATGTCACTCGATAATCAATCTTTTATAGAAAAGTTATCACAAGAAAGTTTATATATGCTTGAAGGGGTTACAGAGGTAGAAAATCGTGCATCTTTTCCTCTTAAAGCTCGTTCGGCAGAAAAATATGTACAAGCTGGTCTTGCATTAATTGGTGATGCTGCGCATGTCATTCATCCATTGGCGGGTCAGGGAGTAAATATTGGTTGTTTAGATGCTGCAATGCTTAGCCATATTCTATTGGAAGATTTAGAGCGAAGTGGTGTTTGGGCAAATATTCAAACCTTACGGAAATATGAAAGTTTACGCCGTCACCAAAATGAAGCCATGATGCATGGTATGTCTATTATGGGGTGGCTACAATCTTCTCAATCTTCATCATTAATTTGTGCAAGAAGTTTTGGACAAAGAGTGGTGATGAAGTCTTCAAAATTGAAAGGATTCTTTTTAGATCAGGCAAATGGGATGCATTTACTGCAACGCACTAGATATCACAATTAGATATGTATTATTTGTATTAAAAAAAGCAAAATATACAAATAATAGTCTTGCTATTTTTTAAAAGATTGCTAAATTTCGTAGTTGTCACTCGTCGAGTGATCTTCATGTAAATGAGATAGGGAATTTATCATGGTTGATGATACTAATTATGATGAATCAGAAGATTCTGTTGTGGATGATGATGAGGCTCGAGCTGCTGAAAATGGTGCAGTAAACGATGCGGAGTCTAGTAAAAATTTATCTGATATTGCAGAAGCAGAAAGTCTGACAGTAACAGCAAAACATAAAAAGCGTTCTGCATTAGAAGATGAGATTGCAGCATTCTTAGCAAAAGGTGGAAGAATTACAGAAGTTCCACCAGATGAGCATGCTGAATAGTGAGGAAAGGAAGAAAATTTATCCTTCTGCCATATTTACAGTGTATAATGTGGACAGGAGAATTATATTAAATAATGAAGCTTAGGATATATGTTTTAAAAACATAGGTTTGTGTTAACTGTGTATAAAGCCAAGAGGACTTTTTTAACTTTTTATATTATTGTTATTAAAAGTTTAATTTTTTAAGAAGCTCTTGTATTATATCTGTTCATTAGTTAAAAACTACTGGGGTACAAAATATCTCGGTAAAATTAAACAAAAACTTTAGGCTGAGCTTAAAAAAAACAATTGTTATCTCTGGAGGATATCCATGAAATTGAGTCGTATTGCTCTTGCTACAGTACTTGCAGCTTCTCCATTTGTTGTTGCAAATGCGGGCGTAACTGTAACTCCACTATTATTAGGCTACACTTTCCAAGACAGCACACATAATAATGGTACACAAAACGTAAATGACAGTGCACAACACTTAACAACTGGCCCTGAATTACAAAGCGACATGGCTGTTGGTGCTGCGCTTGGTGCTGAATTAACACCATGGTTAGGTTTTGAAGCTGAATATTTACAAGTTAAAGGCGATGTAAAAGGTGCTGCTGAAGGTGCTCAATACAAACAACGCCAAATTAACGGTAATTTCTATGCAACTTCTGACCTAATTACTAAAAACTACGACAGCAAAATTAAGCCGTACGTATTATTAGGTGGTGGTTACTACAAGTATGATTTTGACGGTGTTCCACGTACAACTTACCAAAACCGTGAAGGCGGTTTAGTTAACGTTGGTACAGGTATCTTCTGGCGCTTAAATGATGCATTGTCTCTTCGTACAGAAGCTCGTGCAACATATAACGTAAATGCTGATTTCTGGAACTACACAGCACTTGCTGGTTTAAATGTTGTGATTGGCGGACACTTGAAGCCTGCTGCTCCTGTAGTTGACGTTCAACCAGTTGCGCCAGCACCTGCGCCAGCGCCAGCACCAGTTGTTGAACAGCCACAACCACAACCACAAGAGTTGACTGAAGATCTTAACATGGAACTTCGCGTATTCTTCGATACGAACAAGTCAAACATCAAACCGCAATACCGTCCAGAAATTGCTAAAGTTGCTGATGCGTTAAATCAGTATCCAAATGCAACTGCACGTATTGATGGTCATACAGACAACACAGGTCCACGTAAGTTAAACGAACGTTTATCTTTAGCACGTGCTAACTCTGTGAAAGCTGCTCTTGTAAACCAATACAACATTGATGCATCTCGTTTAACAACTCAAGGTTTTGCGTGGGATCAACCAATTGCTGACAACAGCACTAAAGAAGGTCGCGCAATGAACCGTCGTGTATTCGCTACGATTACTGGTAGCCGTACAGTACTTGCTCAACCAAAAGCACAACAACAATAATAATTCTTTATTATTGCTGATGAAAAATGGCTCTAGATGAGCCATTTTTTTATTTACATATTTTTACGTATTGTTGATCATTGTAAAATAAAAGAAGCAAATTTTTGTTATATTAGAATTACTAAAGCGAAAACATATAATTAATTAGGAGATAACAATGGGTCTATTTGACTTTGTAAAAGGTATTGGTAAAAAACTTGAGGGAAAAACAGAGCAAGAACAACAGCCTCAACAAACACAAGCTGCTGAACCGACAGCTCAGGAAGTAGCGAACCAACTTTTAAATCATATTCAAAGCTTGGGTCTCGGCATTACTGGTCTCTCTGTAACTTATAATAGCGATACAGATACGGCTGTAATTAAAGGACAAGCACATACACAAGCAGATAAAGAAAAAGTAGTACTGGCTGCTGGTAACGTAGAGCATGTTGCTCAAGTCGATGACCAAATGACTGTAGAAGAAACAGCGACAGATGCTTCACAACCAGAAAGTCAATTCTATACAGTACAATCTGGAGATACACTTTCTAAGATTTCGAAAGAAGTATATGGTGATGCAAACCAATACAATAAAATCTTTGAGGCAAACCAACCTTTACTTAAAGATGTAAACTCAATTTTCCCAGGACAAGTATTGCGTATTCCACAATAATTAAATGTTCTGAAATAAAAAAACCTGACGGTTCCGTCAGGTTTTTTTCTCCTAAAGTATTCATACTATTTAAATTCCAATATTTCTTAGTTGTTTCTTCATATCTTTCCGATCTCTACGATGCTGAGACTTTGGTTTTTCAGACTCATGCATTCCACCTTTATGTAGCAGAGGGGAGAGTGCAACATGGTTACGTGTCTTTATTTTAGATGTTGCTTTAAGTTTCATAGGTTTATCCTTTAATACACATGACTTGCTTTAATGTATGTACAACTTCAATTAAATCAACTTGGTTTGCCATAACTTCATCAATATTTTTATAGGCTGATGGAATCTCATCTATAACTTCTTTATCTTTTCTGCATTCTATTCCCTCCGTTTGCTGAATTAAATCTTGCTGTGAAAATTGTCTTTTGGCTTTGCTACGACTCATTTTACGTCCTGCACCATGTGAGCAGGAGCAAAATGACTCATTATTTCCTTTCCCTTTTACAATGAAAGACTTCGCACCCATAGAGCCTGGAATAATTCCATATTCTCCCAGTCCTGCACGTATTGCACCTTTACGTGTAACGAACACGTCCTCTCCAAAGTGATGCTCCTTTTGTACATAGTTGTGATGACAGTTAATTGCTTCTTTAGTCATCTGAAATTTAGGAAGTAGAGGACGAATAGCTTCTAGAATTAGGTTCATCATTTGACGACGATTTTCATAGGCATATTCTTGCGCCCATTCAACAGCTTCTACATAGTCATCGAAGCTGTTTGAACCCTCTGCGAAGTAAGAAAGATCCTTGTCGGGTACATGTCCAAATCGATGTTGTGCCTCTTTCTTTGCACGTTCAATAAAGTAGGTTCCAATAACATTACCTAAACCTCGACTTCCTGAATGAAGCATGATCCATACGTCTTGGTTTTCATCGATACATAACTCAATAAAATGATTGCCACCACCCAATGTTCCAAGCTGTTTCATCCATGTAATGTCAAAGTGGCGTAACATTCTTTTTAGGGCTGGATGTTTGAGTGTAATTTGGTTTAATCGTTTTTCGAGTGGATTTACTGTAGATGCTTTTGCACGAACCTGTTTGTGCATTGCAAAGCCAACAGGTACCTTACGTTCAATTGCATGACGTAATGTAGCTAAATTATCAGGCAGTTGATTTGACTTTAAATTTAATCGTAACGCATTCATACCACAGCCAATATCTACCCCTACAGTTGCAGGAATAATCGCATTTTTAGTGGGGACAACACTTCCTACGGTTGCTCCTTTTCCTACGTGTACGTCTGGCATTACCGCAATATGCGAATGTATAAATTGCAACTGAGACATTTTATCAAGTTGATCTAGGCTATCTTGATCTATCTCAGTTGTGTAAATTTTAATAGGAACGCCAAATTTGGCATTTTCATTTAATGTAAGCTGTATGCTCATATCATATTTCTCGATGTATTTTTTGTTTTGTCCAAACAAAAAGACCTAGCGAATGCTAGGTCTTTAAAGCACTCGGACAAGTTGATATGACACTTGTCCGTGAGCTGACATCGTGCCAAGATTTAAAGTTTTAGTAATAATGGCATGATGTCCTCCTTTAATTGGGTGAAATAAGAAATTTTCCGCATTTTAACGTAGAAAATTAAAAAATCAATCTTTTTTTAGCGGTTTTACATCCATTTTGTCGTAAGGAATCAATTTAGTTTTATACTTTATTTTGTATGTTAACCAAATGATAAGAAAGACGGGAATGGTAATGTAAGTAGAAATAATACCTTTCCAATCAACATGATCGCCCATAAATGCTTGGTAGTTTTGACCTAAAGTAATGAATAAGCAGAGTGCAAACGCAAATAACGGACCAAAAGGAAAAAGTTTTGCACGATAGGTGAGGTCTTCAAGTTTATAACCTTGTGCAATATAACCTTTACGGAATCGATAATGTGATACTGCTATACCCAACCAAACAATAAAACCGCACATTCCTGACATGTTCAGTAGCCAAAAATAAACATCTTTTTCACTCACAAAATAGGTAAGTAAGCAAAAAGCAGCAATAATGGTGGTCGCATATAATGCATTCATGGGTACGCCACGGTGATCAAGCTTTGCAAATATTTTGGGTGCGCTTCCTTCTTTCGCCATATTCCAAAGCATACGTGTTGAAGAATACATACCTGAATTACCTGCAGAAAGTACTGCTGTAAGAATAACCGCATTCATCAAGCCTGCTGCAAAAGCAAGTCCTGCCTTTTCATAAAGGAGTGTAAATGGTGAAACAGAAACGTCGTTATTATTTGCTGCTTGTATAAGTAATGGATCATCGTAATGAATGAGTGTGCCAATAATGAAAATACAAAGGATATAAAACAACAAGATACGCCAAAAAATTTGCTTAATGGCTAATGGGATATTCTTCTCAGGTGATTCAGATTCTCCAGCGGCAACTCCGACCATTTCCGTACCTTGGAAGGAAAATCCTGCAATCATTGCAACTCCAATCATGGCTTGCAAGCCACCGACAAATGGAGCATCTTTATAGTGCCAGTTTGCAAATACTGCGTTTGGTTCGCTTGCCATAATCTTAAAGATCATAAAAATACCGAGACCAATAAATGCAACAATTGCAATGACTTTAATGAGAGAGAAAACAAATTCGCTTTCACCGAAGCCTTTTACAGACATTGCATTAATTGCAAAAATAATGCTGAGAAAAGCAAGACTCCACCAAAAACCAGGAATATCTGGGAACCAAAATTTCATAATAAATTGAACTGCAACCAGTTCAAATGCAACTGTAATTGCCCAGTTGTACCAATAGTTCCAACCTAATGCGAAACCAAAACTATTTTCTACATACTTATTGCCATAGGTAAAAAAAGCTCCTGTGGTTGGGTTATGTGTTGCAAGTTCACCAAGACTTGTCATGAGGAAATAAATCATGACACCAATTACTGCATAGGCAAGCAATGCACCACCTGGCCCAGCACTGGCAATGGTTGAGCCTGAAGCAAGGAATAGGCCTGTACCAATACAGCCACCAATTGCAATCATATTTAGATGACGTGCACCAAGCTTACGTTGTAAATTCGCAGGTTGATTTTGTTCGCTCATCTAAATTCCTTTGTTTTAAAATTTTGCATTGTTGGCATATAACACCTTAAAACCTTGTTGATCAGCTTTGACGGTACATGTACCGACATATTTTTCAATGAGTGTTGAATAGTTTAAAAAACGATTGGCAACGATCCAGAGCTCACCTTGTGTTTTTAAATGCTTTTTCGCTTGTCGGCAAAGTCCCTCACTTGCATCATAGTTGGTATGTATACCCTGATGAAAAGGGGGATTACTGACGATCGCATCTAAATCAGATGGTGCATCTTCAATACCAGTCACAGCATGTGTGTAGAACTGGTTGGGAGGGACGTTGTTGCGTTCAAAAGTAATTTTGGTGGAGGCAAGTGCGAATGCATCGACATCGAGTGCATGTACAATATTATTTGGGCTTAGCTTTGCTAAATAGCAACTAATGACCCCTGCGCCACAGCCAAAGTCTGCAAGTGTACCTGATTTTACCTGCTCTAAATAGGGGAGAAGTACTGCTGTACCAACATCTAAATGATTTTGGCTAAATACACCTGGTAGGCTATAAATAGTCATATCAATATGATGATTAGCAATATGATACTGTTGAAGCCAGTCGGTCAGTGGTTTAATTGGTACTATTTTTTCAAGCGTTGTTTGCCAAAACTGACAATGCCTTGCACTATCTAATTTTTTTGTTTCTCCATACGCTTTTAATTGTTTTGCAGCACGTTCCACACCACCTTTTTTTTCACCAACTAAAAAGATTTGTGACTTTTTTGGCAAATGACTGGCGACTTGGTAGAGTATGTAGTTCAGTAATTCTTTAGACTTCGGCACATAAATAACGACTTGGTCGTATACCTGTTGTGGAAAGCTTACATCGAAATAACTGGTGTAACCATTTTTAATTTGAGCTTGATGGTCTGCATAATTCCACGTCCAAATTGAACTTTCGATAGATGTATCAAGCGTAGACAGTAATTGATCATTAGGTGCATGAATAAATAACACCTTACCTTTCAAATAATTTACTTGTCTTAAGATAACCTCACTTCTTGGATCCATAAACTTCTCATTACTTACAGGCAATTGCCCAGAAATACTGGGCATGAAACTTTACTCTTTGTTGTCTGGCAATACTACATTTAATATAAGAGCTGTAATACCACCAGTTGCGACGCCAGAGCTAAATATATTGCGCAATAAATCAGGCATGTGTTTAAGAAAATCTGGCACTTGTGCGATGCCTAGACCAAGAGCAAGAGAAATTGCAATAATTAAAAGTGCGCGTCTATCTAATTTTATTCCTGCAAGAATGTTTATACCAGAGGCTGCAACTGCACCAAACATAACCATGACAGCGCCCCCCAATACTGCTTGAGGAACAGCTTGAATAATTCCTGCAATTTTAGGAAATAATCCCAATAAAACCAATAATCCTGCGATCCATAAACCAACGTAACGGCTTGCAACCCCTGTAAGCTGAATGACACCATTATTTTGTGCAAATACAGAGCTTGGAAAAGTATTAAATATACCTGCTAAGAAGGAATTTGCTCCATTGACCAAAACACCTCCTTTAATACGTTGCATCCAAATTGGGCCAGTGACAGGTTGATGAGAAACTTTACTTGTTGCAGTAATATCACCAATTGCTTCGAGTGAAGTAACTAAATAAATAAAAGCTAGCGGTATAAATAATGACCAATCAAACGCAATACCAAAATGAAGAGGTGTTGGAATTTGGAAAGCTGGTGCAGTATTGAATGCAGAAAAATCTAGATGTCCCATCATGCCTGCGAGAACATAGCCTATGACTAAAGCAAGTAGTATTGCTGAACTTTTAATCCAAACAATAGGAATACGATTTAAAATAATAATAATTGCTAGAACTGTACAAGACATTGTTAGATTGTCTGCATTGGCAAAACTTCCATCAGCCATAGCACCATAACCACCTCCCATACTAATGAGTCCTTCTTTAATGAGGGTGAGCCCAATAAGTAAGACGACAATGCCTGTCACAAGTGGTGTAATCAGCTTTTTTACCCAAGGTAAAATGCGAGACACGCCCATTTCAATGAATGCGCCGGCAATAACGACACCGAAAATAGCAGCCATAACATGTTGATAAGGCGTACCATTTGCAATCATTAAGCTACCAATTGCCATAATTGGACCAATGAAATTGAAACTTGTACCTTGTACAATAAGTAGCCCTGCACCTAAAGGTCCAACGCGCTTGCATTGTAAAAAAGTAGCAATTCCAGAAATGATCAGAGACATTGAAAGAATCATAGTGGTTTCATGCGCGGGTACTTTTAATGCGCCACAAATGAGAATCCCTGGTGTTAAAATAGGAACTAAAATTGCTAATAAATGTTGCAATGCTGCGAAAAGTGCAGTCGAAGACTTTGGTCGATCTTCTAACTGAAGAATTAGCTCAGATGAATTATCTTTGCTCGAAGATAGTGGGTCTGACATAAAAGTATGGTATAAATAGAGATGTCACTATTCTAATCGACTTACATGTCTTTACAAAATAAAACATGTTACTGTATTTAAAAAAATGCACTTGTCAATTAGATGTCACTACTAAATAGTAGAGTTTTTTTGTATAATTTGCCCTCAAATTTTAGGCGTATCGAAATTCATGTCATTAGATATTAAAAATCTCCGCAATATCGCAATTATTGCGCACGTTGACCACGGTAAAACAACGTTAGTCGATAAACTTTTACAACAATCTGGCGCACTCGGCGAACGTGCTGGCGAGATTGAGCGTGTCATGGACTCGAATGCGCTAGAAAGTGAACGTGGTATTACCATTCTTGCAAAGAATACTGCGATTACTTGGTTAGATAAACGTACGGATACAACTTACCGCATTAATATTGTGGACACCCCAGGACACGCGGACTTCGGTGGAGAAGTTGAACGTGTAATGTCTATGGTTGACTGTGTATTACTTTTAGTTGATTCACAAGATGGCCCAATGCCACAAACACGCTTTGTAACTTCAAAAGCGTTTGCTCGTGGTCTAAAACCAATTGTTGTTTTAAACAAAGTTGACCGTCCAGGTGCACGTCCTGATTGGGTAATGGATCAAGTATTTGATTTATTTGATAACTTAGGCGCAACTGATGAACAGCTTGATTTCCCAGTTGTTTATGCTTCTGGTCTAAACGGTATTGCTGGTCGTGAAGTAGATAACTTGGCGCCAGACATGACACCATTGTTTGAGACAATCGTAGACATCGTTGAACCACCTAAAGTAGACGCAGATGGTCCATTCCAAATGCAAATTTCATCACTAGACTATAATAGTTTTGTGGGTGTTATTGGTATTGGTCGTATTCAACGTGGTTCTGTTAAGTTAAACACGCCAGTAACTGTAGTTGATAAAGAAGGTAAGACGCGTAACGGTCGTATCTTAAAAATTATGGGTTACCACGGTCTTGATCGTGTAGATGTTGAATCTGCTGGTGCAGGTGACATTGTATGTATTACGGGTATCGATGCACTTAACATTTCTGACACAATTTGTGATCCGAAAAACGTTGAAGCATTACCGCCATTGTCTGTAGATGAGCCTACAGTATCGATGACGTTCCAAGTGAATAACTCTCCATTTGCTGGTCGTGAAGGTAAATTTGTAACGTCGCGTAATATTCGTGAGCGTCTAGATCGTGAGTTAATTCATAACGTTGCACTACGTGTAGAAGATACAGACAGTCCAGACCGTTTCAAAGTTTCTGGTCGTGGTGAGCTTCACTTATCTGTATTAATTGAAAACATGCGCCGTGAAGGTTTCGAGATGGGTGTATCTCGTCCTGAAGTAATCATGAAAGAGATTGATGGCGAACTTCAAGAACCATATGAAAACGTAACTTTTGATGTTGAAGAGCAACATCAAGGTGCGATCATGGAGCAGATGGGTAACCGTAAAGGTGAAATGACTAATATGGAACTCGACGGTAAAGGTCGTATCCGTATTGAAGCAACTGTACCGTCTCGTGGTTTAATCGGTTTCCGTTCAGAGTTCTTAACCATTACTTCTGGTTCGGGAATTATGACATCAAGCTTCTCTCACTATGGTAAAGCGAAGCAAGGTGCTGTTGCACAACGTCAAAATGGTGTACTTATCTCTATGGTAAATGGTACATGTTTAGCGTTTGCTTTATTCACTTTACAAGACCGTGGTCGTCTTTTTGCAGAGCCACAGTTAGAAGTGTATGAAGGGATGATCGTGGGTATTAATGCGCGTTCTGACGATATGACAGTGAATCCAACGAAAGCAAAACAGTTAACAAACATGCGTGCATCTGGTACAGATGAAGCATTAACATTAACGCCTGCTATTCGTATGACATTAGAGCAAGCACTAGAATTCATTCAAGATGATGAACTTGTAGAAGTAACGCCTAAGTCTATTCGTGTACGTAAAAAATTCTTAACAGAGAATGAGCGTAAACGTAACCGCGCGAAGTAATTCGATAAGGTTTAAAAAGAGCTACTCTTAACGAGTGGCTCTTTTGTTTGAATAATATCTAATTGTTCATTTTAAGTGTCTATTGCTTTTCTTTATTTTAAAAAAAGATTAAATTAGACGGTAATAATAAGAGCTTATTTTATTTAAATTTTAACAATAGTGTAAGCTGAACGAACGAATAAAAATTGTGGAGACGCATCAATGAGTATAATGAAAGAATTCCGTGAATTTGCTGTTAAAGGTAATATGATTGACCTTGCAGTGGGTGTAATTATTGGTGGTGCTTTTGGTAAAATTGTCGACTCTTTGGTAAAAGATGTCATCATGCCAATTATTACTATGATTACTGGAGGTGGGGTCGATTTTACACAAAAATTTATTATTCTTGGAAAAAATCCAAATAATCTGCAAACGTTAGCTGAATTACAAAAAGCAGGGGTAAACGTATTAACGTATGGTAACTTCCTGACAATTTTAATTAATTTCTTGATCTTGGCTTGGGTTGTATTTTTAATGGTAAAACTCATTAACAAGATGCGCCGTAAAGAAGAAGCTGAGCCTGCTAAACCAGCACCAACACCAGAAGATATTCAATTGCTTCGTGAAATCCGTGATGAGTTAAAAGCACGTAAAGATGCGTAAGACCATCAAAAAATAAAAGGCCATTATGGCCTTTTATTTTTTTAGAAATCCATGCGAAATTTGACTTCAACCAAATGGTATCCAAACTTACTTTTTACAGGGCCTTGAATCACTTTCTCAGGGGCTGAAAAAACAAGTTTATCAATAACAGGAACAAGCTGTCCTTGTTTAACTTCACCTAACTCCCCACCACGTTTGGCAGAGTTGCATGTAGAGTGTTGTTTTGCAAGTTTTCCAAACTCACTGCCACGTGCAAGTTTTTCTTTAAGTTGCTGTGCAAGCTCGATGTCTTTGACGAGAATATGGCGAACAATTGCTGTTTTCATAATTACACCATTTTAATTTTTAAAGGCTGACATTGGGGGCAAAACACACTTGCACGTTGTCCAAGTTTGAGGTTCTCTAAGGTGGTTTCACAGTTAATGCACATTTCACCTGCTCGTCCATATGCAAGTAAAGTTTGTTGAAAGTAACCATTTTCCCCATTTGCATTGGTATAGTCACGAAGGGTAGACCCACCTAGCTCAATGGCTTGTTTTAGAATTCTTTTAATTTCGATTACAAGTTTTTCAATTTGTATATGTGTTAGCGTATTTGCTGGCTGAGCCGGATGAATACCTAGATTAAACAAGCTTTCAGTGGCATAGATATTACCGACTCCCACAACGATGTGATTATCCATAAGAGAAACTTTAATGGCTGTTTTTTTTGTTTTTAATTTATCTGCAAGATATTCTGCATTAAAGCTTTCACTCAATGGCTCAGGCCCTAATTTTGAAATTAAATTTTTTTCAGTTTCTTCATTAGCCCATAAAATACAACCAAAACGACGCGGATCATGATAGCGTAACTCTATATCTTTGAAATGAAGAATGAAGTGATCATGTTTTCTGAGTGGTTCATCGGCATTACAAATTCTAAAGCTTCCAGACATACCCAAATGCCAAAGCATACTTTGTTGTTCGAATGAGGCAATAATGTATTTAGAACGACGCGATAATTTAACCAGTTTTTGCCCAACAAGGGTATTTACATCTTCAGGTATTTTCCAACGTAATTGAGGTTGTCTAACACTCACAGAAGTGACAGTTTTGCCAATAAGTGGTAGCAAACTGGTTTTGGTGGTTTCAACTTCAGGAAGTTCAGGCATAGTATAAAATCATGACATGAAAAATCTATTTTAACATGATCGTAAACGACATATTGTAAATCACTATAGTTTATAAAAAATGATAGTTTTGAATTCCATAGAAAATATGAATCATCGATTTTAATCGTTATATAAGTGTTACAATGTATTTGATTTATTTTAAAATATATTCACAAGAATCTTAAAGGATCAAGCATGCGTTCGCTTATAACTATGCCATGGAATACACCACTTCTATTTATTTCAGTATGTATTTGCCAAAATCTTTATGCAGACGATATCACCAATAGTGTAAAAGAATTACCCACAATTACTGCAGAAGCGACAAGAACGGGAACCAGTTATTTAAATACACCAGCTTCTATTTATAGAATAGATATGCCAAAACAAACTGATAATATTGGTGTAAATCTGACTGAGGTTGTACAGGGGATTCCAAGTCTTCAATTAAATAATCGTCAAAACTATGCACAAGATTTACAGTTATCAATGCGTGGGTTTGGTGCAAGAGCAACATTTGGTGTTCGAGGCATCCGCATTTATGTCGATGGCATTCCTGCAACGATGCCTGATGGTCAAGGACAGACATCAAATATTGATTTAAATAGCTTAGATCATGTAGAGGTACTAACGGGTCCATTTTCTTCTTTATACGGAAACTCATCAGGCGGTGTATTGCTTGCCGAGACAAAAGAAGGTCAAGGAAAAGATTCGATCACTTTAAATTATGGTGGTGGTAGTCATAATAGTAATCATACAGGTCTAATTTTACAGGGTGGTGCAAAAACAGCTTCACAACCTGCTTATGTCATTAGCTCTTCATATTTCAATACAGATGGCTATCGTGATCATAGCGCAGCCAATAAAGTATTAAATAATGCTAAACTCACATGGAATCTAGATGATGGCAGTAAAATTAACTGGGTAACGAATTACGTTAAAATTCATGCAGCTGATCCGATGGGTTTAACGAAAGCACAATGGTTAAGCAATCCAAAACAGGTTCAGACTGGTGTCTTAACATATAATACCAGAAAAGATTTAGAGCAAACGCAAACAGGTCTTACATGGTCAAAGCCAATTGATGACCATAACAGTGTATACGCGATGGGGTATGTTGGAAACCGTCAAGTAACACAGTATCAGTCTATTCCAAATACAACGCAACGTGGAAGTATTAATCATGCTGGTGGTGTGATTGACTTTGATCGGACTTATTATGGCGCAGACTTTCGTTGGACAGGGAAAGAGCTCTTACCAAATACGACCATTAATGCAGGTTTGGCTTTAGATGCAATGGATGAAGATCGTAAAGGTTATGAAAACTTTACAAGATCTGCAAAAAATACCGCAGCCACAGATTATAACTTGGGCGAGAAAGGAAATATTCGCCGTAATGAAAATAATACACTTTGGAATGCAGACCCTTATATTCAAGCATCTTGGCAATTTTTACCTACTTGGCGCGTAGATACGGGATTGCGTTATAGCAATGTTCACTATAAGTCTAAAGACCATTATCTAAGTAATGGAGACAATAGCGGTAAGACAAATTATAACCATGCTTTACCTTCAATTGCACTCAGTTGGAAAATTACGCCAAATGTACTGGCATATACCAGTTATGCAAAAGGTTTTGAAACACCGACATTCACTGAAATGGCTTATAATGCTGATGGAAGTGCCGGTTTTAACTTTGCACTAAAACCTTCGACCAGTGATAACTATGAAATTGGCTTAAAAGCAGATAATCAATTTGGTATTTTTGCTTTGACAGGGTTTATGAGTAAAACGAAGAATGACATTGTCTCAGCAGGCAGTAGCAATGGGCGAGCAACCTTCAGGAATGCAGATAAAACACTACGCCAAGGTATAGAAGTATCTTGGAATAAAAAGCTATGGAAAGATTTAACTGCACAGGCAAGTTATAGTTATCTAGATGCAACTTTTGATGCTGATGTTGCTGCAAATACAGGTGTGAGCGCGATTCAAAAAGGAAATTACATACCAGGAGTTGCAAAGAGTCAGGGATTTGCAAGTTTAGGTTGGAAACCTGAAACTGGTTTTCATGCAGGAGTCGATGTTCGTTATATGGATAAAATCTACGTTAATGATCAGAATACTGACACTGCACCAAGTTATACAGTCACTGCTATCGATGTTGGTTATGCTTATAAATACAAGGATTGGTCTGTAAACACCTATGCACGTGTAGATAATTTATTTGATAAGAATTATATCGGTTCGGTCATTGTAAATGACTCTACAGTAGTGAATGGTAAATCTGCAAATCGTTATTTTGAACCTGCAGATGGTCGTAATTGGAGTGCTGGTTTAAGCATTAGTAAGCAGTTTTAAATAGAGCGTATAACATGATGAAGTCATTGCTGTTTAAACCATTTGTTCTAGACCAGCTTGAATTAGCAAATAAAATATGTATTGCACCTATGTGTCAGTATGCTGCAACTCTTGAAGGTGAGATACAATTTTGGCATGAGCAGCAATGGGCAAATTATGCTCTTTCTGGTGCAGGGTTATGCATTATTGAAGCGACTGCAATTAATCCTGAAGGACGTATTAGTGATGCAGACCTTGGTTTATGGAATGATAGCCAAGCTCTAAAAATGCAAACGGTACTGAGTAAAATAAGTACAATTTCTCCGATGCCATTTGCTATACAGTTATCACATGCTGGCCGTAAGGCATCTGTAGAAGCTCCTTGGAAAAATCAAGATTCTACAAATGCTGATGGGGGCTGGCAGACTGTTGCACCAAGTAGTATTCCATTTCTGATTAATGGTAAAACACCAAGTGCATTGGGGGCAGAAGAAATTATTAAAATTAAAAGAGACTTTGTTGAAGCAGCCCGACGTGCTATTCAAGTTGGTTTTCAGCTTATAGAAATTCATGCAGCACATGGTTATCTGTTACATCAATTTTTATCGCCACTTTCAAATATACGAGAAGATGAATATGGTGGTTCATTAGAAAATAGATGCCGTCTTGTTCTCGAAATTATTCAGGAAATTAAACAAGTTTTACCGAAAGGTTTTCCACTTGGTATTCGCATTTCAGCAACCGATTGGATGAAAAATGAGGGCTGGGATTTAGAGTCGAGTATTTATTTGTCAGCACATTTAGAACGATTAGGTATAGCTTATATTCATGTTTCAAGTGGTGGTTTGCATAGAGATCAAATGATTGATGTGAAGCCAAATTATCAGGTTACATTTGCTCAGGAGATTAAGGCAAAGGTAAAAGTCCCTATTATTGCGGTAGGATTGATTACAGAACCTACACAAGCTGAAGATATTTTACAAAAAGATCAAGCAGATGCTATTGCAATCGCAAGAGCGATACAATATAACCCTCGTTGGCCTTGGTATGCAGCAGAAGCTTTAGGCGAGGAAGTTACTGTTGCTCCTCAATATTTACGTTGTGAACCATATGGTTATCGCGGAAGGTTGTTTAAACCTTTCTAGTGCAAAAAGTAATCTATATACATAGAGAAAGAATGTGTTCCTCACAGTAATTTTACCTATATTATTCTTAGTGTTAATTGGGTATTTGAGTGTTAATTGGGGATTACTCACCCCCGAACAAATTAAAAGTCTTGGCACTTTTGTCATGAAGGTTGCACTTCCTGCATTTCTCTTACATGCATTGCTTGGCCAGACATTTGAAGAGGTTTGGAAGCCTAAATACTTTCTTATTTATGGCTTTGCTTCACTTATTATATTTTTTGCTTCTTATTATATTTTAAAGCGATTTTTCCATCAGCGTTTAACATCGGCAGTCATTTTTTCATTTGGGGCTGCCATGTCAAATACTGGATTAATTGGTACTGCAATTGTCCCAATGGTTGTCGGCAAAGATGCAGTTGCATATTTGGCGCATACTATTTTATTTGAAAGTCTTATTTTGACAACGCTTGTTTTATTTCTGACGGATTCTCATGCCTACGAGAAAACAGCATTTCCTTTATTCTTTAGAAAAGTCGTATATAACGCTTTGCATAGTCCTTTGGTCTTGTCTATTTTAATCGCATTTAGTTGTTTATTCTTAGATATATCTTTACCTAAGGTACTAGATGAAACGCTTGAGGTGTTAGGGCAGGCGGCAGCACCTATCGCACTATTCATGATTGGTGGTGGCCTCGCAGGTGTGAAAGTCAAACGTTTGGATGGGTTGGCATTATGTCCTGTCATTTTTAAAGTCATACTTATGCCAGCACTCATATTTTTGCTCTTTTATAGTTTTAGTGAAGATAAGGAAATGATGCGTATAGCAACCCTCATCGCTGTACTACCTATGCCTACATTGTTTCAAGTACTAGGGCATATTTATGGAATTGAAAAGCGCGCACTAAATGCTTCTATTATTAGCACTGTACTTGGGCTAGTCATTGCCAGTACACTTATTTTAGTATGGTGGTCTTAAGCGCGATTAGATTGCGGTGACTTTCTAAGTTGCCAAAAGATCCAACTTGCACATACGGTGAGTGCGCCTAAACATAAAAAAGTATAATGGAAAGATTGAAGCATATGCTGCTTGCCATCGAGATGAATAAAATTATTCAGTACGGCACCTGCAATTGCTACACCCATACTCATCGACAATTGTTGTACTACGGAGAGTAAACCATTTCCACTACTTGCATCTTCTTGTGCAAGGTCTTTAATTGTGACGGTATTCATTGCTGTAAATTGGATAGAGTTAAAGATACCAAAAATAAAGAAATGAATGAGTTGCCACCAGATTGGCGTATTTGGTGTAATTAACGCAAAACTTGCAATACCTAGCCCTACACATAGTGTATTAACGACCAGAACTCTGCGATAACCAAAACGATAAATAAGACGTGTAATAAAGCGTTTAATGAGCATAGAACCCACAGCAAGTGGGATCATCATCAAGCCTGCCATTGTTGGATTGAATCCTAATGCAACCTGTAACATCAGTGGCATTATAAATGGAATAGCACCATTTCCTAATCTGGCAAATAGATTGCCCAAGATACCGATGCTAAATGTATGTACCTTAAAAATACTCGGATGAAAGAGTGGTGCATGGTGGCGTAAAGCATGTAGCCAATAAGAAGCACCTGCAGATAAACCAAGCACAATTAGAATAATCATACTTGCTTGAGAACGTGTTTGGTCGACCATGCTTTCAAGGACAAGAGATAGGCTGACCATACTTGTCGCAACAAAAATAAAACCAATATAGTCGAAGTTTTCTAAATGAGACTGGCGCATATTGGGTAATATTTTGAGCGTGAAAAAAGCACCAACAATACCAATAGGCACATTAATTAAGAAAATCCAATGCCAACTCATCCATTCTACAATCAGTCCTCCAAGGCTAGGGCCAATGAGTGGACCAATGAGGCCAGGAATACTTACAAAACTAAGCGCTGCTAAGAGTTGAGGACGTGGCATGACTTTTAAAACTGTTAATCTGCCGACGGGTTGTAACAGTGCCCCTCCGATGCCTTGAAATACTCTTGATATAACTAAAAGAGTAAGATTCTGAGACAGTGCACAGCCAACCGATGCTAAGCTAAATAAGATAATAGCAAAAAAATAAGTTCGTTTTATACCATACCGATCAGTTACCCATCCGCTAATTGGAATAGTGACAGCCATTGCAAGTACATAAGCCACAATCATCGATTGCATATTGAGTGGGTTTTCATTCAAGCTTTGTGCAATATTAGGTAAAGCAGTATTAATAATCGTGCTATCTAACTGCTGCATAAAAAATCCCATTGCAACAAGCCAAAGAATAGGACGATATTCTTTACTTATTGGTTCGGGGACATCTTTGGTCTGGGTTCCTTGACTCATTATGATTCTCTTATTTTATTTATTCTAAATTTTGATGTGAGCGTTTGTACTATACAAACGCTGTTTGGTAATGCATTTATTTTGTTCGAGCAACATCTTCATTTAGAGGAGAAGGAAGTTCAACAACTTCTAAGAAAGGAGTTTCTTCCAAAGTTGTTGGTTTTGCAATAACGAGTGCGATATATTCATTATTTTTAGTCTGAATCATATTTACAATTTGAATATTACCTTCAATTTTATGACCAGATGCTGGAATAGGTTGATTGCTTTTAACGAGATGTAACCATTGTTTTGGCTGAGCTTTAAACCAAAGTCTTGCAATAATTTCCTGACCTAAATAGCAACCTTTATCGTAATGTACGCCATTTCTTTGATGTAAACGTAATTCTTGAGGCTGGAATAGATGTTCGGTTGCTTGGCTAATCCAAGCATAGCCATGCTCGATTGCTTGAATTTGCCATGCAATCACATCTGTAGGAGAAGACTGAAAAGTTGTCTCTTCATTTTTGAAAGATGGATAAACTTCAGCAACTTCGGATAACGTTGCTTTGGCAAAAGCGGCATATTTTTTGATATGACTAGAAAAAGCTTCTTTTTGGTCGTCTACAACAACAATATCAAAATGATCTGTATTGTGTTTTGTTAACCAAAGACCAAAGTGTACACGGCCTTTTAAGTCACAAATAGCAGTATATTTTGTCTCGTTTTCTTCGAGTCGTTCGACATGTAAAGTCACTTGACCTTGTAAGAACTTAGATGCATCTGTGCCTATAAATGTATATTGAATGAATTTGAGGGGTTCCATCGTTATTCTCAAAGCTAGTTTAGGTATGAAGTTATTTTGTCGGATTTTATAAAAAAAATCAGCTTTTGATTGCAAGATGGTATAGATAATCGAAATAAGTATTTTCAATCTGGTGCATAAAATATAAGAAAAAAATCAAAATGATTACAAAACAATCACTTTAAAAACATTTAATGAGGCTTTATAGTGAATAGAAGGTATCAGTAAACATGACGGCTGATACAAAAAATTAAATAAATATGATGAGGTTATTATGTCTGGTTGGTATGAACTTTCAAAAGCAAAAGATGGCCAGTTTCATTTTGTATTAAAAGCGGGAAACGGTGAAATTATTCTAACAAGTGAGTTATATAAAGCCAAAGCATCTGCATTCAATGGAATTGAGTCTGTTCAAAAAAACTCTCCAGAAGACGGTAAATATGAGCGTTTAGAAGCGAAAAATGGAAAACTCTACTTTAATTTAAAAGCAGTCAATCATCAGGTCATCGGAACAAGTCAAATGTACAGTAGTACTCAAACACGAGATCATGGTATTGAATCTGTAAAAACAAATGGGGCATCTGAAAAAGTTAAAGATTTAACTGAATCTTAAGTGCTTATTATCTAAATAAGCATGTGAACACTCACATGCTTATTTTTAATATAATTGTTCAATAATCTCATCGATTTGCTTTAATCGTTTGACATTATTCCAAACTTGTTTTGCTTCGGGGTAGGCCTTACTCATCATACCAAGCCATTGCTTATATCTACCTACCATACCTAACTCAGTTTTACTTTGACCATTTAAAAAACGAATTTGTAATTCAACTAAATCTTTCCACTGCATGAGAGCTTCGTTTGAGCCTTTACGAATACATTGAGTTAAATCTGGTGTAGTTACAGCACCGCGGCCTATCATTAAATCTTGACAACCTGACTGTTCGATACATGCTTTCGCATGTTGGTTATTCCAAATTTCGCCATTTGCAATAACGTTTATTTTAAGTGCTTCTTGAATTGGATAAATTTTTTCCCAATAGGCAGGCGGAGTGTATCCATCTGCTTTTGTACGTGCATGAACGGTTAACCAATTTGCTCCTGCATCCTCAATTGCATGTGCATTCTCTAACGTATGGTTTTCATCTAAATAGCCAAGACGCATCTTTGCAGAAACAGGTATATGAGATGGTACCGCCTGACGGACTGCTTTAACCAGTTCGTGAATGACATCAGGTTCATCCAGTAAAATAGCGCCACCTTTGTGTTTATTTACTGTTTTTGCAGGACAACCAAAGTTTAAATCGATAGCAGGTGCACCTAAGGCAACGGCACGCTTTGCATTTTCTGCAAGCATGAAAGCATCATTACCTAAAAATTGAACATGTACGGGTGTTCCCGCCGCTGTACAGCCATTTGATTTTAATTCAGGACAGTAATTATAGTAAACGTGATCGGGTAGAATACTATTTGTGACACGAATAAACTCGGTAACACACCAGTCAAAACTCCCAACATGTGTTAATACATCACGCATGATTGGATCTGTAAGCCCCTCCATCGGCGCTAGAATGAGTTTCACTGTCCACAACCTCGATCATTAAAGAAAAAAGTGTTTATACGCAATTAATATAGGACTGTCTATACTTAAAATAATGAATGAATTAGCGGCCTAAAATAATTTCTAAAATAAATTTACTACCAATGAAGCCAATCGCTAACAGTACAAAGCCTGTAAGAGTGAAGCGAATTGCTTTTTGACCGCGCCAACCAAATTTGAAGTGACCAACCAGTAAGAAACCGTAGACGAACCAAGAAATAATGCTAAATACAGTTTTATGCGCAAGATGTTGTTGAATAAAACTATCTACCATAAAGAAACCAAACAATAATGCGGCTGTGAGCATGACAAATCCAGTCATGAGCATATCAAAGAGTAATGATTCCATGACCTGAAATGGAGGTAATAAGTTTACCCAAAGTCTTTTTTGTTTTTTCTTAAGTTCTTGGTCTTGGAACCACATCATAATGGCTTGAATTGTCGCCATGAGTAATACTGCATAAGCAGACAAAGACAAAATGATATGTATATCTAATCCAATAGAGTGGGCACTGGCATATTGATTGGGTTGGCTAAATGCAAATCCAGAAATCAGACCAATCGCAGCAACAGGAATACCTAAAAGATTTAAAGCAGAAACAGGGCGATATGTGCTATATAAAACACTTAATACAAGCATGAGTCCTGAAGTAAAGGACAGGAGGTTGAAAACATCATAATTGACCCCATTTGCTGTAAGCATATCATTATGCAAAACATAACCATGCAACAGTAGTCCAATGGAAATTGTAATACTCATAAACCAATTATTTGGTTTGTGCTTTGCCATTAAATGCATAAAGGCGTACCAAAACCCTGTGGTATAAGCGACTAAGGCGAGGATTGTGTACACCAATGGAAGACTGATCATGTCAAACCTTTGTTACAATAATGAATATTCATGCTAGAAGATATAAATTGAGAGAGAACTCAAGTATCCTATAGCAATTAATGCATAAATTTTCTATTTGAGAAAGATTTTTTTGCAACTGGCCATTTTAAGCGGAATTTGCAATGTTTGATACCTTAACAGAACGACTCACGCAGAGTCTAAAAAATGTTACCGGTTCAGGACAACTGACCGAAGATAATATTAAAGATACATTACGTGAAGTACGTATGGCACTTTTAGAAGCCGACGTTGCCTTGCCTGTAACACGCGAATTTATTGCGAAAGTTAAGGAGCAAGCACTTGGACAGGAAGTTTTAACTCAACTTTCACCAGGTCAGGCATTCGTTAAAATTGTACACGATGAACTCACAAAAATGATGGGTGAAGCAAATCAAAGTCTTGATCTTGCTGCAAAACCGCCTGTTGTCGTTCTTCTTGCGGGTTTACAAGGTGCTGGTAAAACTACAACAGCTGCAAAATTATCGCGTTACTTAAAAGAACGCCAGAAGAAAAAAGTAATGACAGTTTCTGCCGACGTATACCGTCCTGCTGCAATTAAACAGCTTGAAACCGTATCGAATGAGGTTGGTGCAGAATTCATTCCTTCTGATGCAGCAGAAAAACCAATTGATATTGTAAATCGTGCGATTGAACAGGCTAAAATTAAGTTTGCCGATGTTCTGATTGTCGATACAGCTGGTCGTTTGCATGTTGATGAAAACATGATGGACGAAATTAAGGCTTTACATGCAGCAGTAAAACCAACAGAAACCCTCTTTGTTGTAGATGCAATGACAGGGCAAGATGCTGCAAATACAGCGAAAGCATTTAATGATGCGCTACCTTTAACAGGGGTTATCTTAACAAAAACAGATGGTGATGCACGTGGTGGTGCTGCGCTTTCTGTGCGTGCAATTACAGGGAAGCCAATTAAGTTTCTAGGTATGGGCGAAAAGTTAGATGCCCTTGAACCTTTCCATCCTGAACGTATTGCACAACGTATTTTAGGAATGGGGGACGTTCTTTCTCTTGTTGAGGAAGTGGAACGTAAAATTGATAAAGAAAAAGCCGAAAAAATGGCGAAAAAACTGCAAAAAGGAGGCAACTTCAACTTTGAAGATATGCTGATGCAGTTTGAGCAAATGAATAAAATGGGCGGTATGATGGGCTTTTTAGATAAATTGCCCGGAATGAGTAATGCAGGTTTGCAGCAAGCTATTGAACAAGCAAAACCTGAGAAACAAGTTAAAAAGATGGAATCAATTATTCAGTCGATGACGCTAAAAGAGCGCCGTAACCCTGAGTTAATGAATCCTAGTCGTAAAAAACGTATTGCAGCTGGCTGTGGTATGGATGTTGCTGAAGTGAATAAACTGATTAAGCAACATGCGCAAATGGCAAAAATGATGAAGAAATTTGCAAATCCAAGTGGTCTAGGCAAGATGATGCGTTCACTTGGTAGCATGCAAAAACAATTTGGTGGCGGTGGTGGTGGGCCACTATTTGGTAATAATAATTCTAAAAAATAGTAAAAAAGGCGCATAGCGCCTTTTTTATTCGCTATACTTGGCCTCTTTGGATAAAATTAATTCATTCAACCGTTGGTTGAGTATGGGGTTATGTGTGACGGGTATATTACTTTCAGTAATGCTAGCGTATCCTTTAACAATTCTTTTGATGGGAATTTTACTGTGCCTGATCTACTTTCTTGTGGCAAAAGCACGCTATCTCATCTATCTAAGTATTGCTTTTGGGGGAATGAGTTTAGGGATTGGTCTCCAAATAGCTCATACACCAGATAATGTGTCCCTCAATGTTACCTTAAGTGGAATTTGTTTTTTAGTATTCAGCTATTTTGTCACACAAGGTATTGTCACACTTGAAGGCCGAAAGCTGAATCAATCACTTTGTTTTAGTATTCTTATCGTTTCTTTTATTATTCGCTGTACTAGTTCTCTCATGCCAAGCACAGATCTTGCAGACTTTATGAGAGTATTTAGCGTCTATACGGTATTATTGGTTTTTTTGGTTCTTGCACTTTGGCATGTACGTCATTTAGTTTTTGGAGATATCTTAGAGAAAATTTGGGTATTTGTACTGGTTTTATGGTTCATGTCTTTGGCATGGCGTTTAGCTTACCTGTCGTATTCTCCTGAAATGCTCAGAATCTTATTTTTAGAAAATAAAAACCCATTTTACGAACACTTCTATAGATTACAGCATATTTTTTATCTACTTATACTCTCGTTTAGTGTATTGACCTTATTACTCGCGATTAAACGTTTAATTCGTGATGTTAATCGTAAGAGTTTCTTTGATATTCTGACAGGTGCTTATAATCGTCTAGGCTTACAGCATTTTATTGAGTTTGATTTACCAAAACTGAGTAAATTCAGTTTGATCATGCTAGATATCGATTTTTTTAAAGAGGTAAATAGCCAATATGGTCATCCTATTGGGGATGCAGTTATAAAAAGAATTGTAGTTTTAATTCAAGAAAGTATGGTAGTGAATGAAGAGAAAGTAATTCGTCTAGGTGGAGAGGAGTTCATGGTTATTCTTCCAGAGCTAGACAAAGACAGATTAAGCAAAAAGGCTGAAAAATTAAGATATGATATCGAGAATTATGACTTTTCTGAAATTGCAGTAGGCTTAAACATTACTGTAAGTATGGGAATAGGTGAGTATGCCACTACCCAAGATTTTCAAGATATTTATACTGAAATTGACCAGAAACTTTCATATGCGAAAACAAATGGACGCAATCAAGTTGTGAGTTGTTTATCGTCTTAACTTAATAGTCGATGTAGGTTTGTAGTCCTTTTAAAAGTAAATCTGGTACAACCTGAGGGTTATACGTCGAAAGATGATTTGCAAATAAAGGCGCATCTCCACCTGTTAATACCAATTGTTTGGTTTGATCTTGTTGCATAATTTTTTCAATACTACTTACAAGCCCCAGTAAAATACCATGATGTACGCAATCTACTGTATTATGACCAGGTGCTAAAATGCTAAATGCTGAATCTGGAATTTTAATACCTTTTGTATTTTGTATAAGTGCATCTCGTTGTAAATAAAGATTAGGCAGAATATAGCCTCCTAAATGTTGCATTCCTTCCACTAAGTCGATGGTGAGGGCGGTGCCACAGCCAACAATGCAATAATTTTTATTTGGCTCTGCAATGGCAAGCATTTGTAACCAACGATCAATCCCAAGTTGACTAACATCTTCATAACCACAAATAAATTTTTTATATTGCTGGTGCACTTGAACAAAATGCATAGGACATTTTAAATGTTGTAATGTTCTTTCAATGTGTTGGTTATTGCGTTGATCTAGAACTGAAGATATTCCAATACAATTAAAATTTTGTCTTTTGAAATATTGAATTAATCCAATTAATACATCGGCAGGAGACTGCAGATGTAGCTCAGCAAAATGCTCAAGCGTTTTTCCATTCTCTGTAATCCAATACTTTAAACGTGTATTGCCAATATCGAGCCACAGACATCTCATAATGTATCTTCCATAATACGTAAACGGCCTTGATAAAAATGATGTATTTTACCATTTTCTTCAATACAAACAGCACCATCTGATTGTATACCTTTGAAAATACCTATATTTACACCTTGTATGTGTTCAAAAGAGACTTGTTTGTTTTTAAACATAGCAACATGGTTAAAACGCTCTGAAAGATTTTGACTACCATAATTGAACCATTGCACTGCATTTTGTACAGCAATATATATTTGACTGATCATTTCAGTTCTAGAAATATCAAGGTGGCAAAGCTGTGTCAATGAGGTAGTCTTTTGATCTAAGTTTTTAATTGAGTTGTGGGGAAACAAATTAATACCAATACCCACAACAGCTTGATGTGTAGAAATGGGCTCAACCAAAATTCCACCCCATTTACCCTCTGTGCTATATAAATCATTTGGCCATTTTATATAAAGGTCTAAATGACAAAGACAGGGCATGTGTAATAAATTTAGAGCCACTTCTAATGCTAATCGTCCATCTAAAGGCGTATTGGTCTGCGCAAGTGTACTGAAATAAATGTTGCCTTGAGGAGATTGCCATTCACGTTGATGTTGGCCTCTACCTTGTGTTTGTGTTTCACTACATACAAGTGCAGTTGAAATACCTTCTTGAGCCAGATGTCTTACATCATCATTGGTAGATTCAGTAGATTGTTTTAATAATACAACCTCAGGTATATGGTTTGATAAAGATAATAATCTTTTTAATATTTGAGTTTCAGAATCCATTTTAATACATCATAGGGAATATGTATGGAGTTAATCATATATTTAATGATTGGTGCAATTGCAGGTTTTGCTGCAGGGCTATTTGGTGTTGGTGGCGGTTTAATTATTGTACCCATCTTATATGTGGTTTTCTCGCAGCAAGGCTATGATCCAAATTTAATTATGCATATGGCATTAGGAACATCTTTAGCCACGATTGTCGTTACGTCTATCAGCTCTGTAATGGCTCATCATAAAAAGGGGGCAGTACTTTGGCAGGTGGTCAAACACCTTGCACCAGGGTTGGTTATAGGTTCCTTTATAGGTGCAGGCATTGCAGATGTACTATCTGGTAAAATTTTACAAATTATTATTGGTATCTTTGCAATTGTTATTGCCTTCAGAATGTTTACAGGTGCTACAGCACAAGTAGATACGTCAAAAAAACTTCCATCATCTGCTAAACAAGTTGCAGCAGGCAGTGTAATTGGAATTGCATCTGCTATTTTTGGCATAGGTGGTGGCTCTTTAACCGTTCCATACCTTAATCGGCATGGTGTAATCATGCAAAAAGCTGTTGCAACGTCTGCTGCATGTGGCTTACCTATTGCAATTGCAGGTGCGATTGGTTTTATGTTTTTTGGTCATCAACAGCATCAGCAGATTAATCATGCGATTGGCTATGTGCACATTTATGCCTTTATTGGTATTAGTGTCATGAGTTTTTTAACTGCAAAGCTAGGCGCAAAAGTTGCCCATGCACTTTCTACAGTTATGCTGAAAAAATGTTTTAGCTTCTTATTACTTTTTGTAGGTATTTACTTTCTATACCGTGCTTTTGGCAGTTAAAAATAAAGGCCAACAAACTTGTTGGCCTTTGTCTTTATAGACGCTTGCGTTTTGCAGCAATAATCTGAGACTGACGCATACGAAAGCCTTCTTTTTGCTTGTCTGTAGTTTTTTCAATGCAATAGACACACGATACGCCGTGCTCATAAGTTGGCTCGGCAACTTCTTCAGGTGTAAGGGGCCAACCACATGCATGACACTTGGTATTTACACCTTCTTCCATACCGTGTTTCACGGCTGTACGGCCGTCGAATACAAAACATTCACCTTCCCACAGACTTTCTTCAGCAGGTGTTTCTTCTAAATATTTAAGTACACCGCCTTTCAGGTGGTAGACTTCATTAAACCCTTCTTGCAGAAGTAAAGAGGTCGATTTTTCACAACGAATACCACCTGTGCAGAACATAGCAATTTTTTTATCTTTATGTTGCTCAAGCTCTTTCTTTACATATTCAGGAAATTCGCGGAAAGTTTCAGTTTTAGGGTCAATCGCACCTTTGAATGTTCCTGCTTTATATTCGTAGTCGTTACGTGTATCGATAAGGATAACATCGTCACGAGCAATTAAGTCATTCCACTCTTTTGGGTCTAAATAGTGACCGACTAAATCACGAGGTTTTACCTCAACACCTAATGTAACAATTTCTTTTTTAAGTTTAATTTTCATTTTACGAAATGGTTTATCAGTGCTATGGGACTCTTTATATTCCATAGTGTTAAAACCTTCATCTCGTAAAAATTGATGAATGGTATCAATTGCATCTCTGCTACCAGCTACAGTACCATTGATTCCTTCGTTTGCAACAATTAGAGTTCCACATAGGTTAACGGTTTTTACCAGATCTAAAAGACGTTGTTGCAAATCTGCAGGATTTGCCACTTCTTTAAATTGATATAATGCTGCAACAACCCAACCTGCGGTCGCTTGCTGTTCTACAGGTGCAAGCTGTTCTACAGTAGCGTTCATGGATAACTCCAATTGTATTAAGATATAGAAATTTTAGGCGCATATTTTAGCGTGAAATGCATAGATATGCGAGAAATCCATATAAAAATTATGGGTTATTATTTGTTTTGGAGAGAGTAATTTGAGTAATGAACATCATACACCTGCTTTAACCCCATGTGCAGGACGTTGTTCAACCGTTTTTGGTGATCATGTTTGTCGTGGATGCCGCCGTTTTAATCATGAAGTGATTAAATGGAATAACTATACTGCAACGCAGCAACTTGCTGTATGGAAACGCTTAGATGAACAATTAGATAAAGTTCTTATCCCACTATTGCCTCATATGAACTTAGAACAAGTAGATTTATTTTTGGAACGAAAGGGGATCCGATTGTTACCAGAAGCTACATTAGGACGTAAGTTATATCATGCACTAAAACTTTGTGAAAAAAATAAGAAGTTTTCTGAAGAAAGTGGTTTAGGTATTTCTGCACGACAGGTTAAGCCACTTTGGGATAATTTTGAAAATAGAATATTAACTTTGGCAAAGGCAAGCTATGAGTTAGCTTGGATTAGAGCAAATAGTATTGGCAAAAATTTAATAAAAATGCTTGAAGAAGAGTAGAGTAAAGTATTATTTACACCTTTACTCTACTTAATTCAAATTAACATTGATGTGTTATACGGTATTGAACAAGCTCTTCAATTGTAATTAGTGTAAGCTGATATTTTTCTGCATAATCAAAAACTTGTTGTCCTACAGCCATTGTTCCATCTGGATTAGTTAACTCACATAAAACACCAGAAGATTGATAGCCTGCGAGTCGTGCTAAGTCAATCGTTGCCTCAGTATGTCCACGACGTGTGAGTACACCATTTTCTCTTGCTCGTAGAGGGAAAACATGCCCAGGTCTATTTAGATCTTCTGCGACAGCACCATATTTGGTTGCAGCTTTAATAGTGGTCACACGGTCTTGTGCAGATACGCCCGTAGTTACACCATCTTTAGCTTCAATGGTAATTGTAAAGGCTGTATGGAACTGACTTGAGTTATTTTGAACCATAGGTGGGAGTTCTAGATGGTCTGCTAGCTCATGAGTGATACACATGCAGACAATTCCTGATCCATCACGAATCATTTGTGCCATGCAGGGAACTGTTAAGGTATCTGCTGCAATAATTAAATCTGCTTCATTTTCACGGTCAAAGTCATCCATAACAAGAACAGGTTTGCCTTGCTGAATATCTTTAAGTGCTTGTTGAATACGTGAGTTTGCTGTAGGAAGTGATTTAAAAGATTGAGATGGGTCGATTAACGTAGACATTTGAAATGCTCCATAAGAAGTAGGAAAACATTTCAGGACTGAGAAATAAGCTCGTTACAATATTGTCAATACAATCAGATTGAGAACGTCATCTTCTTTCATCCGGACTATAACCGTCGGCTTTGGAGTTTCACCAAATCTGCCTAATATTTTAGATATTAGGCTCGCGGGCTGGTCTATTATTAGAGTTTACCGCCGGTGGGGAATTACACCCCGCCCTGAAGAGATATGGTCTGATTATAGACACTCAATCTAGAAAATTTCAATCAATTATAGAGGTGTCTTATGCTTTATTCTTGTAAAGCATATTGTATTGATAGATATGGGAAGACTTATAGAACTTGTACAGGGATACAGTTTGCAGTATGATTTACTGTATTATCGGGATTTGCATATACCAATTTAGGTTTATGTAATTCCGCTTCTTGTTCATTGAAACTACCAAAAGTTGCAATAATGATAATATCGCCTACATCTGCCTGATGTGCTGCACCACCATTTACAGAAATAATTCCTGATCGATCTTCACCACGAATAGCATATGTTGTAAAACGCTTTCCATTCGTTACATTCCATACATGTATTTCTTCGTATTCTTGAATACCTGCAAGATCCATAAGTGTACCGTCTATTGCACATGATCCTTCATAGTGAAGTTCTGCATGTGTGACGATTGCACGGTGAATCTTACATTTTAATAGACGTGATAACATGGAATTTCCCTTGAAAAACTGTTATTTCAAAAATATAGAAGATTAAGGTTTGTATGCGTTAATTTGATTCATTGCTTGGGAGATTTCTCCATCGACAAGCAAGTCAATTTTACTGAGTGCGTGATGAATCGCATCATCCATAAGGTTTTGTTCACTACTTGGTGCTTTACCCAGTACATGACCTGAAACACGTTCTTTTGAACCAGGATGACCAATACCTATACGTAAACGATGAAAGTTAGCACCAATATGCGGAACAATATCTCTCAAACCATTATGACCACCATGACCACCGCCTGATTTTAAACGGATGATACCTGGGTTCATATCGAGTTCATCGTGTGCAATGAGGATAGATTCGGGAGGAATCTGATAGAACTTTGAGAAAGGTACAACACTTTGACCAGATTTGTTCATAAATGTTGTTGGTAGGAGAAGACGAACATCTTGTCCATGAATTTGTCCACGTCCTGTAATGCCAAAATACTTTGCTTCATTTTTGAGATGAATATTGTATTGTTCGGCAAGACGTTCTACAAACCAAAAGCCAGCATTATGTCTGGTTTGGGCATACTGCGAACCAGGATTACCCAAACCGACAATGAGCGAAATTTTATTCACGAAAAAACGCTCTTATATCTATTACGCGCGAACGAAGTCAGCGTGCATAGGTGTATTTTTAGCAGGGTGACGCTGTAAAGCTTGGATTTTAACGCTTTCAGTTTTCTCACCAATTTTAACTTCTAAAGTTTCAGTGAAGAAACCATCTTCTAATAGAAGACGAGTTAATTCGCGAAGTTCTAAAGTAATTGTTACAGGTTCAGCTTCACCACCGTAGATGATAGCAGGAACGAGTGCTTCACGACGAAGGCGGCGGCTCGCACCTTTCCCTTGTAAATCTTCAGCACGTGTTTGAGCGTTTAATACTAATTTAGCCATGAGATAATCCTCATTGAAATGAATAAAAACTAGATTTGCGACCAATCTAGTGATAGAAAAACCCTAACGTAAGGTTAGGGTTTTTAAGAAGTCAGTTATTATAAATAACTGTCAAACATTGCGCTAATAGATTCTTCGTTATTAATACGACGAATTGTTTCAGCAACCATGCTTGTTACAGAAACTTGGCGAATTTTTCCAAGTTCTTGTGCTTCTGGAGATAATGGAATTGTATCTGTGACGACTAACTCATCAATGACTGAGTTGCGCAGATTTTCAATTGCTTTACCTGAAAGAACTGGGTGAGTTGCGTATGCAACAACACGACGCGCACCAAATTGTTTAAGTGCATCAGCCGCTTTACAGAGCGTTCCTGCGGTGTCAACCATGTCATCAACAATGACACAATCACGACCTTTAACATCACCAATCAGATGCATCACTTGTGATACATTGGCTTTTTGACGACGTTTGTCGATAATTGCAAGATCGATATCACCAAGTTGTTTCGCAACAGCACGAGCACGAACTACACCACCAACATCTGGAGAAACAACCATAAGATTGTCATGTTGCTGTTGACGTAAGTCAGCAAGTAGGGCAGGCGTACCGTAGATGTTGTCTACTGGAATATCGAAGAAACCTTGGATTTGGTCAGCATGCAGGTCAATCATTACTACACGATCAATTCCAACGGTTGTTAGCATATCTGCAACAACTTTTGCTGTAATTGGGACACGTGCAGAACGAGGACGTCTGTCTTGGCGTGCATAACCAAAATATGGAATAACAGCTGTAATACGTCCAGCGCTAGCACGACGTAGGGCATCCGCCATTACCAAGATTTCCATAAGGTTATCGTTGGTTGGTGCACATGTAGGCTGTACGATAAAGACATCTTTACCACGAACATTTTCAGTGATTTCAATAGCGATTTCACCATCTGAAAAGCGAGTAACAGAAGCAGAGCCTAAAGGCACATGTAAATGGCTTACAACTTTTTGAGCGAATTGTGGATGGGCGTTTCCACTAAAAACGACAAGATTGGGCATGAAGCACCCTTGGCGGTTGGCATGTTTAGAAGAATATGGCAGGGGTAGCTGGATTCGAACCAACGGATGGCGAGATCAAAACCCGCTGCCTTACCACTTGGCGATACCCCTAATGTGTGCAAAACTTTAAAGTTTTTATTCAATTTTGTCAAGAAAAAATGACATTGTTTAAAAACGTGCACGATGTTTTTTTGTATCAAATTGGCAGGGGTAGCTGGATTCGAACCAACGGATGGCGAGATCAAAACCCGCTGCCTTACCACTTGGCGATACCCCTAGCATGATTTTTGTATTGGCAGGGGTAGCTGGATTCGAACCAACGGATGGCGAGATCAAAACCCGCTGCCTTACCACTTGGCGATACCCCTAATATACAAAAATCTCAGGTTAAAATAATGGCAGGGGTAGCTGGATTCGAACCAACGGATGGCGAGATCAAAACCCGCTGCCTTACCACTTGGCGATACCCCTACAATTTAACTTAAATATGAATAAGTGGAGATTCTTCTAAGCTATTTACCAAGTAAGCGTTACATGGTGAATGTTTTAAAATATACTCTAAATTCATACTTTCAGTTGTTTCAACAAAAACACAGGCACCTGTTCCCGTAAGCTTTGCATTTCCAAACTGATTTAGATACTGCATTGCTTCATCAACTTGAGGGTAAAGTTTTTTCGCTAGAGGCTCAAAACAATTTCCAAAACTTGATGGCTGTTGTTGATAGGCGCAAAATTTAGAGGGCTTTGCGTTTCTTGTCAATGTTTTTTGTGAAAAAAGCTGTTGGGTGCTGATAAAACAGTCAGGCTTAAGAATTATGTAACATTTTTTAGGCAAATTAATGGGTGTAATTTGTTCACCTATGCCTTCTGCCCATGCATTTTTTCCATGAATAAAAATAGGAACATCTGCACCTAATGTTAAGGCTAAGCGACATAATTCTATTTTTTTAAGTTTGCATTGCCAAAGTTCATTCAGCAGAATAAGCGTTGATGCTGCGTTTGAAGACCCACCACCAAGTCCTGCACCCGTAGGAATATTTTTTTCAATCTGAATATGAAATCCAGTATTCACTTTTGCATAGGGTTTGAGTAACTGAGCTGCTTTATAAATAAGATTATCTTGTTTCTCAACTTCAGACATGCCTTCTATAGTAATTTCATCTGAATCGGTTTGAGTGAAAGATAACCAATCATATAAATCAATGAGTTGAAAGATGGTCTGTAACTCATGATAACCATCACTCCGACGACCTGTAATATGTAGAAATAGATTAATTTTTGCAGGAGATGGAATATTAATCATGTTGACCTTAAGCCCTATTTTGAATAACCATAGTAATTCGATTTTCTTCCTGATTCGATAAACTTTGTTTTAGAATCAACTTGTTCGGAAGCTTCTGTGAGTCATCATTATAGATTAAAGTGACATTCCAACCATCTTCAATAATTTCAGAAATTCGATGCTGTGCATCTTGAGTCGTTTTAGCTTCTACTGTTGCAGGTTTTGCTTGTACCCACTGTATAAGATGGGTAATTGGAGTTTGCCAACCTGTTGCTTTTTCAAGAAGCTCTTCTGGAGACGTTGCGGAAATTGTACCTGTTTTTGCACTCGTTAGAGTAACTTGACCTGGCGAACCTTCAATGTGTGTTTTCCCGATGCCTAGTGCACCAGTTAAGTCTATGGTGAAATGATTACCTTGCTGAGACCATGTATAGAAAGCACTTCCTGACTGTTGAGACGTTCTAACACCAATCTTACCATCAATTTGAAAAGTATCTTTTTGTAATATATTTTCAGGGGATTTTTGTAGCGTTTTTTGGGGTTGAATATATGTCTGGCACCCACTCATCAAAAGAACTGTGGTCATAATACAAGACAGGCTTAATTTATTGCTTAGATGCATGATGCGAATCACTCATGGGTTATTGCTGTGGAAGCATTAAGGTTTGTAACTGTTGAATATCTTTATTTTCTGGGAAATCGATAAGTAACTCTTGTAAGAGAGTATTAAACCGTTTGCCTTCGTTGTTTAGGTACAATGCACGCGCTAAGCGAATAGCAGTATTTGGACTATTATTAAAAAGATAAGCTTTTTCTAAGACAGGAATGGCTGTTTTAAAATCATTTTGTAAAAATGCGATATATCCATAGGTATCTAAAATAGCTGCTTGGTCAGGTGCATTATTAATCGCTTTTTCTGCATATTCTCTAGCATCTGATAATCGTCTGTTTTGAAGTGCAAGTGTGTATGCATATGCATTTAAGTAGGTCGGACTATCTGGATCTATTTCGAGTAAACGATCAAGATCTTTTTCAAGTAGCGTTTTATCTTCATAAGGATTGAGTAATAAAACTTGTGCATAAATGAGATCTGGATCATCAGGCAAGTTTTGTATTGCTTCATTAAGTAATTCTATTGCTGCAGGTTTGTTCTGCATTTTTTTTAAGATATCTGCTTGTAATTGATATAAAAAACTTGCGTATTGTGGATAATTTACTCGTTCTTGAGTCAAAAACCTTAAAGCATCACTTAACCGATTTATTTTATCAAAAATACTAATTAAGTTACGTCTAGAAACGGTATATAAGCTGCCATCGACTAGTCTATAATAGGCCATGGCTGTTTCATAATGTTGTTTTCGTTCAGCATTAATTGCGAGGTAGTAATTTGCTTCATTTTGATATTGCTGGGAGTTTTTTAATTGAAGTAAAAAATTTTCAGCCAGACTATATCTTTTGAGGTCGATGCTTGTTAACCCAGCTATGAACTTAGCTTCATCTGATGATGGCCATATGCGTGCAATTGCTTGTAATTTTTTAAGTGCGAGTTCTGCTTGTCCTACACGGATAAGATATTTTGCTTCCGCTAGTCTGACTTCGTAATTGTAACGATGGGATTGGATAGATTTTGCATACCAAGCTTCGGTTGCTTTTTCATTGCCTGAAGTCTCTAAGAGACTTGCTTTGAGTAGAATAAAGCTGGTTACGTTTGGTCTCTTTTTAAGTGCTTTTTGTACATCCTTAAGCGCTTGTGGTAGATCATTATTTTGGGCTTCTAAGCTAGAAATTAAAACCAGAATAGATGGATTTTCTCGTGCGCGACTATTTCTGAGTGTGTGTAACAGAACCTCTCGATCGTGAGGGTTATCTGGAGAAATCCCCGTTAATATTTCTGCAAGATCGGCATCAGAATCAATGCTTAAAATTTTATCAAGCGTGGTTGCTGTTAATTCATATTTATGTGCTTTGAGCGAGATATGTGTTAAATAAAATAGAGCAGGTACATCAGTAGGGTCTTGTTGTACCCAATGCATTGCAATTGCAAGCGCTGCATTGAAATTATTTGCTTCTAGTGCTACATCTAAAGCACGTTGTTTAGCAATTGTAGATTCGCTATGTAGTGCCAGTTGTTTGTAGTTATGTACTGCAATTTCTGGTTGGTCATAGCTAAGTGCAAATTCAGCGGTCAGACTTTGTTTAAGTGGGAGAGTTTTATAATGTTGAATCGTATTTTGCGCAAAGCTTGTTGTAGACATGCCTAAGGCAATGCTACCTAACAGTAAGATTGTGTTAGAATATTGCCGAATCATTAGGTCTGAGTTCTGGCGAATGGTTTGCTGCAAAGTTTCTTTATCCAAATATTTAGCTTATTATGACACTCATGATGCACAATAACACATGCAAAATTTTAGTTAAATGATGATATGACGACATGACGTTTTTTGCCCTTGGTGTCAACCATCATACCGCCTCTGTAGACTTACGCGAGCGTATTGCTTTTAATGCAGAACGCTTAAACAGCTTATTGTCTGAACAAAATAAACAAGAAGATTTAAATGATCTTGTTGTGGTTTCAACGTGTAACCGCACTGAGATTTATGCACATGCTGAAAATGTAGACATTTTATTAAGTTGGTTGGCTAAAACCAATGGTATTGATGTAAATCAATTGTTTAATCATGTATATCGCTATGAAAACATTCAGGCAGTTTCCCATTTAATGCGTGTTGCAAGCGGACTTGACTCTTTAATGTTGGGTGAACCTCAAATTTTAGGGCAAGTAAAAAGTGCACTTTCTCTTGCTAAGGAAGCGGGAACAGTGTCTTCTCATTTAAATGGCATTTTTGAATATGCTTTTTACGCAGCTAAACGAGTGCGCTCTGAAACTGCAGTGGGAAGCCATGCTGTTTCAATGGGTTATGCAGTTGCACAGTTGGCACATCAAGTGTTTAGTCATCCTGAAAAACTGGTTGTGCTTATGGTTGCAGCAGGTGAGATGAATAGTCTAGTGGCAAAACATATGGCAGATATGGGTGTTGCAAAGATTATTATTTGTAATCGTGGTGTTGAGCGCGCAGAGAAATTGAAATCTGAAATCTCTACATTTGTAGATGTAGAGATTATTCCTTTTTCAGAATTAGCAGATCATTTATATCGTGCAGATGTTATTTCAAGCTGTACAGGAAGTTTGCATCAGGTGATTGATTATAAGGAAGTGAAATCTGCATTAAAAAAACGTAGATACCAACAAATGCTTATGGTCGACTTGGCTGTGCCTAGAGATATTGATCCCAAGGTAGAGAATTTAGATGGTGTTTATTTATATGGTGTAGATGACTTACAGACAGTCATTGATGAAAACCTCGCTCAACGCCGTCAAGCTGCGGTAGAAGCGGAAGTGATGGTAAATCAACTGGCTACTCAGTTGGTTTCTCAACAGAAAGTGAAGCGTGCTGGTGGTGTTATTTCAGCATATCGAGATGCAGGACATCATGCTCAGCAACAAGAGCTTGCATTGGCGTTGCATCAGCTTCAATCTGGTGGCGATGCAGAACAGATTTTAAAAGACTTCTCACATCGTTTAACACAAAAATTATTGCATCCAACCTCTTTATTATTAAGAGAAGCTGTCAAAGAAAATGATCCCGAATATTTCGATTGGATGAAAGAAAATCTACAGCAGGTATTGGCAAATAATAGACTACCGAAGAAACCTCACTAAGGTAGTCTATTATCTTTTAGAGGGCAAATTATTACATGTTTAAAGTCAACATTATAATGTGAACGCAAGAGTCATTTTTTAATATTCTCCCAATTATTTGATTTTATAATAATTATTTTTAATTGTGGACTCTCTTGATATTTTTCATATTGGCATAAAAAATCATCTGATTATAATAAAACAAACGAATTATAAAATCTTAAAAACCTTAAAATTGGCAGATTTTATATCGTCTAAAACGCTAATTTAAGATTTCTATTTCGCAATAGAAAAGGTATTAAGGAGCCAAAAATGAAACATATTAATATGAATGAATTATTCGCTAAAGCATCTGAGTTACCAATGATTCGTCATGGTCGTATGTATCAGCACGATGTATTTGTTAAGTTAAATGAAAAAGCACATCATGCTATGCATCAAATTCCTGAAAAAATTAAGCTAAGCATACCTTCTATTTCAATTGGAGTTTTTGATGGTGAATTTGAAGAACATCATACTTTACTTGAACAGATGAAAAAAATTAACGTGCAAAAAGTTATGCGTAATAAGTATCGTCAGTTTTTTCACTGAGTTAGAATATTATCATTAAAATGGGCAAGATAGTCTTGCCCTAAATAGTCTAAGATTGTAAGAGCTGTAAGCTAATTTGCTTAGTAAGCTCATTTAATTGTTTTCTTAAGTGTTGAGATTCTTTTAAGGACTGTGGTTTTTTCATTTTTTTCCGCAAATAAATACCTTGTAGCGTAAGTACATATTCTTTAGCAAGATTGAAAGCCTTCTCTGGTGAATCAATGAGGCTGAAAATATTCGTTCGTTCTAATAAATCTAAAATTACATAATGATATTGAGTCATTGCGCCTAACACATAATATAAAGAGGCATCTTGGTCTTCAGGGAGTTTTGGAAAAAGCTTATCTAAAATATTTAAAACATCTGCAAGTAATTCTTCTTCAGGAATATGCTCTTGTAATATTGTAAACTGTTGATATAAGAATGGATGGCTAATCAGCAGAGCGATTGCATAGTCTTCAACACGTGTTTGAATATTAAAAGATAGGGCTGCATCGTTATTCACTTTAGGCGTAAATCTTCTGCCTAACCCGAGTTTTTCACGAAAAGATTGTGTGAGTAGGTAACGATATGACCCTTTTTGTGGGAGTAGGTTGGTGAGGTTTCTTAGTTCACCCATGACCTGACTTTTACCTTCAGGGGTAGAGATGTCATAACTTTGGCTAAGTAAAACATAAAGAAAATCTGAAAGTAAGGGAGAGGCCTCCCAAAGTGCTTTAAATTTTTCAACTCCTTCACGTCGAATCAGAGAGTCTGGATCGTGTTCAGGTGGGAGGATAAAAAACTTTAACTCTCTACCATCGTTTAAAAGAGGTAAAGCAATCTCTAAAGTTCGACGTGCAGCTTTTTGGCCTGCACTATCGCCATCAAATGCAATGGTAATACGGTGGTTTCTTCTAAATAATAGATTAAGATGGTCTGTGTTACTTGCAGTTCCTAGTGTTGCCACAGCACCATGAATGTTAGCTTGACTTAAAGCAATAACATCCATATATCCTTCTACCATTAACCAATCATTTGCTTTATTTTTACTACCTTCATACAGTCCATAGAGTAATTGGTTTTTATGAAAAACCTCAGAATCTGGTGAGTTAATATATTTAGGTTTAATGTCATTATTTAAGGCACGTCCCCCAAAACCAACCACACGACCTTTATGATCTCGTATTGGAAAAATAACGCGATCACGAAGTAAATCAAAATCTCTTCCTGTGTCACTGGTACGGATTAAACCGATTTGTTTAATACCGTCAATATCTCTTGGAAAAGCTTGTTCAAGATGCTGCCAGCCCTCTGGAGCATAACCTAGACGCCAGTTTTGAATGGTTTGTGTTGTTAAACCACGCTGTTGAAAGTATTGCTGAGCATGTGGGTGTTGTGTTAATTGTTGTTCATAATATTGCGCAATATTTTCGAGTAAGTCATACAAGTTACCCTCTGGTTCTTCAAAAGGTATAAATATTTCAGAAGAGTCAGGTTCAATGAACTCAAAGGGGTCAGGATCTGCTTGAAAATGAGATGTTTCACTGGAATTATTTTTTGGATCTAAGCTTCTCGGTGTAGAGGGTTCTTGTGGAACAGCTTTCTTTTTATAGGTTGGTTTTTTTGCATCAAACTGGTCTTTAGGTAGTTCAATGCTAGCAAGACTTGCCAATTCTTTAACGACATCTGGGAAAGTTCTGTTTTCATATTCCATGAGAAAACGTATGGCATTTCCATTGGCTTGGCAACCAAAGCAATGATAATACTGTTTATCCCGATAAACGTGGAAAGATGGACTTTTTTCTTGATGAAAGGGGCAACATCCAGAATAGGTTCTTCCTGTTTTTTTTAGTTTTACGCGCTGTCCAATTAAATCAATTAAATCGATACGATCTAATATTTGATCAATAGTATGCTGTGGAATTGCCATAGAATGGATACATGCTTATACGAATGTAGAAATGAGAGTTTAGCAAATTTTCTGTTGTCAAAAAATAAAAGGCAAGCGTTTGCTTACCTTTTATAAGGATTGTTCTTAAATATTAATTTACAGTAGGAGATTTATCGATCAATCCAAAAGATAAGCGATTTAACCAACTGCGTTTTGGCATTTCGTTATCTACTGTTTTTGGTGCTTGGACTTCCGTTTTAGCAGGTGTAACTGGAGTAACTGCTTCATGATGATCTGGGCGGTCAAGTAAACCAAAGCTTAGACGATTAGTTAAACTACGTGTTGTACCCTCTGTAGGTTGCTTTTGACTGCCTTTAACGGCATTTTCTTCACCACGACCAAAAATACCTAGGGTTGCACGGTTCAAGAAACTGCCTTCATGGCGAGCTGCTTTTAAGTTAACCGTTCCATTGGCTTTAATAAGGTTCGGGTAGTTTAACTTCAATACATTAATATATTGGTTTGCAGTTTTTTGATCGCCGAGTGCATTATAACTATAAGCAACAGTTGCAAGTGCTTCCGGAATTTGTGGCGTTTCAGGATAGTGTTCTAAAATCCATTGACTACGATCGATGGCTGCTACCCATGCTTGACGTTTTACGTTAAAGCGAGCAGTTTCCATTTCATGTTCTGCTAATTCTTGACCAATAAATTTCATGCGTTCTGCGGCATCTACTGCATATTGGCTAGAAGGATAACGACGAATGAAATCTACAAAGTTTTGATAAGCCAGTTTCAGGTAACTTACATCACGGTGTGCTTGTTTAAGTGACGTATAACGAATAATACCATCGTAATTTTGCTCCATGTTAGCAACACCACGAGCGTAATATGCGTATGCTAAGTCTGCTTCAGGTGCATCTGTATTCGAACGAATAAAACGTTCAGATGCTGAAACCACACCTGGATAATCTTTTTGCTGGAATTTTACGTAGATGAGATCAAGTTGAGCTTGTTCAATACGCGCGCCAGTTGGGAAGTATGTATCAATCGCTTGAAAATTCTTTGCTGCCTCGTTGTATTGACCTTTGTCTAGGGCAGTTTGTCCAGCGCTGTAATAGGTTTCTTCACTAACTTTAGGGCCTAAATCGGCAAGTTCTTTTTTTGATGGATTACTGCTACAGCCCACAAATGTACAAGCTATGCCTAAAGAAAGTGCAAGCATCGTAACTTTATAACGTGGTAGCGACATAAAAATTCCTCAGTTAATACGGGCAATGAGCTACAATGGCACTATTAAACCATTAATTGTTCTAATGAGCCAAATGACTTCGATAAATTCTTCTCATTCTAATTGCACTGAAACAGATTTCAACTTACTTGAAGAGACTGATGATGCAGATAATCATAATTCCTCTACAACTGCAACACATTTATCGTTGCAATTTCAGTTGGATGAACAGTATTTAGGTCTACGTATAGACCAAGCTGCTGCAACGGTATGGCCCGATTTTTCCCGTGAAAAGTTAAAACAATGGATGAAAGATGGCTATTTACTGGTAGATGGAAACAAAATAAAACCTAAATATCGCTGTGAAGGACACGAACGCCTGACCTTAGAGGTTGAACTTGAGCCACAAACACGTAGTACACCAGAAGATATTCCTTTAGATGTTATTTACGAAGATGATGATATCTTGGTGATTAATAAACCTGTTGGAATGGTTGTCCATCCTGGGGCAGGAAATCCGTCGGGTACGTTGGTGAATGCGCTTTTACATTATGCACCTAAAACAGCAGAGCTTGCTCGTGCAGGTTTAGTACATCGTATTGATAAAGATACATCTGGTTTGTTGGTTGTTGCAAAAACTTTAGAAGCACAATTTTCCCTATCTAGACAATTGGCTCGAAAATCGGTGTATCGTGTATATGACTTAATTGTCTACGGCAATATGATTGCTGGCGGTACAGTGGATGAGCCGATTAAGCGTCATCCAGTCGATCGTATAAAAATGGCGGTACTCCCAGGTGGTAGAGACGCAGTCACACACTATAATGTAAAAGAAAGATTCCAAAATTTTACTCGTGTACAAGCACAATTAGAAACAGGGCGAACTCACCAAATTCGAGTACATTTTAGTTATATCGGTTATGGTTTAGTTGGTGATCCTGTCTATATGAGCCGTGTGCGTGTACCTGCAGGTGCATCTGAGCGTCTGGCTGAGACATTAAGAGGATTTCGTCGTCAAGCGTTACATGCTGCCAAGTTGGGTCTAATTCACCCAAGAACGCAAGAAGAAATGTTATTTGAAGCACCTTGGCCAGAAGATTTTAATACTTTGGTTACAGTTCTTCGCGAGGAAAATAAAGCATATTAAATGTGTATGATGGTTAAAGAACTATCAAATTATTTGGTATTTCTTTAACCGCGTTTAAATATATACGGAGTAATTCAATTGATTGAATTTGTTCAAGGACTTCCCGAAGGTATATATGTAGGGCAAACGCAACGCACTTATTTGCAAAGTTTAACTGCTTGTGTGTCAGAATTGGAAGGGTTTAACCTTGCACTGCATGTGGGTGATGAAAATGTACGTGTTCACACCCATCGTATGGCTTTAATGTCTTTATTAAGCCAATATAATGTTCATAAAATGACATGGTTAGAACAAACCCATAGCACACTCTGTCATGTAGTAAATGAAAGCAGTAGTAATTTATTACCTTTAGTTGGGGATGGTTTGGTTACTCAGCAACAAAATCATGCATTGATGATTATGACTGCAGATTGTTTACCTATTATTTTTGGTAGTAACGAAGAAATCGCAAATGTACATGCGGGTTGGCGTGGTCTTGTAGAAGGTATTGTCGAAAATACTATTAATCAAATGAACAACCCTCCAACGTGGGCATGGCTTGGGGCATGTATTAGTCAAAACTGTTTTGAAGTCGGATTAGAAGTAAAAGACGTATTTTGTCAAAAATATAATGTCGAATTTGCATTTAAAACAAAAGAGAATCCCGATAAAACGTATGCAGATCTCTATGCGATTGCAAAATATATTTTACAGTCTTATGGCGTAAAACATATTTTAGGTGGTGAGGCATGTACGTTTACTGAATCTGATAAGTATTTCTCTTATCGTCGACAAGCAAAAACAGGAAGAATGGCCACGTTTGCTTTTATGAATAAGTGATTCATTCGTGTTAAGATCATATCGTCTTATAAATTAAATTTAAACGATATGCCGACATCTACAAAAACTTTATCCATCGTCTATCATAGTCCATATGGGCATACTGCAAGAGTTGCGAGTTATATTGCAAAAGGTGCAGAAAAGATGGGTGTGAAAGTTTTTTTGATGTCCATCGAAGATATTCAATGGGATGCACTTGATCAGTCACATGGCATTATTTTTGGTTCACCTACATACATGGGTAGTGTTTCAGGACCTTTTAAAGTATTTATGGACAGTACTTCTAAACGATGGATGTCAAGAGCATGGCAGGGTAAAATGGCAGCAGGATTTACTAATTCGGGTGGTTTAAGTGGCGATAAGCTTTCCGTTTTACAACAGATTAATCTATTTGCTATGCAACATGGAATGCTATGGACAGGCCTACCTTTACTTTCTAAGGGCCATTCAACTTCAGATTTGAATCGTTTAGCAAGTCATTTAGGGTTAATGACCCAGTCCGATAATGCACCTGTAGATATTACACCACCTGAAGGAGACCTAAAAACAGCACTTTGGTTTGGTGAGTACATTGCATTAACTTTGCAAAGAATAAAAGACTAGCTATGGTTTGACTAAATAAAAATAAAGCCCCAGATGAGGGCTTTATTTTTACTTATGAAACAGTCTTGCTTTATCGCGTTTCCAGTCTCGGTCTTTTTCACTGGCACGTTTGTCGTGCAATTGCTTTCCTTTGACCAATGCAATTTCAAGTTTAACCAGATGACCTTTCCAATAGCTTGCTAAAGGTACACATGAGTAGCCTTTCTGATTTACCGCACCCATGAGTACTTCAAGTTCGCGACGAGAGAGCAAAAGCTTTCTGGTGCGTGTTGCTTCTGGAACAACATGTGAAGACGCGGAAAGAAGCGGTTGGATTTGAGCACCAAAGAGGAAAGCTTCACCATTTTTGAAAATGACATAGCTTTCTACAAGACTCATACGTCCTGCACGTAAGGATTTTACTTCCCAACCTTGTAAAGAAAGGCCTGCTTCAAATTTTTCTTCAATAAAATAATCATGGCGGGCACGTTTGTTCTGAGCAATTGTACCGCCATTATTTTTTTTAACTACTTTTACGTTCGCCATAATCTATATATTCCAAATCTGCATCTATTGTGCCGTAAACTTCAGGCGAGGTGAAGTGTTTATTGCTGTTGTGGTTATGGTGTCCATTCTCTAAAAATCAAGTTTTTGATAGAATAGTATTTCATATGACAAAATTTGAGTACAGTTTGGATGTCTAAGCGTCGTATTATTTATCCGGGAACATTTGATCCAATTACAAAAGGTCATATAGATTTGGTTGTAAGAGCATCAAAGATGTTTGATGAGGTCGTAATTGCAATCGCTGTAGGGCACCATAAAAAGCCATTATTTTCTTTAGAGGAGCGTGTAGCACTTGCTAAAGCGTCTTTTCCTCATTTAGATAATATCCAATTCATTGGTTTCGATGGATTACTGGTTAACTTTTTTAATGAGCAAAAGGCAACGGCAGTTTTACGTGGTTTAAGAGCCATTTCAGATTTTGAATATGAATTTCAACTTGCAAATATGAATAGAACCTTAGATCAAAGATTTGAAACAGTTTTTTTGACGCCGTCTGAACAATATTCTTTTATTTCTTCTACGATGGTTCGGGAAATTGCACGTTTAGATGGAGATGTATCTAAATTTGTACCTGAACATGTTGTTCATGCATTCAAGCGTAAATATGGATAGAAGGTAACTTAAAGTGTCATTATATATTACAGATGAATGTATTAATTGTGATGTCTGCGAGCCAGTGTGTCCCAATGAGGCAATTTATCTGGGTGATGTAATTTATGAAATAGATCCTGCCTTGTGCACAGAGTGTGTGGGGCATTATGACCAGCCACAATGTCAGTTGTTCTGTCCTGTAGACTGTATTCCTAAAGATCCTGAGCATGAAGAAAGTGAAGAGACTTTACTTGCAAAATATCATCGTTTAATTGATCAAAAAAATACGAGCAATTCTGAATAAGATTTGGTACTATGTGCGCCGAAGTGAGCTGGACGGTCGCTGCTATTAAGGTCTTCGTGACTAAAATAGGGGAGGAAAGTCCGGGCTTCATAGGGCAAGGTGCCAGGTAACGCCTGGGTGGCGTAAGCCAACGGAAAGTGCAGCAGAGAGTAGACCGCCATATTTATATGGTAAGGGTGAAAGGGTGCGGTAAGAGCGCACCGCATGTCTGGTAACAGTACATGGCATGGTAAACCCCACCTGAAGCAAGACCAAATAGGAATCCACATAGGTATGGCCCATACTGGATTCGGGTAGGTCGCTTGAGCGTATGAGTGATTATACGCCTAGAGGAATGATCGTTCTCGACAGAACCCGGCTTATAGGCTCACTTCACAGATTTTTAAAAAAGTATTGACTATTTATAGTTTAAAACATAGAATTCGCGAACAGTTTCGGCTATGTAGCTCAGTTGGTTAGAGCACAGCACTCATAATGCTGGGGTCACAGGTTCAAGTCCAGTCATAGCCACCATTTTATAGACCATACACCTTTGTATGGTCTTTTTTTATGCAAGATTATACAGAGACAACGTACTTAAACTGTGTATTTAAATCTATGTCAGCATCTGTAAATAAAGTAGAAATTTCCTCGGGTTTTGCATAGTTAATTCGACTAACTGTGCCCACTTTTGTGTGGTCTGCTAAGATAAATGTATTTTTACTATGCTTAATCATTGCTCTTGCAATTTCAGCTTCATCTGAAGAAAAACTGGTAGCACCATGTTTAGGATGGATGCCAACAGGAGATAAAATAGCGATATCGGCATAGTAGCGCTGAATTTCTGAAATCACTTGCTCACCTTGTGTTTGAGGCCGTTGGAAAATTTTTCCTCCCAAAAGAATAATTTCATGTTTTGCGGTAGTGTTGTCTTGATTAGCCACCGTTAAATTAAAAACAGCTTGCAAACTATTGGTAATGATTGTTAGGCCTGAAAAATATCTTAGTTCATCTGCAAGAATAGAAGTTGTGCTACCCGCATCTAAAAAAATAGTGAGTCCAGGTTTTAAATGCTGTAACACTGCACGCGCAATATTTCTTTTTTCTTTAACCATTTGTGATTGACGAATCGTTAAAGGTGCTTCAGCAGTTACTTCATCTAGACATGTAATACCACCATGAACCCGTTTGAGTAGACCTAGTTTTTCTAGTTCTACAATATCTCTTCTGGCAGTTTCTCTAGAGATGTCTAATTCTTGCATAACACGTTCAGTGCTTAGATTTTTTAAGCTAGACAGAAGTCCAAGAATTCTTTGCTGCCGTTCTTGTTGTAGCATAATTTTCAAAATCTCAAAATATCTACTGCAAATCATACTGTCTCTACAGCATAAAATCGATCTTTTTTGTGTATAAAAAAGTATTTGTGTATTTTATTGCATTTTATTAAAACTATATTTATATTGGAATGATTGAAAAACAATCTAAAGTGACAGCAGGTGAACTCGATGGTTACACGATCAACAATTATGGATACAAATAGTTTTCGAGCTGAGCATGCCGCTGCGCTTGATCATGAAACAAAAGCATTAACAGAAAAGAGAGGTGAGGTATTAGGCGAATCTTATCGTTTATTTTATAGAAATCCCGTACATCTTGTGAAAGGAAAGGGACAGTATTTGTGGGATGCAAAAGGTACGAAGTATCTTGATGTTTATAATAATGTTGCAAGTATTGGCCATTGCCATCCACGTGTTATTGAAGCTGTAACTGCACAAATGCAATGTTTAAATACGCATACTCGATATTTACATGAAAATATTTTAAGCTACAGCGAAAATATATTAAAAACAATGCCTTCTGAGATAGATAGAGCAATGTATATGTGTACAGGTTCTGAAGCAAATGATTTAGCCATTCGTGTGGCACGTGAATATACAGGAGGGACTGGTATTATTGTTTCGCAAGAATCGTATCATGGTACCAGTGAGTTAACTTCTGGATGTTCACCTGCTTTGGGCACAGGACAAGTATTGGCCAACACAACAAGATGTGTACCTGCACCAGATCAATATCGCATTGTTACTGAAGATCTTGGACATTGGTTTGCAGATCAAATACAACGACAAATTGACGATATGCGTGCAAATGGAATTCAGTTTGCAGGATTTCTAGCCGATTCTATTTTCTCATCTGATGGTGTAATGTCTCATCCGATTGGTTTTCTGAAACAAGCAGTAGATGTTGTGCATAGAAACGGCGGTGTTTTTATTGCTGATGAGGTTCAACCAGGCTTTGGTCGAACTGGGGATGCATTTTGGGGCTTTGAGCGCCATGGCGTTGTACCAGATATCATAACAACAGGGAAACCAATGGGAAATGGTATTCCGGTGTCTGGACTATTTGCCAAACATGAGGTTTTATCTGCATTTAGCGATCAAATTCCATATTTTAATACATTCGGAGGTAATCCTGTATCTATGGCTGCAGCACAAGCTGTTTTAGATGTTATACAGGAAGAGGAATTACAACAGCATAGCGAAGAGGTTGGAGCAGTACTTAAGAAAGAACTTAGGTATTTAATGAACAAACATGAATGCATAGGGGATGTACGGGGTGCTGGCTTGTTTATAGGATTTGAGTTAGTTACAGATAGAAATAACAAAAAACCTAATAAAAAACTCGCATTGAATGTCATTGAAGAGTTACGTAATCAACATCATATTTTGACTTCTGTAGCGGGACCTCATGGAAATGTATTGAAGTTACGTCCACCACTTGCATTTCAATATAGTGATATTGATTGGTTAGTAAATGCATTAGATCAGACGTTATCTAATGTGAGAATGTTTGATTAGTGTAATAAATATATCTCGGAAATGTGCAGAAAGTATCATCTGATATTTGAATTTTGCTTTATTTTTATTCAACTGATGACAGCAATCTTCATTGATAACGTGGATTGCTTTTACTTAAAAGAATATCTTTTTTAAAAAAATAAGATATTGATATATAAGTAAATTATTATTTTTTTGTACTAAAAAATAATGCGGAAAAGATTATTTTATATATTTTCTTACATTTATAGGCTCGACAAAAGATACCAACTCAGTGATTAATAATAACAATCCAATAACGAAAAATATCGTATGATTACATTATTGTTTATTGGTTTGGTGGTCACAATTTTATTGACTCCCGGCCCAACAAATACATTACTAGCCTCGTCTGGTATTTATAGTGGCATTAAAAAATCTTGTAACTTAATTCCTTCTGAGGCATTGGGTTATCTCATGTCTATTTCCCTATGGGGTGTTCTAATACATTCTGTTTCAGCGACCGTACCATGGTTACCTGCTGTTTTGAAACTGATTAGCGCATGTTATATTTTTTATTTAGCCATTAAATTATGGCGTACTTCATCTGTCAGTCAAGAATTTACACAGCCTACAATTACACCTAAAACTTTATTTGTTGCAACACTCTTAAATCCAAAAGGATTATTATTTGCTTCGGCAATTTTTCCGCAGGCGGCTTGGACAAGTTTAGCTACTTATGGTTTACATATGTCAGCATTCATAATGCTTATTCTACCAATTGCATTTTTTTGGATTTGCGTCGGTTCTGTATTGGTATCAAATAAAATTGCTTGGTTAAATCAACAAAATTTACAGCGTACCGCATCTATTATTTTAATGAGCTTTTCGTTGCCCTTAAGCTATTCTGCAATTACAGCAATTTAAAAAAGAGTCTACGGACTCTTTTTTAAGTTTTTAGAGAACACATAAAATGAAGAATAAAAAATTAATAATATTAATTCATGGTACATGGTGTAATGGAAACAGCTGGGGCAGTGACTTCATTGAGGCATTGGAATCTTTAGGCTTAACTGTATATACACCTAATTTAAGATACCATGATTTACCTTTAGTGGAAGGCGCAACAAAAATAGCTTCTTTGAGTCTCACAGATTATGTGAATGACTTGGTTGCTTTACTTCGTACTTTTTCCGAACCTGTTTATATATTAGGGCATTCGCTTGGAGGTCTAATCGCACAACTTTTGGTTGCTCGTGAACCTGAGCGGTGTCATGGACTCATATTATTGGGTCCTGCGCCCATGGCTGGGATATATGCACTTTATCCCACGATGATTCAGGCCTTTTATAAACATTTTATACAGTGGAAGTTTTGGAAAAAGCCTCTTATGCCGAACAAAACTACATTAGATCGGTATTGTATGAATTTACAGACTCAGAAAGTGAGAGATCAGTTTTATAATCATCTGGTTGCAGAATCGGGGCGAGCATATGCTGAAATGGCTTTATGGTTTTTTGACGCTAAAAAAGCTGCATATGTAGATACGAAAGTATTATTTGCACCAGTTTTGGTAATTAGTGGCAGTGAAGATAAGGTTGTCGTGTCTTCAATTGCAAAGGCCACTGCAAAAAAATACAAGCATGCAACTTATATTCTTTTGCAGGGTGCAGATCATATGTATATGATGGGGCATTCTTTATCTAAAACCATAAGCTATATTCAGACATGGTTAGAACAGCATAGATCTATTCATTAAACATCAATCATTTGAAGTTCTTTGTTATAGTAGTCTGTATTTGAAAATACCACAGCCTATTTTAAATCAATACTAGTACCCACATGAGCCATTTTATCTGTACTACTCAAGTCGAGAAAATCTTTCTCATGCTTCACGCTGTTTCATTGACTGGGTAAAAAAAATTAGTGACGCCACTGCCTAGGGGTAATATGAAACCATCGCTTAAATGCTCTAGAAAATGCACTTAATTCAGAATAACCTAAGAGAAATGCAATCTCTGAAATTTGTATATGAGGTTGTTTAATATAGTTTTCAGCCATTTCACAGCGAACGCTGTCAACCAGTTTTGTAAAATTTGTGCCTTCGCTTTTAAGTTTACGTATGAAACAGGTAGTCGACATATGAAGATCATTTGCAATACGATCTAAACATGGTTCTCCCTTACTCAATGAAATTTGTATGCGTGAACGTGTCTGATTAACAATATCTTGCCGTTGCTGATTTTGATTTAATAATTTTAAAGTATCTTGAATGACTTTGAGCAAAATTGGATCGGCATCTGGCATTTTGACATAAGTATCAGATTTTTTAATTAAAATGGAGTTATAAGGTTGCTCAAAGTAAACAGGTGCATTAAATAGTTTACGGTGTTCCTGCCATTGAATAGGTCGTGAATGTTCAAAATGAACAGCCCGTGGTGAGTAATTTTGTCCCAATACACCACGAATGACATTCATAAGCATACCTAAAGTAAGTTCTGCATCCTGTCGTCTGCATAGTATGGCACCGTGCTGTACTTGATAGTCAATGCGCCAACAATCTTGATGCTCGACAAATTGCATTAGTGTATCTTTTTGGTGAAAATGGAAGTAATTTGCGATATTTCTGAGTGCTGATGCTAAGTCTGGAGAGCATAACCCAATATAGCCAATCAGTCCTAAGGACTTAGGTTGAAACTGTTGGCCATATTCAAGCCCGAAATTATCACATCCAGAAAGAAAGGCAGCTTGTTCAAGCATTTGACAATAATTAGGTAATTGAATGCTTAGCGTAGGACTGTTTAATAGGTCTGGGTGAACACCATTGGTATCAAAGATATAGGCTGCATCTGCTCCTTTGTGTAAAATGAATTCATTAAGACCTGTTGCAGCAGCAGCCAACACCCCTAGATTCCCAGATTGGGTTTCAAAATGGGAAGTCTCTGCAATTGGGCGCATATAAATCATAATGAGATGCTCTTGTCTTTATCTGTAGTGAATAAAGCAAGATATATACCAATTCATAGTATATTTTATGCTGCACCTAGTGGCATCGCATTGTCACTTTTTAAATATTGTTTACATAATCTTATGGTTTCATTAACCCATTCATTTCCTAAACTTTTTGTCATTTCCGTATATGCATGTGAACCTGTCCATGCCAACATTTGAATTCGTCTTTGCATAATAAAACTTGGAATGAGGGCATATTCTAATTGACTAATATGAGCATTTTTTTCGTAACCATTTAACCACTGATCTACCCATTCTGGTGCATTAGGTAAGTGTTCATTAAAGCTAAGGGCGGCTGCTAAGTCATGCATAAACCAACTTAAACCGCAATCATCGAAATCAATTACACCGACCTGATTGTTTTTTAATAAAAGGTTAGTAAGTCGCAAGTCTGCATGAATAAGTCCATAATATTGTGGAGATTTATCTAACTGATTCAGTTGATGTCCAATTTGAGAGACAGTTTCTTGAATTACCAGTTTATCTGTAGCAGTTAAACTGCTTACACTTGCCCAATTTCCCCAGTGTCCTTCTGAACCAATCATTGTTTCATGATTCCAAACAATACGATTGAACTGTTCAGGTCTTTTCCATATTTTACTGTGTTGGTGTAGTTGAGCAGTAATAGAACCCAGTTGTTTGAATGCTTGAGGATCAACATCTGTTGTTGGCATATCACCTTGAACCCAATGAAATAAAACGGCATGTCTTTCAATGTTTGGTGCACAACAGAGTGTAAGTACATATTCATTGTTTTGATTTGCAATAGGTTCTGGTACAGATATGCCTTCATTATTGAGTGCTTCGAGCCAAAGTAATTCACTATTTATATTTTCCTTAGAATGATAATTTGGTCGATGAATACGAAGTGCATATTTAGAATGAGAGGTATAAATGACAAAGGTTGCATTTTCAGACTGACACAACAATTTAAGCGTACCTTGATATTGTGGCTCATATTGCTTCATTGCTGATTCTGCCAATAGGTACAGGGTTTGTGTATCTAATATTTCATTTTGCATGTTGAACTCACATTGATATTTATAGATGACTTACAGCGTATGTGAGTTTGATTTTGTTTGACTTGACAATACGCACTAAAAAAATAGGCTTTACTGTCAAGTTTTAAATGAAATGACCACGCAATATACATATGGACGGTGTGTAAATATCTATATCTAAGGAAGTCGGTTATGAATCAAAAACTGAAACCAACACTGGGAACATTTCATTTGTGGGGAATCGCAGTCGGGTTGGTAATTTCCGGTGAATATTTCGGTTGGAGTTATGGGTGGGGAGTTGCTGGAACATTAGGATTTTTAGTCACTACCTTAATTATTGCGACAATGTACACTTGTTTTATCTTTAGCTTTACTGAGTTAACCACAGCTATTCCTCATGCAGGGGGACCTTTTGCATATAGCCGAAAAGCTTTTGGAGATACAGGTGGGTTTATTGCTGGAATTGCAACACTTATAGAATTTGTGTTTGCACCTCCTGCTATTGCGATGGCAATTGGGGCATATTTAAATGTACAGTATCCTGATTTAAATCCTAAATATGCGGCTGTAGCTGCGTATTTTATTTTCATGAGTTTAAATATTGTAGGTGTGCAGATTGCCGCAACATTTGAGCTAGTCGTAACAATTTTAGCAGTCATTGAATTGTTGGTTTTTGTTGGGGTTGTTCAACCGAGTTTTAGCTTTTCTAATTTCGTTTTAAATGGATGGGCAAGGCAAGCTCATTTTAGTTTAGACTCAGTATCTGGTATTTTTGCAGCAATTCCTTTTGCAATTTGGTTCTTTCTTGCCATAGAGGGTGCTGCAATGGCGGCAGAAGAAGCAAAAGATCCGAAAAAAACGATTCCAAGAGCATACATTAGCGGTATCTTTACCCTTGTCAGTCTTGCACTAATGGTTATGATTTTTGCAGGCGGTGTAGGCGATTGGAGTAAGTTATCTAATATTAATGATCCATTACCACAAGCAATGCGTGCTGTTGTTGGGCATAACTCTGCATGGATGCACATGCTAGTATGGATTGGATTATTTGGGTTGGTTGCAAGTTTTCATGGGATTATTTTAGGATATTCGCGTCAAATTTATGCACTTGGTAGGGCGGGATTTTTACCGCAAGGTTTAGCTAAATTATCCCGTTTTAATACTCCTTATCGTGCAATTATTGCAGGTGGTATTGTCGGTATTATTGCAATTTTTAGTGATAATATTATTCAAATTCAGGGCATGACACTAACAGCAGCCATTGTAACAATGGCTTGTTTCGGTGCATTATTAATGTACATTATGAGTATGCTGAGTTTATTTAAACTGCGTAAGAGTGCACCTGAACTAGAGCGCTCATTTTTAGCACCAGGCTATCCTATTATTCCAGCTATTGCCTTAGTCATTGCAACCATTTGCTTCTTATCTATGTTTTACTTTAACTTTACGATTGGAAAAATTTTCATTGGCTTTCTGGTTGTAAGCTATATTTATTTTTTAATGACGAAACGACAAAGAGCAATGAGTGAAGAGGCACAACTCACAGATAAAGGGATTGATATCGCATAGGTTTACCCATAAAAAAAGGATGCTTAAGCATCCTTTTTTTATTAAATATTTTAGTACTTATAGTTAAGACCAAGCGAAAGTAAAGAGTCTCTACTGTTGCCAATATCTGCTTGAATATCTTTAATGTTATAACTTGCAGATGCTGCAAAGTGCTTTGTTAGATCAGTTGTAAGCGCCGTTCTTGAGCGGAATGTACGAGAATCTTGACCAAACTCATAGCCTAGATCTTGGTTGAAACGTACAGATGGCGTAATTTTATATTCGTAAAATGCTGCCAGTGTACCTACGAGTTCGTTTGTTGTATCTTGAGGTTCTACTTTCTCTTTACTAAAACGATAACCTGCACCAATTTCAGTAGAAAGAGATTGGCGGTCATCTTTTAGAATGTTAATTCCTAGACCACCTGTTGCACTAATTTGATAGTCAAAAGCACTGCTTAGATCTTTTTCAGCAGTTAATTTACCAAATTGATAGATTGTATCTGAACTGCTGTGAGAAAGTTTCCCAGCCAATAAATAGCGTTCGATATTGTTTGTTGCATTGTCGTCATGTGTACTTACTGCACTTGCAATAACTTCTTGACCCCAAATACCAGCTTGACGTTGAAATAATATACGCGCTGTTAAGTTTGTTTTATTGGTTGAACTACCATCTGTTGTTTTACTATTGTTGAAAAGGTATCCAATATCACCTTCTAAACGGAAAGGTTTGTCATTATCGACCTTAATTGTATTTGCCCCACCTGTACGCGTTGGTCCAAGATCAGCAGCGAAAAGTGATGAGCCTGCTAAAGTTGTTAAAATACCAATAATAATTCTCTTATGCATTTTAATCTCGTATTTTGATTTTGTTTGAGTAAAGATCATGAAATCTTTGAGTAATTGTGCTGTCATCTAAACCAATAAGCAAAAAAAATTACACAACTGATACATAGGTAGCTGAATTTTCTATTTATGAATAACTGAATAATAAATATACAATTATTGTGATCCAAGTTCTACATATAAAAAAACGCTGTATGTCGTTAGAGACATACAGCGTTTAATGATATTTGGGACAAACTAGCCGTTAACCATAATACCGCCATTAATATGCAGTGTTTGGCCAGTAACATAAGAGCCATCTTCACTTGCAAGGAAAACGAATCCTGGGCCAACTTCATGTGGTACGCCATAACGTTGCATAGAGGTGTCTTTACCCAAGTCATCTAACTTCGACTTATCTACATCGCTCCATGTACCTTGAATTGGTGTAAGGATCGGCCCTGGTGCAATTGCATTGACACGAATACCCTGATGTGCAACTTGGTTAGATAGTGCACGTGTAAAGCTGATCATTGCACCTTTAGTTGATGAATAGTCTACTAATTCTTTTAATCCGATATAAGCATTTACAGAAGCGACATTAATGATTGAGTCGCCATCTTTAAACTGTGGTAAGAAAATTTTACTTAGATAGAACATGGCATCTAAGTTAATATTAAACGTTTTTTTCCATTGTTCATCGGAAATATCTGCAAGATTGTTTTTCGGAAATTGTGCACCAGCGTTATTTACAAGTACGTCCACTTTTCCAAAATCACGTAATACATTGTTTGCAAATTCTTGAGTTTTTTCTTTGTCCCCAAGATCTACTTCATAGACGCGGCAAGTTCTTCCAAGTTTTTCAACCCAAGCTTTTAAAGATGCAGCCTGTTCTTGTGAAGAAGTATAGCTCGTAATTGCAAGATCAGCCCCTTCAGTCGCTGCATGCATAGACATTGCACGACCAATACCTGTGCCCCCACCAGTAATTACAACTACTTTTCCTGCAAGCTTGCCTGTGCCTTTATAGCTCTCACGAATGAAGTTTGTAACTTGTTCAACGCTTCTTAAATCAGGATTAGACATGAATGTCCTCCGTTATCATTTTCATTTAAAGTGTTATTTTGACTATAAAAATCTTTAAACCATTGAATGAGAAATAGTTTGAAGAATATTTATAAAATCGTTTTTTGCTATATAAACTCAAATATTAGTATAAAGGGTTCTCTAAAAAATTGGTGAGTTGTTAAAAAAACGAAACAATAGATTTATAGGTGGTTTATGATGGGGCATTCATATTTAAAATTTTAGGTGATGCTCAATGAAAATTGTTGCAGATGAGAACCTTGCTTTTGCATCATATTTTTTTTCAGATATTGCTGAAATTCAGTTACATGCAGGAAGGACATTACAAGCAGCCGATGTATTAGATAGCAATGCTTTGCTGGTGAGATCAGTCACCAACGTAAATAAAGTATTACTTGAGGGAAGTGATGTCAATTTTGTGGGAAGTGCAACGATTGGTACTGACCATTTAGATATTGATTATTTAAATGAAAAAAATATTCAGTGGGCAAATGCTGCGGGTTGTAATGCTCAAGCTGTTGCAGAATATGTAATTACAGCATTACTTCATTTAGATATAAAACGATTAGATGCAGAAGAAAATTTTACTTTAGGTATTGTCGGTTTGGGTAATGTAGGGCGTCGCTTATCTCATGTAGCTCAAAAGCTAGGTTGGAATGTGATTGCTTATGATCCTTTTGTACAATTGGAAACTGTTCAACAAGTATCATTTTCCGAGTTGGTACAAAACTCTAATGCCATTTCAATTCATGTACCTTTAACCAAAGTAGGCGAGTATCCAACCTATCATTTATTTAATAAAGACGTTTTTCGTCAGTTGCCCAAAGAAACCATTTTAATTAATAGTGCGCGTGGTTCCGTTATTTCTGAAGAAGCTTTGCTTGAAGATATAAAAAAGACAGGACGTTCGGTTGTACTCGATGTATTTGAATATGAGCCGAAGATTACGAAAGTGTTATTGGATCATGTTTCTTTAGTAACACCACATATTGCTGGTTATAGTCTGGAAGGTAAGGCACGTGGAACACAAATGGTATATGACGCATTTTGTAACCACTATCAAATGACACCAAATAAAGACTTTAGAACACAACTTCCTAAGTGTGAACAATATTTTAAACAGTCAGATGATTTAAAAGATGTCTTAAGAGCACATATATTTAAAATATATCCAATTTTAGAAGATGATCGTAGACTGCGTACTTGTTTAAAAGACGGTTTAATTGATCAACAAAGCTTTGATGAATTACGTAAAAATTATCCTCTACGCCGTGAATGGTCATCACATGGAGCACAAATATAATGACATTACATTATGCACCTACATGTGATCTTCAAGCATTAAGAGCACGCGCGAAAATGTATAACCAAATTCGTCAATTTTTTAATGAAAGAGATGTACTTGAGGTTGAAACTCCTGTGCTTTCTTCAGCAGGCGTAACAGATGTTCATTTGGCATCGATTTGTGCGCATAGAAATTTAGGCGGAAAACTGAATCACCATTATTTACAAACCTCTCCTGAGTTTGCCATGAAGCGTCTATTGGCCAGTGGTAGTGGGGCAATTTACCAAATTTGTAAAGTTTTTAGGGACGATGAACATGGCAAAAAACACAATAGTGAATTTACCATGTTAGAGTGGTATCGGCCTCATTTTTCGCTGAAAGATTTAATGCATGAGACTGCCGATTTACTACAAGTTTGTTTGTCTGACAAGTTTACAGAAATTAGACCAATTGTTTTAAGTTATAAACATGCTTTTCAGGATCGTTTAGACTTAAACCCTTTAAAAGCAACATTGCAAGAGTTAAGGGAAACAACGAAAAGAGTAGGTATTCATATTGATTTAGGGGACGACCGCCTAGCATACATGGATTTATTATTTTCCCATATTGTAGAGCCAAGTTTAGGTTTTGATACCCCTATTTTTTTAACAGATTTTCCACCAGAAATGGCCTCTTTGGCTAAGACGCGTATAGATGAAGATGGTGAAGAAGTTGCTGCTAGATTTGAGGTTTATATAGAAGGCTTAGAGTTGGCAAATGCATATGATGAATTGGTGGATGCAGAAGTATTACGTCGTCGTTTTGCAGAAGACAATAATGCACGTGAGAAAGAAGGACTAGTACGAATGCCCATCGATGAATACTTACTGGCAGCTTTACCTAATATGCCACCATGTGCAGGAATAGCGCTTGGTATCGACCGTCTATTAATGGTTGCACAAAGTAAGTTTAAAATTTCAGATGTCATCACATTTCCTGCGGAAATTGCTTAAGCTCCTCAAATATTCAATAAAACAGATCTAATTTGAAATGATTAGATCTGTTTTTTCAGCAATACACCAATTTATGGCTGAGCTTGTTTTGCAAGGAATGATGCTTTTAAGGTCTCTAATGCTTTAATACGGTAAGTAATTAGCATCTCACCAATGTCAGGGCCTTTAATATCTTTAGGGAGGTCACTGGCTTTGATTTGACGTACGCACTGAATTGCTTTGCGCATATATTCTGCTTGAGGGTAAGGTCTATTTTCTAAACCAAGTCGCCCACGTGCATCGCATTCGCATGCTTGAATAAACTCTTCTACTTTTTCAGGACGTCTTAAAACATCTAAACGTTGTAATAAGCGCCAGAGTGTACCTGGCTTGAGCGTTAGCGCCTGATGGCACATTAAATGTTCTTTACATACTGAAATTGCTAATTTTTTTGTATTGGTTGGAACTTTTAAGCGTTCACAAAGTTCAGTCACGGGTTTTACACCACGTGCCTCGTGCATAATATGTCGAGGTAGAACATCTTTGGGTGTGAGTGCTTTACCTAGGTCATGTACCAGTACAGCAAATCGTACATCTAAGCTATATTCATTTTTACAAGCTTGTTGTAAAGACATCAGTGTATGAATACCACAGTCAATCTCTGGGTGATATTCAGGGCGCTGTGGGATACCAAATAATGCATCTATTTCTGGGAAAAGCACTTTGAGTGCATCACATTCACGTAAAATTTCAAAATAAACATCTGCATTTTTTTCGAATAGCGCTCGGGATGTTTCTTTCCATACACGCTCAGGCGTGAGACTTTCTAGCTCTCCAGAGTGTACTAATTGGTGCATAAGAGCAAGTGTTTCTGGCGCAATGGTAAAGCCATAGCTTGAATAACGTGCAGCAAAACGGGCAATTCTTAATACACGTAAAGGGTCTTCTACGAATGCATCTGAAACATGACGAAGAATTTTATGCTCAATATCATATTGACCATGGTAAGGATCGTAGATTTGACCTGTGGCCTCGTCTTGAGCAATTGCATTAATGGTCAGATCACGCCGTAGTAAATCTTGTTCTAATGTAATATTTGAATCGGTAATAAACTCAAACCCATGATAACCACGACCTTGCTTTCTTTCAGTTCGTGCCAGCGCATACTCTTCTTTGGTTTGAGGATGTAGAAAAACAGGGAAGTCTTTCCCTACGGGCTGATATCCTTGTTCAATCAACTGTTCAGGAGTTGCACCAACAACGACATAATCTTTTTCTTGATATGGGTGGCCAAGAAGCTGATCTCTGACAGCGCCACCAACTAAATAAACACGCATGAAAAAACCTCTATTCTTAGCATCATCATGCATCAGAATAGAGGTTTGTACAAGTCTGAAATTCAAACCTTTTTAGGTGAAATGTATTATTCGCCTTGTTGCTGTTGAATTTCTGTCACTGTTACTGCTGTCATATTTACTAAACGACGTGTTGTTGCCGTTGGTGTTAAAATATGAACAGGTTTTGCAGCACCTAAAAGAATAGGGCCTACAGTCACATTGTTACCTGCAGTTGACTTTAATAAATTAAAGGCAATATTTGCCGCATCTAAGTTTGGCATAATAAGTAGGTTTGCTGAACCTTTATAGCGTGAATTTGGGAATGCAAAATGACGAATATTTTCATCTAATGCAGCATCTCCATGCATTTCACCTTCTACAATCAGTTCAGGCGCACGCTCAGAAAGCAGTGCATAAACTTTACGCATTTTTTGTGCACTTTCGTCAGTCTGATTGCTACCAAAACTAGAGTGTGATAAGAGTGCAATACGTGGTTCTATACCAAAACGACGAACTTCTTCTGCAGCCATGATCGTCATTTCTGTCAATTGTTCTGCATTTGGATTGGTATTTACATAAGTATCTGCGATAAACAAATTACGATCGCCAAGCATGAGTGCATTGAGTGTAAAGAAGTTATTCATGCCTTCTTTTAGTCCAATGATATTGCTAACAAACTCTAAATGACGCTCGTAACTGCTATATGTACCACAAAGCATACCGTCGGCTTTACCTGTTTTTACAAGCATAGAAGCAATAATGGTTGAACGACGGCGAGCTTCACGTTGTGCATACTCGACAGTAACACCCTTACGCTTCATTACATCGTGATAGTCTTTCCAGAACTCTTCATACTGCGGGTTGTTTTCTTGATCTACGATTTCAATGTTAATGCCATTGTGTAAACGTAAGCCAAGTTTTTGAATGTTCGCTTCAATGACTGTAGTACGACCTACTAAAATTGGACGTGCAATCCCTTCGTCAACAACGACTTGAGCAGCACGAAGAATACGTACGTCTTCACCTTCTGCATATGCAATACGTTTAGGTGCTTTCTTAGCCTGTGCAAAAATAGGCTTCATAATGAAAGCTGTATTGTATACAAATTCAGAAAGTTTTTGATGATATGTGTTCATATCTTCAATCGGGCGAGTTGCTACGCCTGAGTCCATCGCTGCCTGTGCAACAGCAGGTGCGATTTCTAGAATAAGACGTTGATCTAAAGGTCCCGGAATGAGATAGTCGCGACCAAAAGCAGTTGGTTTTTCACCATAAGTGGTTGTGTCTGCTTCTACATGTGCCATACGTGCAATCGCATGTACACATGCAACCTTCATTTCTTCATTGATTGTGGTTGCACCTACATCCAATGCACCACGGAAAATGTAAGGGAAACAAAGCGCGTTATTCACTTGGTTTGGATAGTCAGAACGTCCTGTTGCCATAATGACATCTGAACGAACTTCGTGTGCATGTTCTGGTAAAATTTCAGGATCTGGATTGGCTAAAGCGAAGATAATTGGATCTTCAGCCATTTTCTTCACCATGTCTTGCGTTAAGATACCTGCTGCTGAAAGTCCTAAGAACATATCTGCATTTTCGATGACTTCATGCAATTTTGTTTCAGGAATATCTTGCATATAGCGCTGTTTAGAGGCATCTAAGTTTTCTCTAGACGTAGTGATCAGACCACGCGAGTCAGCAACAATAATATTTTCTTTTTTTGCACCTAATGCGCAAAGTAAGTCGAGGCAAGATAACGCTGCTGCGCCAGCACCTGATGCAATAATCTTTAAAGATTCAATTTTTTTGCCGTTCAGCTCTAATGCATTGAGTAATGCTGCACCAACAATAATACTTGTGCCATGTTGATCGTCATGGAACACAGGGATTTTCATACGTTCGCGTAGTTTTTTCTCAATATAGAAGCACTCTGGTGCTTTAATATCTTCTAAGTTAATCCCACCAAAAGTCGGCTCTAATGCTGCAACAATATCTACAATTTTATCAGGATCATTTTCATCAATTTCGATATCGAAAACATCGACACCTGCAAATTTTTTAAATAAAACCCCTTTACCTTCCATGACAGGTTTAGAAGCCAGTGGGCCAATATTACCAAGTCCTAGTACAGCCGTACCGTTACTGATAACGGCAACTAGATTACCACGTGCCGTGTATTTTGCAGCTGTAGATGGATCACGTGCGATTTCTAAGCAAGGTTCCGCAACCCCTGGAGAGTAAGCAAGGGCTAAATCACGTTGGTTGCTGAGCTGTTTGCTTGGCGTAACGCTGATTTTTCCCGGTGTTGGAAATTCGTGATAATTTAAAGCTTGCTGTTTAAGTGTTTGATCGTCCATTTGAATCTCTTTAGTACAGTTTAATCCAGTGATCTAAGCCGCGCTGGAATATATACGATTTGAATATAGCATTAGTTAAAGCTTTAGCACAGCGATAAAGATACTAAAACTTGAAGTATAAATGACGATAAATAGACTTGCCTATGGCAAATTAAGTTACTGTTCTGACAAAAAGTGTTTTAAATAGTCGCTCGCATTGTTGGGTGATAAAGGCTTGGAGTAGATATAACCTTGTACAATATCGCATTCTTTTTGTCTAAAAAATTCGAGTTGCTCTTTTGTTTCTACGCCTTCAGCTACAATTTTCAGATCCATTGCTTTACCCATAGCAATAATCGCATTTAGAATTGCTTTCTGCGAAATTTGATCCATATTTTGTATAAATTGGCGATCTATTTTAATAATATCGAATGGAAATTCGGTTAAGTAAGCCAGTGAAGAATAACCTGTTCCAAAATCATCTAAAGAGAGTGCAATATGCCTTTGCTTGAGTTGTTGAAGTAATGACTGAACATACAGTGTTTTTTCAATAAGTGATGATTCTGTAATTTCCAATTCAAGATATTTGCCATCTACCTGATATTTTTCAAGGAAAGTATCAATAATGTGTAAAAGTTGGCCTCTATAAAGTTGTTGCGGGTCTACATTAATAGAAATAGTAACAGGTGGAAGTCCTTCGAGTTCCCATGCTTTAAGTTGTTTTATAGACGCTTCAATAACATATCTACCAATATCTGAAATAAGGCTGGTCTGCTTGGCAAACGGTAAAAAATATGCAGGCAAAAGGAGCCCTTGTCTTGGATGGTTCCAACGAATAAGTGCTTCAAATCCAGAAATAATATGCTCTTTTAAATGAATTTTAGGTTGATAATAAACTTCTAACTCACCATTTTTAATAGCTTGTCTGAGTTCATTTTCTAAATTGAGATCTTGAATGTATGAACCATTTTTCTCTTGTGCGTAATACTGGACAGTATTGCCACCTAAATGTTGAGCTTGTCTAAGTGCATGGCTTGCATGATGGTTTAATTGATCAAAATCTAACGCATGCTCTGGATAAAGCGTAACACCAAGCGATACAGTTAAAATAAGTTCTTGCTCTTCAAAGGAGAATGGCTGTGCAAATCCAGCAATAATATCTCCACACAGTTGCTGAATACTTGGTCTTAAATGATTTAACTCATAGACAATTGCAAATTCTTCACGGTTGAGGTAAGCAATCATGAAAGCATGAGGATTAAGTGTCTTCAGCCTTTTTGCAACATGACGTAATAGCATTCCTGTTATTTTATTGCCTAAGAACTCTTCGAGTGCATGAAATCTATCTATCGATAAATAAATAATCGCAACTTTCTTAACATTTTCACGGTGTGTTATTAGAAACTGATACAGCTTATAGTTGTAATAAAAGCGGTTAGGGAGCTGTGTAGTAACATCATAGTTTTCAAGATAGTCTAGACGCTGTTCTTGCTGTTTATAATCTGTAAGATCTGAAATGATACCAATGTATTGAATAATATGCTCATCACGATCTTTAATCGCATGAATGTGGCATCGAATGCTAATTCTTTTACCAGACATAAACGTTTCTTCAAACTCTCCTTTGAACTGAGAATTTTTGAGTAATTCATCGGTAATGGAGTAATGAAGGCTACGTTGCTGTGTGTGATAATCATCTGTAATATCGAAAAGACCTCGACCAGTAATTTGGTTCTTACTTAACCCTGTCATAGTACAAAAAAATGGATTGGCATCTGTATAATTTAAATTGGCATCCAATGTAATAATTCCAACATCAATATGCTGTGTAATCTGCACAGATTGCTCAATACGGTCTTGGTTGCGTTTTTCTTTTTCGATATTTTTGAAGATACCGAGCATTGTAATCGGTTCTTGAGTTTTCGTATGCGTACGAGTAACTTGTCCAACCAATGCGCCCCAAACCCATTGATTCTTATATTTAATGCGACATCGGCATTCAAAAAAATTCCTTTGCTTTGTAAAGTGTTTAGTAAGCTGGCTCACAAGGTTTTTTAAATCATTGACATGCACGATTTCAGATAATTGCATGGAAATAGTTGCATCATTTTGTAACTTGGAGAAAAACTGATTATTCACCTCTAGTGTGCTTTCTAAAATATTCCATTCCCATGTGTGTATAGAAGAAGTTCGATGGGTCAACTCCATGATAAAACACTGTTTTTCAAAAAGTTGGTTGTAGTCATAAACATGCTGTTTCATGCCATGAATATATTGATTGATCAGATTTTCATTTTTCTGAGAAAGCTCTTTTTCTAATGAATAGCTGGTATTGAGTTGTAAAGATAACTTCTGATTTATGCTTTGTAGTTTCTTTAATTTATTGTTGTGATACGTGGTTAAATTTTTTTGCTCAAGCATTCTCTTTGTGTATTTTTTATGACCACGATTTACGCTAATTGCACATAAACAGACCATCATAAAAATGAAGTTGAGAGATACTGGAATAAAGGAATTACTAGGAGCTTCTTGTGTTGGTTGTATGAGTAGGATTGGAAAACACGTTGGCAAGACGACAAGAAAAAAATAAACCAATCGCTGTGTTAAATAGCTTAAAGATGATAGCAACACTGCTACGAGCAAAATAAGTACAATATAAAATATATCATGTACTTGAAGGTATTGGTGATGTAAGGGGATATAAATATATAACGTATATATAAGTAACCCTAAGCAGATACCAATACTTAGGCATATTATTTTATGAATAAAATAAAGATTTTGTGTATCAAAATGTTTTTTTAAACTAATTCTTATTCCAAGTAAACTTAAAAGTAATATAAAAAAATTAATTGAAATAGAGAAATTAATACAGTTGATATAATCTGGGAATCTAAAATTAAAATTAACCGCAATAAATATATTTACAATTAAAATGCTGTAAATAAAAGAAATAATAAGACGTGAAGAGTATTCAACTTGGTATGCTATTATTTCTTTTTGCTGTATATCATTTTGTCTAAATGACATTGCATATCCATAAGTAATAAGAGTATTAGTATTTATATTCTTCAATCGCGTATTATATTATTACCGAGCTTGAGAATATTTTTTTTCTAATATCTACCTTATTATATTTCACCTTTAAAAGTAAAGTTTAAAATTGACAATGCGACAACAGGTGCGGTTTCTGTGCGCAAAACACGCTCTCCAATACACCAATTTTGAAAACCGTAAGTATTGGCTTGTAGAATTTCTGATTCAGAAAGCCCACCTTCTGGACCAATTAATAATGCAATCTGAGGTTTTGCTTGATCAAGTACTTGTTTTTGTTCTTTATTCGGCGCCAATACAAGACGGGTCGGTGGCAGGGGTTGTTCAAACCAATCATTTAAAGAGATAGGCGATAATACTTTTGGTACTTTGTTAAGCCCACATTGTTCGCATGCTGCAATTGCTACAGCTTGCCAATGGTCTATTTTCTTCTGATCTCTATCGTATTTCAAACGCATTTCACAGCGTTCACTTGTGAGAAGCTGAATAGTATGTACGCCTAACTCTACAGCTTTTTGAATAGCATAGTCCATTCGATCTCCTTTAGACATTACCTGTCCTAGAAGCGCCTGAAAGTTTGGCGTACGATCATCTGCTAAATATGTTTGGATGTGAACAAAAGCATTCTTCTTATTTATTTCTACGAGCTCAACTGTATATTCTCCACCTTGACCATTGAAAAATATGGCTTGTTCCCCAACTTTTGCACGTAAAACACGTACCCAATGATGAAAAACCGTTTCTGTAAGTTCAATACGCTCACCTAAGTTTAATGTTGTATCGATATAAAAACGGTTACTCATAAGCTTTGAAACTCTGAAATATTAAGAAATATAGATAAAGATAATTCAAATAGTCAGCATACTGAATATTTGGTGTTTATAGTATAAAAATGTATGTGAGCTACGCTACCTCTAAAGGAGCGTTCGCACAACTTTAGTACAACCTTACATTTATATAGAGTACTATAAATAAACATTTAGAGTGAAATGTATGAATCGCTTTAAAGAGTGCCACAAGAACACTCTTTAAAGACGGGTTTAAAAGTATTTTAAAAATGTAATGTGTTTATTTTGGTGTTTAAAGTGCGAAAAGGCCTTTACAGCAGGATAAAGCGCAATCGAAAGTAAAATACTGGTGATCCAAACCGAGCTGATATGACTGAAACCAAAGTATTTTTCATGATTTAAACCAAAGATACTTACGCAAATAAGATAAAGTAGTTTAAGTACAAATAAATGTAAAATATAAAAAAACATAGGTACAGAACCAAAAGTAATTAAGGGTTTTAGCCAGTTTTTATGTTCAAATTTTTCTAAAAATAGCAGGATGAGCAGTCCTATACCACCATTCCATAGAATAAAAAATAATGAAGGTGGATATTTCGTTAAGTTGAAAAAACTCATAAAAGTTTCTAAGGCTGTTGGCATATATTGCCATGAGTGATCACCATAAATGTTGATAAGCCTAAGAACAATAAATAGAAGAATACTAACAATAGCAGTGGTAAGAATATTTTTTCTGCGGTGCACTTGAGTAATATGCTTTTGGAACCATGTTCGTCCGAAGCAATATCCTATCAATATAAGTCCAATCCATGGTAATACAGGATAGGTTGTACGAATACGTAATCCATTTTCAAAGTTAATCCATCCTCGTTGGTGAAGAATATTCCAAAATGATTGTAGAGTTTGGTTTTGAAATGTTACTGGATCAAGAAGATTATGCCCAAAAATAATAATTAATGCGATGAACCATTGCCATAGACGAGGTAAAGCAATAAGCCCTGCAAGACAGACCATACTAATTCCTATAGCCCAAATAACTTGTAAATAAATAGTTTGAGGGGGGAACTGTCCAGTCCATGCAAAATTAACTAATGTGAGCTCTAAAGCGATAAGAAATATTCCACGTTTTAATAAAAAAGATTGTGTCATCTTTAGGTTATTATTTTTTTGTTGGTATAAATATGCTGAAAGCCCAGTAAGTAATACAAAAACAGGTGCACATATATGAGCCAAAGTTCGACTCAAAAAGAGCATGGGCTCTGTTTCACTAATGACCATTGGATCGGGTACTTGATGATGTAAAAAAAAAGTTTCTCTTACGTGGTCGAGCATCATAATGAGAATGACAAAACCGCGAAGTGCATCTATAGCATATAGACGCTGTGAAAGTTGTTTGACTGACATGAGAAAAGTATAAATATACAAATAATATGTTATAAGATAACATAACACTATGTCTAATCCTATTTTATTTTTATATTCTAAATATTAAACTATTGAAAATAATATATATTTAATCTACTGTAGGGAATTAACGAAAAATATAAATGAGACCAATACACCAATGCATACATTTGAAATAGAGAGCGAAAAAGATATTCATGATTTAGCTGAGTTATTTAATGCATATAGAGTGTTTTATAAGCAAGAAGACAATTTAGAAATTGCAAAAGCGTTTATAAAAGCACGATTACAAAATAATGATTCAAAGTTTATTATTTATAAAAATGAGCAGGGTAAAGTAGTTGGTTTTATTCAGTTATATCCTATATTTTCTTCTGTTTCGATGAAAAAAGCATGGATTTTAAACGACTTATATGTGGATAGCTTATTTCGTAGACAAGGAATTGCTGAGTATTTAATGACACAAGCAATTCAATTGGCCAATACAACTGATGCAAAATTTCTAATGTTAGAAACGTGTGTCAGTAATACATCAGCACAGCGTCTTTATAAGAAGATGGGTTTTGCTGAGGATAAAGAAACATTATTTATGACATACAACTGTCAATAAAAGACAAAAGAAGTGCTATCTGCTTTTGTCTTTTATATTTTAAAACTGATTAGATTAAGCGATAGTACTTGTACGTTGCATTGCCACTATACACAGCATAACTATTTTGTCTAAAGTCAGAAACCCAATCTGAACCTGTATAGCCTGCAATATGACCGTATTCGTGAGATCGAGTACGACCAATAATATAGATATCACCTTTGCGTGGACTATCAAATGCCGGTGAAATTTGTCTATAGCCAATTTTTTCTAAGGTATGCCCCCAATCCGCAGCTGCAACAGGATGGTTTGTAACATTTGCTCCTGCAGATTCTAGCGCCAGTCGAACATGTCTAGCACATTTTTCTGTACTTTTACGACGTGCATTCACAGCCAATGTATGAGTAAACTTATTTACATTAATATGGTTATGACTGGCTTTATTAGGTTGAGCTTTAGCATTAAAGGTATGTTGATGCGCTCTCTTTTTCGCAGATTTTACGGTGTGTTTAGCAACAACCGCTTTTTTTGCTTTAGAGTGCGTAGAAGTGTGTTGCTTTTGCTTATGTTTACCACTGTTTTTACTTTTAGTGGCAGACGCGTGAGTATGGGCAACAATATGTGTAGGAGCACTATGATGAACGTGGTCTTGGTGATGCGTATGGTGAATCATTGCAAAAACATTCCCGGTAACACATGGTACGGAGCAGAGGATTTCGTACCCAGCTAAGTTAAGATTTATGGAATACTATAACATTGACCAAATACAAGCCATCTTAAATTGACCAAAAGAGAAAAAATGACGTTACAAAATGTTAAAGATTTTTTAATACAAAATATATATATATTAATTATTCAAATAATTTTTTTAAAAACAAATATTAACCGAGTATGACAGACCGTTATGTCTATTATATATAGTTAAATTATATAAAAAAGAAAATGAGGGTAATATCTGGCATTCATATTGCATCGTATTTATTTAGAGAATATCACTATGTGTTGTAAAAATTAAATAGATAAAAAGAGGTGTGTAATGAAAGGATATACAAAGTATCGTTACTCAATATTTATGCTTTTATTCACACTTATTCTAATTAACTATATTGATCGTGGTGCATTGCCATTCGCAATTAATGATATCGCCGTAGAATATGCTTTATCTAAAGTACAGATTGGTGCGGTACTCGGATATTTTGGATTTGGTTACCTAATTGGTGCACTTATAGGTGGTGGTCTTGCAGATCGCTTTGGAGCTAAAAGAGTGTGGTTGTTTTTTGGTTTAGCATGGTCTGTTATTGAAATATTAACTGCATGGGCGGGAAATATCGGTACATTCTTCTTTGGTTCTGCGCTAATGGGATTTGCTATGTTCAGGGTTTTATTTGGTATAGCAGAAGGGCCAGCATATCCATTATTAAATAAATCCATTTCCAATTGGTCTCCTAAAAGTGAACGCAGTTTTTCTTTGAGTTTGGGATTACTCAGTACACAGGTAGCTGGGTTGTTGACCGCACCAATTGCAGTTTTTCTTTTAATGTCAACACACAGTTGGCGAACAATGTTTATTGTTCTTGGTATTATTTCATTTGTATTTATGATTATTTTTTATTTTGTATTCCAAGATTTACCTGAAAATCATAAGAAAGTCACTGCAAATGAGTTAGCAGAAATTCAAAAAGATCGAGTAGATCATGCTGAAAAATTACCATGGTGGGCATTCTTTCAAAATCGTACATTAATATTAAATGCTTTTGGCTATTTTGCATTTTTGTATGTCACTTTCACAATTATGTCTTGGGGGCCTAAGTATCTACAAGATACCTTTCATTATAACCTGAACGCACTGTGGTATATGGCAATGATCCCATGGGTTGGATCAACACTTACTGTTGTGCTTGGTGGATATGTGAGTGATTATTTATATCAAAAATACAGTTTAAAGGTTGCTCGTAATAGTTTTGCTGCTGTCATGCTGGCTTTAACGGCAATTTGTTTTGCAATGGTGCCTTTAATGCATACAGCAACTACAATTATTATTTTTATCGCATTAGGTAATGCATGTAATGCCATGATTAATAATATCTATTATTCAGTAATTATGGATGTTTCTCCTTATCAAAATATTGGAGTTTTCTCAGGGGTTACACTTGCGATTGGAAATATCTCGGCTATTGTCTCACCCTTACTTTCTGGTTGGCTTGCACAATACTATTCATATCATACTATTTTTTATGCAACGGCTTGTGTTGCTGGCTTGAGTGTATGTTGTATGGCAATGCTACAGCCTCATAAAAAAATTCAAGTGGATCTACCACAGAAACAAACTATTCCTGCCACTCATTGAAAGGTAAGGAAACCTATTCATTTTCTACTTTGGAGTAAATCGTGAAGGACTTACAAGATGCAATTTCAATCGCAATACAGTTTCAAAAAAGAACGCTTAATCCTGTTCAAGCTTTAGAAAATGCATTTGAAAAAATTCAGCATACAGAAAGTGTATATATAGAATGCTGTGAAAAACGTGCTTATCGTGAGGCGAAGGCTGCCAAAGAAAGATGGGATGTAGGACAACCACTCTCAATTTTCGATGGTATTCCAATATCATGGAAAGATTTATTTAATATTCAAGGGTATAAAACAACTGCAGGTTCGCCAGTTTTAAATGAAAGTGAAATAAAAACTTCAGATGCGAGTATGGTGGCGACATTAACACAACAAGGGATGGTAAATGTTGGTAAAACAAACTTATCAGAGTTTGCTTATTCTGGTTTAGGTTTAAATCCATATTTTGGTCATCCTAAAAATATATATGACCAAACATGTGTTTCGGGTGGATCATCTTCAGGTGCGGCAATTTCGGTAGGTGTTGGTACCGTACCGATTGCAATGGGTTCAGATACAGCAGGTTCTATTCGCATACCGGCTGCGTTCAATGGTTTGGTTGGATATAGAAGTAGTTATACGCGTTATGCAAAAGATGGCGTATTTGAGCTTGCCAAAACTTTAGATACTTTAGGGCCTTTGGCATTAACTGTACGTGATTGTAAAGCATTAGATAATTTGCTGCTTGGAAAGAAAAGTTTTGATATACCTCAAGTGCAGGTTAAGCCACAGCAGTTAAGTTTTGTTGTCGATGAGCGTATATTTTCTCATCCTCAAACGTGTGAAGATGTAAAAAATAATTTTGCTCAAAGTGTAGAGAAACTTAAAGAGCAAGGCTGCTTAGTAGAATACCGTTCAATTGATGCTTTTCAACAAAGTTTAGATTTGGTTGATGATGGATTATGGTTGGGTGCTGCTGAAGCATTCACTTTACATGAAAAATTACTTGATTCATCTGATGCCGAAAAAATGGATCAGTACATTCGTGCTAGATTAGAAACAGCACGCCATTTTCCTGCTTCTAAGCAAATTAAATTGTATTTCTTAAAGCAACAACTACAGCAAAAAATTCGTGCTGAACTTGATGGTTCTTTATTGTTAACGCCAACCGTAATGCATACTGCACCTAAGCTTGCACCTTTATTAGACAGTGAAGAAACATTTTTTAGCTGGAATAAGCGTAGTTTGCGTTTAACTATGCCCGGAAGTTTTTTAGATACGCCTGCAATTACAGTGCCCAATGGCTTTTGTAAACAGGGATTACCGACGGGATTACTTATTTCTTCATATTCTGGAGATGATGAAGCGGTATTTCGGGCAGCACATTTTTTTGAAGGGTTATAAGTTTGTTCAAAGGTGACTAAATACGGGATTTAGTCACCTTTTAAAATTAAGCTTCGATCGCTTGTACAGCAATTTTTTTCGCAGGATCCACTTTTCTGCGAACTTGTGGTACAGGCTCGCCGTAGTATTGACGATCTGCAAAGTAACTTGACCGTACCATAGGTGCAGACCAAATGTTTCTAAATCCAAGTTTGCGACCATGCTCTGCATAGCGCTCAAACTCTTCTGGAGTTACGAAACGTTCAAGTGCAGCATGTTCCTTAGATGGTTGTAAGTACTGACCAATTGTTACGTAGTCGACACCATGTGCATGTAAATCATCTAGTAAAGAAATAACCTCTTCTTCAGTTTCTCCAATACCTACCATTAATCCGCATTTCGTTGGAATATCTGGACGCATTTCTTTAAAGCGTTGCAGTAATGTTAAAGAGTGTTGGTAGTCAGAGCCAGGACGCATGGCTTTATACAGGCGAGGTACGGTTTCAATATTATGGTTAAACACATCAGGTGGGCATGCTGCCATAATATCGAGTGCAACGTCCATACGACCTCTGAAATCGGGAACTAAAATTTCTAACAGCGTATTTGGACTGAGGGCACGTGCTTCTTTAATACAATCTACAAAATGCTGTGCACCACCATCAAGTAGATCATCTCGATCGACAGAGGTAATTACCGCATATTTGAGGTGCAGGTTTGCAATTGTTTCTGCCATATGGCGTGGTTCATCTGCATCTAAGGCATTTGGTCGACCATGTGCAACATCACAAAATGGGCAGCGACGAGTACAAATATCGCCCATAATCATAAAGGTTGCTGTACCACCACCAAAACATTCAGGTAGGTTGGGACATGCTGCCTCTTCACAAACGGTATGCAGTTTTTGTGCGCGTAAAGTCGTTTTTATACGCTGAACTTCTTCAGGTGCTGTCATTTTTACCCGAATCCAGTCAGGCTTACGTGGCACTTCAACCGTAGGAATCACTTTTACAGGAATTCTAGCGACTTTATCAGCGCCGCGAAGTTTTACCCCCTGTTCTGGCTTACGGTTTTTCGTCATTTTCAACATTTCCACTGTTTGACAATTTTTAAATGGCTCTTTGCTATACAGTAGCATTATAACGAAAAATGTGCCATTGCGTAGAGTAATAGAGATTTGTTAAAGAAATGAAAAATAACGGTGTATAACTTGGTGAAAATAACGCAAAGTAGCATCTCAAAGAACCTGAATTACGCTAAAATAATCCAAAACAATGGAAGGAGAGGTATATGTCACGTAAGAAAGAAGTGATTAGAGGGAGTTTTAGTCAATACGATGCCATTGTCTTAGGTTCAGGTCCTGCAGGTGAAGGTGCAGCAATGAAATTGACCAAATCTGGCAAGCGCGTTGCGATTGTGGATATGCGTGGTCAATTGGGAGGAAATTGTACGCATGTAGGCACAATTCCAAGTAAAGCTTTACGTCAGACCGTTTCAAGCATTATGCGTTATCAGCGCGATCCGATGTTTCAAAAAGTAGGTGAATGGAAAAATTTCACCATGAAACAGGTTTTAAGCCATGCACATCGAGTTATTCAAAAGCAAGTAGCGACACATAGTCGTTTTTATGATCGCAATAATATTGATGTATTTTATGGTCGTGCTTATATTCAAGATAAAAATACGGTCGTTGTATTTACACCAGATGGTGTGAAAGAGACCATATTATTTACGGAGCTTGTGATTGCGACAGGAAGTCGTCCATATCATCCACAAGGTTTAGATTTTAATCATCCTCGTGTATTTGATTCAGATAAAATTTTAGACTTAGATTATACCATCAAGAAAATTATTATTTATGGTGCAGGCGTGATTGGTTGTGAGTATGCCTCTATTTTTATTGGTTTGAATCATAAAGTCGATTTAATTAATACCCAGCCAAAGCTACTGAGTTATTTAGATGCAGAAATTTCAGATGCCTTGTCTTATCATCTTCGTGAACAAGGCGTGCTTATTCGACATAATGAGCAAATTGACCACTTAGAAACAGCTGATGATTATGTCATTTTATATTTACAAAGCGGTAAAAAAATTAAGGCTGACGCAATTTTGTGGTGTAATGGCCGTTCAGGAAATACGGATGGTTTAGGTCTTGAAAATGTTGGCTTAACGCCAAATAGTCGAGGTCAGCTTTCAGTGAACGATCAATATCAGACCTCAGTTGAACATATTTATGCTGCAGGTGATGTTGTGGGATGGCCATCACTTGCATCTGCTGCATATGACCAAGGGCGTTGCGCTGGCTCCAATATGAGCGGTGAAGAAAATGTAAAACCTGTAACGGATATTCCAACGGGTATTTATACAATTCCTGAAATTTCATGTTTTGGAAAAAGTGAACAAGAATTGACAGAAGAAAAAGTGCCTTATGAAGTTGGGCAATCATCATTTCGTCATTTGGCGCGTGCACAAATTACAGGCGATACAGTGGGCGAGCTTAAAATACTTTTCCACCGTGACAGTTTAGAAATTCTAGGAATACATTGTTTTGGTAATAATGCAGCTGAGATTATTCATATTGGTCAAGCCATTATGCAAAGTCAAAATAACTCACTTAAATATTTTGTGGAAACTACATTTAACTATCCAACAATGGCAGAGGCATATCGAGTTGCAGCCTTAAATGGATTGAATCGTCTTTTTTAAATTATTTGAATTGAATGTAGAGGATTTTCTAAAATCCTCTACATTCATTGTTAAATAGAATATTTAATTCTTAAATTGCTTATCATTTATTCTAAAAATAAACAAATAAATCACACAAAATTTCAAATATTTTTTATAAGCTATATTTCATATATAAACGCTCCAGTTTATTCATTATAAGAATAGAAAAATTTTAAGCTATAGGTATTAGTGGTGATCTGCACTAATGATGTCTTACCTTCAGGTCGTTATGGAAGATAAAATAAAGTCAAAACTATTAATTTTTAAGACTTTATGAGTATGAATAATTAAATAATAGAGGATAAAAATGAATCAAAAAACAGCATATACTGATCAATTTAATCAGTTAAAAGATAAGTCTTACGAATCTGCTGATGAGTTAATCGCATTTTTTGATACCTTGCCTGAAATATCGATAGAGAATATTTATGGTAAATGGAAAGGAGGATTATTCGATGGTCCTTGGGATTTTGAATTTTCTAAAAAAATTAATTGGTTCGGTAAATGGTTTCAAGATCAATTTACTACCGATTCTGTGATCTGTTATAACGACAAAGGTGAACTATTTTCTAATAAAGAAGTCATGCGTGGAGGGGCAAGTTTATGGAATATAGATTTTAGAGGCAAAACATCGGCTACACTTGTTTATGATCACGTGCCACTATTTGGACATTTTCGTCAAGTAGATGAAAATATAGTAATGGGCGTAATGAGTGGTAAACCTTTTGAGGGTGCGCCTAGTTATCTTCTCGAAGAAAGAAATGGTGTCTTTTACTTAGAAAGAATTCAGGAATTTCCTGCAAAGTTTGTAGAATCATAATTTAAATAGATATAGTTAGGGTCACTCAAAATTTGAAACTCTAACTATAATTTTTTAATACAATATTTTGCTAACGATTGTTACTGCTTTGTTTTAATATGAAACATAAGCTCGATACAGCGTAAAAGTTGAGCTATTTTATAACCATAACGATTTTAAATTCCATTGTTCTATACAAGAGGATACTATGACAACAAAGACGAAAACATTAGGTCGCGTTTACACACGTAATAACCTTGACGAAAAAATTAAAGAATCTACATTAAAAATTTTGAATCAAATTCTATCGAATCTGATTGATTTATCTTTAATTACAAAACAAGCCCACTGGAATATGCGTGGTAGCAACTTTATTGCTGTGCATGAAATGTTAGATACATTTAGAACATCTATTATTGCACACCTAGACAATGTTGCTGAACGTGCGGTGCAAATTGGCGGTACTGCACTAGGTACGACTCAAGTTGTAGGTAAAGACTCTCAGCTCAAAGCATATCCGACTGATGTGTATGATGTGCAGGATCACCTTGTACAGCTTGCAGACCGTTATGCTGTTGTGGCTAATCATCTTCGCGCTACAACCGAGGAAATTGAAGACCCAATTTCTGAAGATATTATCCATGCTGCACTTGAAGACTTAGATCAGTATCTTTGGTTTATTGAAGCGAATATTGAAAAGAATTAAGATCTACCTAAATAAAAAACCAGCTTAATTGCTGGTTTTTTTTATCTGGGTCTATTTAAAAAATAACTATAAATGATTACGGATTATTCACAATCATTAAAATAAACTCAGGCAAACTGATTGATATTCAATATGCAATGATCGACTTATGAAACATTTTTGGATTTTTATCCTATGTTTATTATCAGTTGCAGGATGTATTGTGGTACCGATCCATGCTGGTACTGTGCAAACACAGGTATATAGTGATTTTCCACACCTTATTAATTCTACATTAGATAATGGGTATTTTGATGACGATGGTTTAGAGCATCAACCACCGCCACCTCATAACATGCATGAGACCATGATGCGTCTCAAGCTATTTAAAGATCGAGAAAAAATAGAAGGTGAAGATGATTAATTTTAATCATTATGCTTTCTATATAGCCCAGCTTGTACAGTCCCTGCTTTAGTTTCTTTAATTTTTTCCCAAGATACTGGTAGTCGAATTTGTGCCAATGGTCGATCGGCTTCAATGTAAATAAAAGCTTCTGGTTTAAGTAGAGGATCAATTAAATGGGATAAATCTTCCCAAAGTTCTAGACTATAGGGTGGGTCTAAGAAAACAACATCAAATGCCTTTTTTAACTTGGGGAGTACATCTTCAGCAGTGCTGAGATGGAGGTTACATTTATCTTGAATATTTAGTGTTTGAATATTCTCCTGCAAAAACTGTGCTTGCTTTTTATTGGGCTCAATGAGTGTAACATGTGATGCACCGCGAGAAAGTGCTTCGAATGCTAAGGCGCCAGAACCTGTACAGGTATCTAAAACCACAGCATTTTGAATATCCCACATTAGCCAATTAAACAGTGTCTCTCTTACACGGTCTGGGGTAGGCCTTAATCCATCAATAGAAGCAAATTGAAGTTGTTGACGTTTCCATTCTCCACCAATAATACGCAATTGATTTTTCATACTTTATCTATTCACTAATATCTGTGTCTGGTACATCACCTGTTGCTCGGCTTGAAGCGGCTGGGGTAGATGTTGGTTTAACGAGGTTTGCAACAGGACTGCTACTTGAAATGGCATTCGGATCTGCCTCAAGCATTCTTCCTGCACTTGGTAGCTGACCCGGTTTGAGCCCCGCTGTCATTAATCCACCATTAATTTGCTGTGCTGTGGGTTTAATTGGGTTGGTTTTTCTTTGCACCATCCAGTAGTCAAATACAGGTTTGGCAATATGTGCAGCAGCACCGCCATGTCGACCATTCTCCCAAATCACTGCAATTGCAATTTCAGGGTTTTCAGCAGGTGCAAAGCCAACAAAAAGTCCATGATCGTATTCACGTTGTGTAAGTAATGCTTCATTATACTTTTTACCCTGAGCAATACTTTTGACTTGGGCGGTTCCTGTTTTACCTGCAATTTGGTATGCATTGGTTTTAATGCTTCGACCTGTACCGTGGTTAATTACATCAACCATTGCGTCACGCATTTTTAACCAATCATCTTGTGTACCATTAAACTGAACCATACCGTCTGTATCATTATGGATCGGGTGAGGCAGTGCACCTTTAACTGACGAAAGCACGTGTGGTGTAATATGTTTACCTTGATTTGATAAAATCGCGATGGCCATGGCCAGTTGTACAGGTGTAGCAGTAAATGCGCCTTGGCCAATACTGACAGAAATTGTTTCACCACGAAGCCATTTAGACTTATAGTTTTTCATTTTCCATTCAGGGTTTGGATAGATTCCAGCGCTTTCACTTGGTAAATCTAATCCAGTCTTTGCGCCAAAACCAAATTGACGCATCCATTCGTTCATATGCTCAATGCCCATTTGGTTAGCTAAAATATAAAAATAGGTATCACAAGATTCTTGAATTGCCTTATTCATATTTACTAAACCATGACCCGTCTTTTTCCAGTCGCGGAATTTATGAGGGTCGCCGGGTAGTTGAAAATAGCCTGGGTCATGAATTGCAGTAGACCAATCTACAACACCATAATTAATACCACCTAATCCTTCGACAGGTTTAATGGTTGAACCAGGGGGGTAGGTTCCTTGTACTGCACGGTTGTATAAAGGCTGGTCTAAGTTGTCGCGTAAAGCGGCGTAGTCTTTGCCACTGATGCCTGTAACAAACAGGTTTGGATTAAAACTTGGGCTTGAAACCAGTGCCAAAATTTCACCTGTTTTTGGGTTAATTGCAACAACAGCACCACGTCTTCCTGCAAGCTGCTCAGATGCAACCACCTGTAAGCCATAATCAATAGAGAGGTATAGGTCATCGCCCTGAGCAGGTTCTTTTCGTCCCAAATGCCTTAAAATATTGCCATGTGCATCCGCTTCTACAGCTTCATTTCCTGGAATACCATGAAGTAAATTTTCATAATATCTTTCTACACCACTTTTACCAATCAGATTGGTACCTGCATAAGTATCTTTATTAATGCTTTTGAGTTCTTTATCGTTAATTCGCCCAACGTACCCAATAATATGAGCGAAGAGTTCGCCATATGGGTAATAGCGAGTCATCTGAGTTTCAATTTGTACACCAGGAAATTGATACTTTGCTTCGCTAAAGCGAGCAATTTCAGCCTCATTAATATTTAATTTAAGTGCAACACGCTCTGTTTTTTTTGCAGTTTTAATACGTGTGTTGAACTTTTCAATATCATCTTCCGACAAATCTAAAATGGGTTTTAAGCGTTCGACAGTCTCGTCAATATCATCTACATCGGCCTTGCTTAGTGTGGCTGTAAAAACAGGATAGTTATCTGCGAGCAGAATGCCATTTCGGTCGTAAATATAACCACGAGTTGGAGCAATAGGCTGTAATCTAATACGATTGTTGTCAGAAGCTGTTGAAAAGTCTTTATAATGAACAACTTGAAGATAAAAATATCGAGCAATCAGTACACAAAAACAAAAAAGTACCAGTCCAACAGCAATAAATATACGGTTTCGGTAAATGCGTCTTTCTTGTTGTACGTTTTTTAAAGGAAAATGTTGCTTCATATAGACGGCATCAGCACGAGGTCGAGTTTAAAACGTGTTATTTTAACCGAAGCTTGATATGAATAAAGACTCTATTCACGTTATTATGTAACTTATTTTCTATATTTTTCTATAAAAATAATCTTTTATCGTATCTTATAGAACACAAAAAGTTCGCAACGATAAATTATCGTTGCGAGTAGGAATTAAAATACACCTTGTGCCAGCATTGCATCAGCAACTTTAACAAATCCGGCAATATTGGCACCATCAACATAGTTGACGAATCCATTCTCTTTTGTACCATATTTGACACAGTTATTATGAATCTCGTGCATAATATTTTTTAAGCGTGCATCAACTTCATCCTGTGACCATGACAAGCGAATTGCATTTTGTGACATTTCGAAGCCAGATGTTGCAACTCCTCCTGCATTAGATGCTTTGCCTGGTGCATAGAGTACTTGTGCTTCAATAAATTTTTCTACTGCATCTAAATTGCATGGCATATTTGCACCTTCTGCGACACAGATAACGCCATTTTTAATTAATTGCTCAGCATCTTCACCTGTGAGCTCATTTTGTGTTGCACAAGGTAACGCAATATCTACAGGGATATGCCAAGGGGTCTGCTTCTCAAAATATTGAAAATTATATTGCTGCGCAAAATCTGAAATACGTCCGCGCATTTCATTTTTTATGGTCATAACAGCTTTAAGCAGTTCTAATGTAAAACCATCTGGAATATAAACTGTTCCGTTTGAATCGGAAAGAGTGACTACTTTCGCTCCCAGTGAAATTGCTTTTTCAGCAGCAAACTGAGCTACATTTCCTGATCCTGAAATGGAAACAATTTTATCTTTAAAATTCTGCTGCTTTGTTTTTAGCATTTCTTCCGCGAAATATACTGTACCGTACCCAGTAGCTTCAGGGCGGATGAGACTACCGCCGAATGAAATTCCTTTGCCAGTAAAAACAGCTGAAGTATCGTTACTTAGCTTTTTCATCATACCTGCCATGTAACCAACTTCACGTCCGCCTACACCAATATCTCCAGCTGGAATATCTGTATTTGGCCCCAAGTGACGATATAATTCAACAATAAGTGCCTGACAAAAGCGCATAATTTCATTATCTGATTTTCCTTTTGGATCAAAATCAGAACCGCCTTTACCCCCACCCATAGGTAGTGTAGTCAGTGCATTTTTAAAAATTTGCTCGAAACCTAAAAACTTTAAAATAGATTGATTTACAGAAGGGTGAAAGCGCATACCTCCTTTAAATGGACCAAGTGCTGAATTGTATTGCACTCTAAATGCGCGATTCACTTGTGTTTCACCTTGATCATCTACCCAAGCAACTCGGAATTGAATAACGCGCTCCGGTTCTACTAGACGGTCAAGTAATCCTTGTTTGGTATATTGAGGATTTTTCTCAATAAAAGGCCATAAACTGGTCATCACTTCTTCTACAGCCTGTAAAAACTCTGGCTGATGGGGATTACGTTGTTCTACAGTAGCTAAGAATGCTTGAAGGTTATTGTATTTCAAGGGACTGATCCTTATTTTTAAGTCATGTTTAATTTAATATCTCGATACGATAAAAAGCAACATGCGCTTTGAAATGGAGCATATTAAAAGGTAGGTAAGTTAATATCATATGATTTATATTGAATATATAATATTTTAGGATAAGCCAGTTGGCTAGACCTTAAATTAAATAGTCTATCTATCGAAATAGATTTTTGTTTGTCTTTTCATGCTTATATTTGTGCTTCGGCACAGGTTGCATGCTAATATATAATTTATGCATAAAATAATATTTTACGCTTTATGCGTGCCGTTTTTTCATATATCCAGCTTAGATATTTGAAGATAAAGTTCTTCCAGTCAGGTTAAAAGAATCTGGTAAGTAAACAACTAGAGAGTGTTTCATGTTTGAGTATTTAAGTCATCTGTGGCAATTATTCTTGCTCCGTCCAGACCATTTGGCGGTGCTAAGTATTATCCCAGTGACTGCTTTTGTAACATGGGCACATGTTTGGATGGCACTACGTATGGTGTTTTATCCAATACACTTTTGGGGAATACACATTGGACGATTACCTTTGGGTTGGCAAGGAATTGTTCCACGAAAGGCTGGCAGAATTTCAGGAATTATTACAGACAATACGCTAAAAAAAATAGGTTCACTCAGTGAGTTTTTAGATGCCATGGATCCAGATGAAATGGCAAATATCATTGGGAAGCAAGTCGACGCACAGCTTGAGAATCTTATTGATGAAGTCATGCATGAGCGCAATGCTGTTCTATGGGAGAATCTTCCTTACTCGATCAAACGTCGTATTTATGAACATGCACACAAGCAATTACCTTCTGTTTTACATGATCTCGTCATTGATCTGACATCTCATGTTGAATCTTTAGTTGATATGCGAGATATGGTTGTTCATCAGATGGAAAATGACCGTCGTTTAATGGTTCGCATGTTCCTAAAAGTTGGTTCAAAAGAAATTAATTTTATTTGGCATATTAGTGCATTAATAGGATGCTTCTTTGGTCTTATTCAAATGTTGGTTTGGTTTATTGTACCATGGCATTGGACAGTACCTTTTTGGGCCGCAATTTGGGGGCTTTTAACCAATTGGATTGCGATTTGGATGGTATTTAATCCTATTTATCCGCATTATGTTCGTTATCCTCAGTTTTTTAGACGAACAAAGAATCATACATTTCCATGGTTTGTTCCTGTTATACCAAGAGTAGGTACATACAATATTCAAGGTGCTTTTATGAAGCGTCAAGAAGAAGTATCAGATGTATTTGCTAAGGTTGTTACAGAAGAACTTATTACATTAAAAACAATTATGATGGAAATGATGTATGGGGATAAAAAAGATAAAACACGTCAAATTGTAAAAAAACATATTCATCCAATTATGGATACACCATTAGTGCGTACAACTTTACAGCTTTCATTAGGCCCAAAAGAGTATGCAAAGTTAAAAACAGACTTGATTGACCGCTCAATAGAAATTACGATGGTGCCTGTTTGTGATCCTGCATTCAATGCAAGTCGCGCCCGTAAGATATTTAAAATGTTTCGAGATCGTATTCGTGATCTCACACCGCACGAATTTCAGAATTTACTTCGTCCTGCTTTTAAAGAGGACGAGTGGATTTTAATCGTGTTGGGAGGGGTAACTGGTTTTATCGCTGGTACAATACATCTTTTTGTTGCTTTTTTATAAGACCATATCAGTACTTTTTAATATTTATGAAGTATGTTGATTTGGTAAAAATTTTGTTAAATGAGGATTTATTAGATGCGCATTATTTTACTCGGACCACCTGGAGCAGGTAAAGGTACACAAGCTCAGTTGATCTGTAAGCGCTATGATATCCCACAAATTTCAACTGGTGATATGCTCCGTGCTGCAATCCGTGAAGGAACTGAACTCGGCCTAAAAGCAAAAAGCGTGATGGAATCTGGTGGTTTAGTTTCAGATGAGCTTATTTTGGGATTAGTAAAAGAACGTATTGCGCAACCTGATTGTGTTAATGGTTGTATTTTTGACGGATTCCCTCGTACGATTCCACAAGCTGAAGCATTAGAAAATGAAGGTATTGCAATTGATCATGTGATTGAAATTGAAGTACCTGATGAAGAAATTGTAAAGCGTTTATCGGGTCGTCGTCAGCATCCTGCTTCTGGACGTGTATATCATGTTGAATATAATCCACCAAAAGTAGAAGGCAAAGATGACGTTACAGGTGAAGATCTAGTACAGCGTCAAGATGACCAAGAGGAAACTATTCGTAAACGCTTAACAGCATATCATGCTGAAACCGCACAATTGGTAGGCTTTTATCAATCTAGAGCGACTGCAGCAGAACAAGCAGCAACTTACAACAAGTTGAATGGTTTACGTCCAATTGATCAAGTGCAACAAGAATTATTTGCAATTTTAGATAAATAATTTGACTAAGATGTATTTTGATTAAACAAAGGCCCGAAACGATAAAAGGGCCTTTGTTTTTTAAGGAAAAGTAAATGAAGATTGCATTAATTGGTCTAGTAATTCTAAGTATTCTGATACTACTTGCATTATTGTGGCAGAGTAAAAAAATGCTAAGTGAAGTGATGAAGGAAAATAAAACGAGACCGAAGCAGCCTAGACCTCGTCAATTACATCCAAAGTTAAAAAAGGATGAAAATACTTAAAATCTAGTGGGGTGCACCAAATTCGAACCGCTCAGACCAGTTACAGACATCTGAAACAACGCATTCATTGCACTTTGGTTTACGTGCCACACAGCAATATCGTCCATGTAGAATAAGCCAATGGTGTGCATCTATTATAAATTCCTTGGGAATCACTTTAATCAGGCGTTGCTCAACTTCAAGTACATTTTTACCTACCGCTAGTCCTGTGCGATTACCTAAACGAAAAATATGTGTATCTACTGCCATGGTCGGTTGGCCAAATGCAGTGTTTAAAACAACGTTTGCCGTTTTTCGACCCACACCTGGTAGTGCTTCTAGTGCTTTACGTGTGTTGGGAACTTCGCTGTCATGCTGTTCGATGAGAATTTTACAGGTTTTAATGACATTTTCTGCTTTTGAGTTATATAAACCAATTGTTTTTATATATACCTTAAGACCTTCTACACCCAGTGCATAAATACTTTCAGGAGTATTGGCAACAGGATAAAGCTTATCCGTCGCTTTATTCACACTCACATCTGTGGCCTGCGCAGAGAGCATAACTGCAATAAGTAGTTCAAATGCTGAGGTGTAGTTGAGCTCAGTTTGAGGATGTGGGCGCTGTGCTTGTAAACGTGTAAAGAATGTCTGAACTTGTTTTCGTGTCATATTTTTTGTAGTCATACACTCATACCTTGTAGGTCGTTTAATTCAGCTTCTAACGTTTTCAGTTGAATGCGTTTCTTTTCATCTTCACGAACGCTGAGTTGCTTTTCTAGCTTTTTAATTTGAGTACGTAAACGCGCAAGTTGAATTGTGGTTTTGGCATCTATATTTAGACCAGTTTCTGTTGTTTTGCACTGGACTTCAACGATGGGAACGCTTTTAACATGTTTAGAGAAATCTGCAAATAAAGTAGTATCAATCTCTGCACGTACAATAGGGCCACGTCTTTCTAAACGTCTTTTCTCTTCGCGGGTAATATGTGAGTAATAACGATTACGTAAGTTATCTTGTAATCCAATTTGCTCTTGGGCTGAGGGCAATAGATTATTATCTTCAACAAGGTCGATACAGTCTACAGGACAGGGTGGAATACACAACTCACATCCTGTACATAAGTCTGTGAAAATGGTGTGCATGAGTTTACCACTACCAACAATTGCATCGACTGGGCATGCACTGATACATTTTGTACATCCAATACATTCCTCTTCACGAATAATTGCTTTCATTCGCTGAGGACGACCATCTTGTTGTATTGGCCATACACTTTCTTCAGCCTGTAAAATAGGTCGATTGAGCAAATTTGCTAGTTGATCTGCAACGGGCTGACCACCAGGAATACATTTATTAGCAGCTTCACCTTCCGAAATTGCTTTCGCATAGGGTAGGCAACCATCGCGATGACCGCATAGCCCACACTGTGTTTGAGGAAGAAGCGCATCAATTTGCTGGATGAGAGGGAAATTTAAACTCATGTGGCTCGTTAATGTATGTGCAAAACAGGGGATTGTGCAGAAAAATAGCACTTAGGACAAGTCTATTCTCGCTAAAAATAAAAAGCCGATGTAGAACATCGGCTTTCTTGTATGAAAAATTTTATTTTTCTACAAAAGCACGTTCGATAACATAGTCACCCATTTCACCCATACGTGGTGACTCTTTTAGACCATGTTCATCTAGTAACGTAGCAACATCTTTTAAGAATGCTGGACTACCACATAGCATTGCTCTATCTGTTTCACGATTGAAGCGAGGTAAACCGATCTTTTCGAATAATTCGCCAGTTTCAATGGCTGTCGTTACACGGCCTTGAGTATGGAACTCTTCACGAGTTACTGTTGGGTAGTAAACAAGCTTTTCTTGCACACCCAACTCTTGGAAGAATTCATGGTTTGGTAACTCATCTAAAATAAGATCTTGGTAGGCAAGCTCACTCACATAGCGTGTACCATGAACCACAATGACTTTCTCAAAACGTTCATATGTTTCAGGATCGCGAATAATAGATAAGAAAGGAGCTAAACCTGTTCCTGAAGACAATAAATAGAGGTTTTTCCCTGGTAGTAAGTCATCATGAACAAGTGTACCTGTTGGTTTTCTTGAAACTAAAATCTCATCGCCAACTTGTACTTTTTGTAAAATTGATGTGAGTGGCCCGTCAGGTACTTTAATTGAGAAGAATTCAAGTTCTTCTTCGTAATTTGCACTTGCGATCGAATAAGCACGCATCAAAGGCTTACCATTCACTTGGAGGCCAATCATGACAAACTGACCATTTTTATAGCGTAAACTTTGGTCACGTGTTGTTTTAAAGCTAAATAATGTGTCATTCCAATGGTGAACGTGAGTGATACGTTCAACGTTAAAAGCAGCCATGTAAAGGTCCAATTATGAATATTAAAAACGGTTTCTATTTTAATCTAAAATTAATCCCTATAAACTGAATATATTTAATTGTCTTTATAAGAAAAAGTGATGAAAGCTTTTGAACCGATTCAATTCCCCGTCATTGGTATGATGCATTCGCCGTTTCGAGAGAAATTTGGTATACCTAGGCAACCCAATTTAGTGAATATTGAAACATATATTCAGTTATGTGCCCCATACAATAATATTTCTGCATTTGAGGGAATCGAAGAATTTAGTCATTTATGGCTATTATGGCATTTTCATGAGAATAAAAACTTAAATCAATCGAGTTTTAGACCACAGGTTAGACCTCCTCGTTTAGGAGGAAATCAGCGAAAAGGGGTTTTTGCCACACGAAGTATGTATAGACCTGCGCCTATAGGGATGTCGGTAGTTCAATTGAATCGAATTGAGTGTGTTGGAAAAGAACTTCGAGTTTATGTTATGGGAAGTGATTTACTCCACGGCACACCTATTTTAGATATTAAACCGTATATTCACTATTCTGATGCGATTGATAATGCTCAAAGTGGTTATGCAGATATACAACCTCCAATAAAACCAGTGATTTGGAGTGACAATGCAAGTCAACAATGTCAATCACTCATTGTAGATGGTTTAACAACTTTAAAAATAATTGAGTCGCTTGAACAAGTGCTTGCTTTAGATCCTCGGCCTGCATATCAGCACGATGAACAACGTCTTTATGGTATGAGTTTTGATCAACTAAATGTTCAATTTCAGGTGAAAGAAGAAAATGTTTTTGTTGTGAGTATTTGCACAGTATTTTAGTAAAATTAGTAATAAATCACGTTAATTTTAAATAAATTGATACTTTTCAACCTTGAAAGATATGAGTGTAATGATTAATGTGAATCTTATCTTCCAAATGCTTGAAATTTTGTGCAATTGAAAGCACACATTTAATTACATTTACTCGGCTCATTATTTTTCGGGATTATTTATGTACACTCGTTCGTCAAGTCACCACTATTCTTATTCAATTGATTTACAGTGGTGCTTAGAGCATTTAATGCAAGATGGTTTAGTGAGTGAACGAGATAAGATTCTCATTCAAACAACCCATCGTAAAAAAGAACATTTGAGTTTACACCCTCTCCAGTGGATTGCTGAATTTAACTTATCAAATCAACAGAATACTTCGCAAAAATTAAACTTGGTTAATCTATGCCAATGGCTAGCCAAGAAAGCAAATATTCCATTATTTATTATTGATCCTTTAAAATCCGATGTTGAATCTTTAACAAAGATTATGTCTGAAGAGTTTGCAATTCATAACAACTTACTTGCAGTTGATGTGAATGATGATGAAGTAACGATTGGTACTGATCAACCATTCATGACAGATTGGATAAGAAGTTTAGAACATATTGTTAAACCCAAAAAAATTAAACTTGCATTATTAACGCCTGAACAACTCAGACGATATTTGGTTGAATATTATCAGGTAAGTCGAGCTGTTTTTTCTTCTGAAAAGAACCAAAAAAATGAAAATAGGGCTGTTGAATCTCTACTTCAAATTGGAGATATGCAGAATCAAAATCCTGATGCAAATGATCAACATATTGTAAAACTTGTAGATTGGGTTTTGCAGTTTGCGTTTGAACAGGGTGCCAGTGATATTCACTTAGAGCCAAGAAAAGAAAAAGGAAAAGTGAGGTTCCGTATCGATGGTGTACTCAATACGATTTATCAAATGCCAGCAAATACCTTAAATGCGGTAATTGCACGTATTAAGATTTTAGGTCGTATGAATGTAGCAGAGAAGAGAAAACCACAAGATGGGCGACTAAAAACCCGTACACCACGAGGTGTAGAAACAGAGTTGCGTTTAGCAACTTTACCAACAGCTTTGGGCGAGAAAATGGTACTGAGGGTATTTGACCCTGAAGTACTGGTAAGAGATTTCCAGCAATTAGGCTTTGATGAAAAGCTTATGGATCAGTGGAAAACGTTAACCAGCAATACGCATGGTATTATCTTGGTTACAGGACCTACAGGTTCGGGTAAAACCACAACACTTTATTCATCTTTAAAGAAGTTGGCAACGGATGATGTGAACGTATGTACCATTGAAGACCCAATTGAGATGCAAGAAGATAGCTTTAACCAAATGCAAGTCAATGCCAATATTGATTTAGGCTTTGCAGATGGAATTCGTGCACTTATGCGACAAGATCCAGATATTGTCATGATTGGTGAGATTCGAGATAAAGATACAGCAGATATGGCAATTCAAGCGGCACTCACGGGGCATTTAGTTTTATCTACACTTCACACGAATGATGCACCATCAAGTTTAACGAGATTACATGATTTGGGTATTCAACCATTTTTAAGCTCTGCGACACTCTTAGGTGTATTAGCTCAACGATTGGTTAGAAGATTATGTTCGTGTAAAAAGGAAGTATCTATTAATGAGCCTGAATGGGAGCAACTCACAGCAGGTTATGAAATCGAAAAACCTAGTCGCTTATACGAGCCTGTAGGGTGTGATACATGTAGACATACAGGATATAAAGGCCGTGTAGGATTATATGAATTTATGCCAATGTCGTTTTCATTGAAACAACTGGTAAGTGATAATGCAAAACTCTCTGATATTAAAGAACAAGCCAAAAAAGAAGGTGTTGAGCCATTACGTATAGCTGGTGCTCGACAGGTCTTACTAGGTACGACTTCAATAGAGGAAGTACTTCGAGTTGTGCCTTTAAGTTAAAGTTCTAAAAGCAGTAATTACACCTGTATATTACTGCTTTCCCACGTTATTTTACGCTACTCGTAATCCGTAATTTTATTTTGTTAATATGAGACGATTGTTACGAGTTAGTCTTAAGCGATATTCCTCTCCCGCATGCATAATGCGAATTTCACGACCTAAAGCAAATAAATTATTCGAATGAAGCATTGGTAGATTTTGGTTTGATTCTGTGCTGCGAGTAAATAAGTTAAACGGTGCGTTCATTTCTAATTCTCCGTGGAGTTGAGAAGTTGGCTAATGTTTTAAATGATAATCATTATCGAATAATACTGTCAATTATAATTTGTGCTTTTTTATAAAAAACTTTGAACCAGTTACAATATGTAAAATTTGTCGAGAATGATGGAGGATTACAATATGAGCAAGACTGAAGTCAAAGTTGCCATTGGATTGCTTTTTTCACATGGTCGTGTGTTAGTTGGCTGGAGAGATAAACAACAACATCAAGGAAACAAAAATGAATTTCCAGGTGGCAAGATAGAACATCACGAAACCCCTATATCTGCTTGTAAGCGTGAGATTTTTGAAGAAGTAGGTATTGAAGTTGATGAGTGGTTTGCGTGGGATGAAATTTATCATGAGTATGATGATATTATTGTTCGTCTATATTTATTTTACAGTTTTATTCCAGATCAGCTTCTAGGCAGTATTCAAGATCCATGGACATGGTACTCTAGGTCTGATCTAACCTCATTAAACTTTCCTAAAGCAAACGATATCATTTTAGAAAGATTACTTTGGCCTCATTATATTAAAATTAGTCATGAATGCATGGATGTTTATCATCTGCCGTCAGATCGAATTGTATATTTAAGAGACGCAAATTTTGATGAAATAAACGATTTAGAAGAGATATATTTAAATAAAATAATTGTAAATATAGAAATTGCCAAGAATTTAGATTTAGATAAACAAAAAAAACTGAATGCGATTCATATTAAACAGAGTCAACTTGCCAGTTTAACAAAAAAAGATTTAGTCATGGGGTGTCGCTATATTGCTGCATGTCATGACTTAGAAAGTATAAGTATGGCACAGCGTATAGGGTGCGAGGCTATTTTTATTAGTCCTGTACAAAAAACGAATACCCATATCAACGCTCAGCCACTGGGGTGGAGTAACTTTCAAAGTTTGACAAAAGCAACACACGCTTTGGTTTTTGCATTAGGAGGATTAACACCGAATGACCTAAAAACCGCACAAGATTTTCAGGCCTACGGTGTTGCAGGTGTATCAGCGTTTTAGTTTAAGTTGTTTATTGCCGCTTCTGCTTTGTTTACTAAATCATTGTTATGTTGCTGTTGAGCAGACTTAGAAATAACCTGCCAAAATTGCTTTTTGGTTGTTTTATCTGGTGCGAAAATCATACCTCTTTGTGCAAGAGATTGGGCTTGTGAAAACTGTTTTTTCTGCAAAGCAATTCTTGAAAGCATGACATAGCTTCCTGAAGCTTGTGGTGCTATTCGCTGAGCTAGAATAGCTAAATGTTCGGCTTTGTCTAGTTGCTGTTGTTGATAAGCAATTTGTGACTGGTTAATTAAATTACGAAAAGCAGGTGGCTGTGCATTGCTGACTGTAATTGTATTACTAATCGGTTGTTGAGGTTTTGGTGTAGGTAATGGAGCCTGTGGCTGTGGCTGTGGCTGTGGCTGTGGCTGTGGCTGTGGCTGTGGCTGTGGCTGTGGCTGTGGCTGTGGCTGTGGCTGTGGCTGTGGCTGTGGCTGTGGAATAGGCATAGATTCATGCTTAATCTCACCCGGATTATAAGGCGTAGTTGTTACACCAGTATTCGGTTGTTTGACTTGAGTCGGTGGAGTCATCGGCTCAGCGTCAATTTTAGGTGCTGTTGTTGTTCTTGTTGGTTGCTGACTATGGTGTAAGCTTGGAAGTTGGCTACATCCCACCATACCGAGTAGCATTAAGCTACTCGTTAATAATTTTAATCTCATTTATGTTCTCCAAAAATTAATTATAACTGCCCGATGAAATCACCTGTGGTGGCGAAGTAGGGGTAGCATTATTATTAGAACGATCTTCGGTCGTTTGTTGAATAAGATTTTCCAAAGGATCATCTGAAGATGTAGCTGGTGCAGATGCATTGCTGTCTGGTATGAATTGATTTGGCATTGCACATGATGTTGATTGTGTTGGTACATGTCCGGCTAAAAGAGGAATATACATAGCGTTACTACAACCTTGAGCAGAAAGGTTACCTGTAGCTACGTCAATCCATTGCCACTGCACATCATCAGGCTGGGTTAAATTTACGGGTTGCTGATGCAATTGCTTCATTACATTCGTCCATACCGGTAAAGCACCTGATGAACCTGTTAATCCAGTAATTTTATTATTGTCTAGACCTAACCAAACAACAGCAACATAGTTGCCAGAATAACCTGCAAACCATGAGTCTCGTGCATCATTTGTTGTACCAGACTTTCCTGCAAGATTTAGATTGCTTGGTAAACTGCGATAAGCAGCTTGTCCTGTACCTGAGCGCATAACCTGTTGCAATCCATAGTTTAAGACATAAGCAGCTGCAGGATCGATGGTTTGTTGTACATTTAAGCCATAGCGGTCGAGTACTTTACCATTTTGGTCAACTACCGCACGAATAGATTTAGTTGGATATTTAAACCCACCTGTCGCAAAGTTTCCATAGATACTAAGCACTTCCATTGGCGACATATTAATAGCACCAAGAAATGTTGAAGGATAAGATGGAATATCACTGGTTACGCCAAACTTACGTAAGTTATTTATAAATGCAGGCACACCAAATTCTTGACCCATGCGTACTGCTGCAAGGTTATAGGAGTGTTCTAGGGCTTGTACCATAGGTACCATACCATGTTCACCACCACCATAGTTTTTAGGTGTCCAAGTTTTACCATTTGCACTAATACTAATTGAACTATCTGGAATTAAGCTTGCCCAGTTATAACGACCTGATTCAATGGCATTAATATAAATTGCTGGTTTCAGTAGAGAACCCACTTGACGTTTTGCATCAATCGTACGGTTAAATCCTGTAAAATCTTGCGATGAACCCACGGCTGCAACAAGCTCACCATTATCTGGTCGTTGAATAAGTACTGCACCTTGTAAATCGTTTAATGCACGTGGATTGCGTTTTGTAAGATTTTCAACACTATCTTTAAACGCATTTTGAACATTGGTTTGTGCTACGGGGTCTAAGGTCGTAAAGATTCTGAGTCCTTGGTTTGTTAGGTCTGAATCTTGATATTCAGCACGCAGTTGACGGCGTACAATATCCATGAAATCTGGGAATTTTGTTGGCCCTAGAGACGGTTTATCAATAACACCAAGTGGGCGAGCAACTTCAGTATCGTACTGTTGCTGTGTAATATAGCCTGTAGTAAGCATATTATTGAGTACGACATTACGTCTTTCTTTTGCACGCTCTGGATTACGCCATGGATTATATAAAGATGGCCCTTGAACTAGACCAACCAAGAAGGCTTGTTGCGAAATATTAAGCTCACGTAGTGGTAGACCAAAGTAAAATTGTGATGCAAGACCGTAGCCATTAATGGAATAGTTACCGTTTTGACCTAAATGTACTTCATTTAGATAGGTTTCTAATATCTCTGATTTGCTGTAATGCATTTCTAACAGAAAAGCCATCAACGCTTCATTAATTTTACGTTTATACGTTTGTTCAGGCGATAAGAAAAAGTTTTTAACCAATTGTTGGGTAAGGGTAGATCCCCCTTGTCTGCGTCCACCTGTGATATTACTGAAAATAGCACGTCCCGTACCACGAACGGAAATCCCATGGTGTGTATAGAAGTCACGGTCTTCTGTTGCAATTAATGCATTAATAAGAGGCTGAGGTACATTTTGTAATTTTATGAGTACACGGTCTTCATTATGCTGAGGGTAAATACCGCCAATCAGTAATGGCTCGAGACGAGTCATACCTGTTTCAGAAGGTTTTGTTGTTTTAACATTTACGATTTCATCTTGTGCAAATGCTAAGTCAAGAACTTGCTCTGGTTCATTACTGTCGCCAAAGTCAAAACCACGTGTATGTACTAAAACATTGTTCCCTTTGAGGACATATGAACCTGGATGCTCATAGTTATCTGCTTTATGATAACCGAGCATGTTTAGCTCTTGAATTAAGTTGGCTTCACTGACAGGAGCTTGGTTATAAATTTCTAATGGTCGTGCATAGACTTTTGCAGGAATATCCCAACGTTGCCCCTCAAATTTTGAGCGGATAACATTATCTAAACGAATAATATAGAAACTAAAGGCAATACAACCAACAATGACTAGTATCAAAAAGATGACTAGAAAAAAACTAAGACCACGTTGCGACTTCATAAAAAGTGATAAGCTATCCGAGACAAACCCTATAATCATGCGAATGTTTTTCACATTTTGCAATAATTATTGCGGTAACGATACAAAAAATATCCGAGAAAACAGGAAGCAACCCATCATGTTGCAACATGTTTTTGATGAAATGTACATGTTATTATAAAGTTATTCTTGTACGGAGCGCTGAATTTAGTGAAGATTTCCCATAAGTCGTTTCGCAACATTGGACTCATTGGTAGACCAGACAAATCTGCTGTAGTAAGTACGTTGTGTTTAATTCATGACCATTTAATTAAATTGGGCTTACATCCTATTTTTGATGAAGAAACAGCACAGCTTGTACCTTATCAAGATTGTCAAATGATCAGTCGAAAAATGATGGGTGAGGTTGCAGACTTAGTAATTGTGGTTGGAGGAGATGGGTCTCTACTACATGCTGCACGTGCACTGGTAAAACATAATACACCTGTTGTAGGTGTGAACCGAGGTCGATTGGGCTTTTTGACAGATATTAAGCCTTCAGATGTTTTGGCAAAATTAGACCAAGTTTTACAAGGAAAATTTTTATTAGATCGTCGGTTTTTATTAGAATTAGAAATTCGTGCAGAAGATGAGATTTTATATCAAGCAATTGCTTTAAATGATATCGTGCTACATTCTGGAAAGTCTGTGCATATGATTGATTTTGAACTTGAAATAGATGGCCATTTTGTCTATAGACAACATAGCGATGGGTTAATTATTGCCACACCAACAGGTTCTACAGCATATGCATTGTCTGGAGGAGGCCCTATTATCCATCCAAGTATGGAAGCAATTTCATTGGTACCCATGCATCCCCATACATTGTCTTCACGTCCTATTATCGTCGGCGATCAAAGTGAGATTAAAATTACAGCGAGAGAGTCACGTTGGATGCCGATGGTGAGTGCCGATGGTCAACCGAGTGTTTCATTAAACGATGGTGAATCGCTACATATCCGTAAGTATCCATTTAAGTTGAATTTATTGCATCCACCTGGATATGATTTTTATATGGCATGTCGTACGAAGTTAGGGTGGAATCAAGATTTTGAAGCATTACAGCAACAGGAAGATGAATGAATATAGAGCAAATGTTATCTGTTTTAGATGCTGATATTGTAAAGCGGTTAAAAACAGCTGTAGAAATTGGAAAATGGCCAAACGGTATTGTACTTTCCAAAGAGCAAAGAGAAACATGCATGCAAGCTGTACTGGCTTGGGAATATACCCATTTACCAGAAGATGAACGGACAGGTTATATCGATAAGGGTAAGAAAAAGGAAGGAGATGTTTGTGATGACGACTCATCTCCAAGACCGATTCGATTCACTTAAGTTTGTTGTCTATTTTTCCATAAGTGTGTTGCTGTTTGCATTGCTTCTGCAAAGCTTTCAGCTTTTTGCATCGTATATAGTGCAATGCCTATAGTTTCAATAATTGCCATTTCACCATAGGGGTGTGTGGCTCTACCTTCCCAGACGTCTTTAAAGAAAGCGAGATCTAGAAATTCTTCTGTTGGACTACGGTCAGGGGTGAGTTTAGGAAGTTCATGTTCATAAAGTTGACCATTTTTGATACCGCAAATAAGTGTTTTTGCATCTGGATTTCGTTCAAACTCTCCGCCTTCACCTTTAATAACAGCACTGTTTTGATACCCTAAATTTAACGCAGCATGTTGATGTGAGTTTCGATAGGCAGGATGAAAAATAGATTGTAGTGTGGCTTTTGCATTAAATGGATTAATAAGGCGAGCAAGTGTATGAATGGGTGAGCGAAGACCCATGACATTTCTCAATTGAATCAGGTCGTTTAGGGTAGGTGAAAGCTGTTCTAAAGGAAGGTAAGCAAATGATCGTTGATTGAGTTGTTGTTCGATATCTGTTTGTGTGTGACAGATAGGGAAACCAAGATATTCAAGAACTTCTTCTGTATACACTCGATTGATAGTATGACCTGATGCACCATGCATAAAAATACGATAGCCATAATGTGCTAGTGTAAGTGCAGAAAGAATAAACCAAGGATAATGCTTGCGTTTTCCAGCATAAGATGGCCAGTCTAAATCTACATTTATTGGTGAAAATTCAAGTTTATCTTTGGTGGCTTGAACGAAACCTGTCAGCTCATCAATTGATTCTTCTTTAACCCGAAGTAACATCAAAAAAGCACCAACTTGAACATCTAGCACTTCTTTTTCTAAGATTAAACGAAAAGCATTGTAGGCTTCTTCTTGGGTAAGTGAGCGTGAACCTGTCTTGCCTTTGCCAATAATACGAATGTATTGTGCAAAAGGATGTTCTAAATCTTTGTATAAGTTGCGCTTAGTATTCATAAATAAGATTTTTCTGCAGAATCTACTTTTAATATATCAGTTTCAGTTCTGAGAAGTCATTATTGTGGATCAAGTTGTTCATGACATGCTACTAGAGAGTTACAACTTGTGAGTAAAATGGCTTTGGGAAGTGTTGAATAAAGATTCATAATATGTTGGTCGCCAGGTTGTATATATGTCCACGTATTGTCTGTATTTTTTAAACTTGAAAATAGCTTATCTCTCATCTCTTTTGCATGATGAACTGTATCTCCGCTGGGTCCAGCACCTTCATTTGAACCAAAAGTAATCATAAGCATTTGATTATTTTTTAATTTAAAAGGTTTGTTGATGGTTTCATATTGGTTAAACCAAATGGAGGGGCTAGCAGCAATAAATCGATTAAATAAATGATTTTTTTGAGATAGTAGGTTCAAAACAAATAAACCGCCTAGCGAATGACCATAAATGGCTTGAGCTTGAGTATTAATAAAATATTCATGTTCAATACGAGGTTGAAGCTCTTTTTCGATAAATTTACTAAATAGTTGTGCACCACCAAATACGGTAGGTGGACGAGCATATTGTTGAGTATTAGGTGTGGGAGTATAGTCTAATGCTCTTTGTACAGTATTAAATCCATTTTTTGCAGTGATGTAACCAATTGAAACGAGGGCGACGGGAGTGGTATTTGCTGAAGATTTAGATGAGGTCGTTAAAATATTTGTAAGCGTTTTGGCACTCTCTATAACAGCATTGCCATCAAGTAAATAGAGGACATGGTAGCCTTCGGAAGGTAAGTTTGAGCTAGGGGGAAAATAGATATCAATTTGATATTGTTGATGTGTATATGCTGAAAGCATATTAAAAGAAGTGCTTTGCGTACTTTTTGTTGTAATTTGCATAGGGTCTTGAGCGTAACTCATTGGAGTAAGACTGAATAAGCCACATAAAAATAATGTGTTAAGTCTATGCTTTTTAGGAGAGTTCATATTATTCTTAAATTGTGTTTTTATAAAAGATAATCATTTTCATTATTAAAGTCCAATAAAAACATCATTCGAATTTTTAGTGAATGCAAATAGCACTTCTGATTTGAATATGGTTATACTTGCATGAATGCTTATTTATATATGTGTGGGATGATTTCAAATGGGTCATGACGGTCAAAAGAAAACTTCTTTAAATTTAGATCAAATTCGTTCAGATATTGATGGTGTTGATCAGCAAATTCATGCTTTGATTAATCGCCGTGCATCTTTAGCAGAAGCAGTTGCACATGCTAAGTTTGCAGAAGAAGATAACCCATTGTTTTATCGTCCTGAGCGTGAAGCACAGGTGTTGCGTAAGGTTATGGAAAGAAATGAAGGTCCATTGTCTGATGCAACGGTAGCACGCTTATTTCGTGAAATTATGTCTGCATGTTTGGCGCTAGAGGCACCACAGAGTATTGCATTTTTAGGGCCTGAAGGAACGTTTACCCAAGCTGCTGCCTTAAAACATTTTGGACAAGACGCGGTAGTACGTCCAGTAACAACCATTGATGAAATTTTTCGTGAAGTCGAAGCTGGAATTGCACACTACGGTGTAGTACCTGTAGAAAACTCATCTGAGGGTGTGGTTAATCATACGTTGGATTGTTTTAAATCTTCACATTTAAATGTGATTGGTGAAGTAGAGCTAAGAATACATCATCAATTTTTAGTCTCTGAGCACACGCGCAAAGACAGCATTAAGCAAATTTATGCGCATCAACAAGCATTGGCACAATGCCGTCAATGGCTAGAAGCAAATTATCCTGGTGTAGAGTGTGTGGCTTTAAGTTCAAATGCTGAGGCAGCTCGCCGTATTCGTAGTGAATGGCATTCTGCTGCAATTGCTTCCGATGTGGCTGCAAGTACCTATGGTTTAGAAATTCTACATAACAATATTGAAGATAATCCTGAGAATACAACAAGGTTTCTTGTGATCGGTCGTGAAAAGATTCCACAAAGTGGCAATGACAAAACTTCTTTACTTATTTCAGCCCATAACCGTTCGGGCGCTTTGCTTGAAATTTTAGAGCCTTTTTCGAAACACCGTATTAGTTTAACGAGTATAGAAACACGACCAGACCTACATGAAAAATGGACGTATATCTTCTTTATTGATTTAGAAGGTCATATTGATCAAGAAAATGTAAAGGCAGCGATTGATGAAATTAGACCACTGGCGAAAGAACTTCGCATTTTAGGTTCTTATCCACTTGCTGTAATTTAAGATAAAGTCCGTGTTAGAAAGTATAGGATATTCATGGTGTTAGTAAAAATTTCGGGTGCAATCACATGACACCTGTATTATTTGAAAAAGTTGCTTTTATTGGCTTGGGATTAATTGGATCTAGCCTAGCACGTGTCATTCATGCGAAAAAACTAGCAAAGCTTGTTGTGGCATCGACAAGATCTGAGAAAACTTTGGAAGATGCGAAAGCATTGGGTTTAATTGAAGCAGGATATACCGATGCAATTGAAGCTGTAAAAGGTGCAGATTTGGTTGTTCTTGCACTACCTGTACGTGCCACAGCACATATTTTAAGTACGATTCAGCCTTATTTAAATGCAAATGTTATTCTTACAGATGTAGGTAGCACCAAAGCAAATGTTGTTGAGGCGGCAAAAGCGGTATTTGGAGAGGCATTGCCTGAAGGGTTTGTGCCAGGTCATCCGATTGCTGGTAGTGAAAACACAGGGGTGCATGCAGGAAAAGCTGATTTGTTCGCACACCATAAAGTGATTTTAACACCTTTGGAAACAAGTGCGCCGTGGGCTGTTGCAAAGCTTACACAACTTTGGAAAGCTGCAGATGCCGAAGTCATTTGTATGGATGTTCAAAAGCACGATGAAGTACTTGCACATACCAGTCATTTGCCACATTTAATGGCATTTAATTTAGTAGAGCAACTTGCAAGTCGTGAAGATAATTTAGATATATTTCGTTATGCGGCGGGTGGGTTTAGAGATTTTTCACGCATAGCCGCATCTGATCCCCAAATGTGGCATGACATTTTCTTCTCAAATAAAAAGTCTATCTTGGATGCCGTAGATGGATTTGATGCTCAATTAAAAGTTATTCGCCGTATTATCGAACAAGATGATTCTCAGGCATTAATGGGGCTGTTAGAGCATGCCCAAGCCGCCAGACAACATTTTAATCATATGCTCACAAAAAAGACAGTGATGGAGAACGTATCAGTGACTCAGAAATTTACAATTTTGCCTAAAGATCATCAGTTTAAGGGGACTTTTTCCATACCGGGAGATAAGTCGGTTTCACATCGTTCAATTATGTTTGGTGCAATTGCAGAAGGGACAACACGAGTTACGGGGTTCCTTGAAGGTGAAGATGCATTGGCTACATTACAGTCTTTTAAAGACATGGGCGTAAAAATTGAAGGACCAGAAAATGGTCATGTTACGATTCATGGTGTGGGAATGTCTGGACTGAAAGCACCAGAAAAAGCACTTTATATGGGTAACTCAGGTACAAGTATGCGTTTACTTTCAGGCATGCTTGCTGCACAACAGTTTGATACAGTCATGACTGGAGATGCTTCTTTATCTAAGCGTCCGATGGAGCGTATTGCTAAACCACTGCGTTTAATGGGTGCACAGATTCAAACTACAGGTGAAAAAGGTACACCTCCTGTAAGTATTACAGGTAAACAGAATTTAAAAGGTATTCAGTATGATTTACCAATGGCATCTGCACAGGTAAAGTCAGGTATTTTACTTGCTGGCCTTTGGGCTGAGGGTGAAACATCAGTAACTGAGCCTGAACCAACACGCGACCATACAGAGCGTATGCTTCGTGCATTTGGCTATGAAGTAAAAACTGAAGGAAATAGAATTAGTTTAGTCGGTGGTGGAAAATTAGTTGGTACGAACATTCAAGTGCCTTCAGATATTTCATCTGCTGCATTTTTCATGGTAGGTGCGGCTATTTGTAAAGATTCAGATGTTACACTTGAAGCGGTTGGTATTAATCCAACAAGAACAGGTGTTATTGAAATTTTAAAACAGATGGGTGCAGATATTACTGTTCTAAATGAGCGGATTGCAGGCGGTGAACCAATTGCAGATATTCGTATTCGTGGAACACAAACTCTAAAAGGAATACATATTCCTGAAGATCAGGTACCTTTAGCAATTGATGAATTTCCTGCACTCTTTGTTGCGGCATCTTGCGCTGAAGGACAAACTGTACTTACAGGTGCAGCAGAGTTACGCGTGAAAGAATCTGATCGTATTCAAGTCATGGCAGATGGTTTACAAGCTATGGGTATCCAGTGTGAACCGACTCCTGATGGTATTGTCATTGAAGGTAAAGGTAAAACTGGAAATTGGGATCCTATTTTTAAGGGTGCAGAAATTCAATCTCATCACGATCACCGTATTGCAATGAGTTTTAGTATCGCAGGTTTGCGTGCAAGTGAAGCAATTACTATTCATGGTACAGAAACAGTAGCAACAAGTTTTCCTACATTCACACAGCTAACGAATGAAGCTGGTTTTAGTATTCAAACATTAGACTAAGTTTCTTGTAAAAAAAGCCAGTTAAGTAC